>NZ_JBMSED010000003.1:0-339243 GCF_049446195.1 Paracoccus sp. KR1-242
GGTCAGCACGGGGGTCGCAATCAGCAACCCATATTGGAACTCGGACAGGCCGAGTTCATCCTTGATGGTAATTCCGATGATCGAAAAAATAGTCCAGACAGCAAAGCACAGCGTAAAGGACAACGTACTGAGCCAAAGCGCTCGTTGTTGTTCGCTGTGCGTAGGAAACACCCGTTCCTGCATGGCTTGCTCCTGAGTATCTACGGAAATAGTCCGAAGTCTTCGATGCAGAACCACCACGGATTCGTAGCATCCGATTTGATATGGATCAATCTTTTCGGAAGACTTTCCAAAAAGCTACAACGATTGATCTTTACCCTTCACTCTCCTGACAAGGGTCAAGGGTCCAGTTGACCATTCAACCGCAGATGATTGCCCTTTTCGGGAGCAGCAATTACCAAAGATCAATTATAAAACTTCCAGAAGGTCGATTCGTGCGCAACGACGAGAAGCCAGCCATCCGTGACCTGCCCTTGTTCCGGGGCATCATGGACGAGACATTTGACACGTTGATGGCAGCCACATACTCGCAGGAATTCCCGCCCCAGCTTGACCTGTTCCGGCAGGGAGACCGCGCGGATTTCCTGCATATCCTGGTCGAGGGCTCGGTCCAGCTGCACACCGAATGGAGGGGACGAGAGGCGATCATGGCCGTCATCCGGCCGGTTTCCAGCTTCATCGTCGCGGCCTGCATCCCGGATGCGCCCTATCTGATGTCGGCACGCACGCAGGAACGCTCGCGCATCATCATGCTGCCGACCGTTGACCTGCGCACCGCACTGGGGCGTGACCCGGCATTGGCCGGCGCTGTGATGAGCCATCTGGCAATGAGTTTTCGCGGCATGGTCCGGCAGGCCAAGAACCTGAAGCTGCGCACCGGGCGCGAACGGCTGATCGCCTGGCTGCTCAGCCAGGCCCGGCGCGAGGGGAACCTGCACACCTTCACCCTGCCTTTCGAAAAGCGGCACCTTGCCTCGTATCTGGGGATGACACCCGAAAGCCTGTCACGGGTTTTCAACGCCCTGAAATCCGAAGGGATCACGCTGGACGGATCACGCGTCATCATCGCCGATCACGCCCGACTGGCCGAAGTTGCGGGCCTTGATGCGATGATGGATGACCTTGGGCCGGATAATGGCAGGGCAGAACCGTGGTCGCCGCATCCCGGTTCTTGGTAGGCGATTTTGGGGTCGCGATTAATCCGCGACGGAATTGCGAAAAGCCTCGCTGCGACATGGATTTGTCATGACATTTCCCCGGCACAATGTGGCAATTTGCCGCTTGCCGAAATGCCGCGCAGACCGTCCGGAAATGATGCCGGACGGAAGCCCCGAATTGGCGAACTGAAATCGCCAATTCCCCTCTCCAGCTGCAATTCTGTGGCGACAGGGCTTTCTTTTAAACCAGACGATTGATTGGCATTCGCGCCCACCCGCAGGGCATGAGATGCAACCGGCCCAGGGTTGTCGCCGGCTTGGGACGGGACACAACGGCGCGGATCAAAGCACCTCGCCGCCGTCGATGACCAGCGCCAGCCCGGTGACAAATGCCGAGCGCGGCGAAGCGAGGTAAAGGATGCCCTCGGCAATCTCTTCGGTCGAAGCCCAGCGGCCCATGGGAATGGTGTCGGCGACATAGCTTTCCAGCGCGGCGCGACCGCCCATCTGGCGTTCGAACCCGGCATTGAAGGGCGTGTCGACGAAACCGGGGCACAACGCGTTGAAGCGAATGTTGTCGCGCGCGTAATCCGCCGCCATCTGCCGCACCATGGCGACGGCGGCATGCTTGGTCGTGGCATAGGCGATCATGCCCCGGTCATACTGGCAGCCGGAATTCGACGCTGTGACGATGACCGACCCGCCGCCCTGCGCCCGCATCGGCGCGACCGCTGCCCGCGCGATGATGAAATGTGCCCGGACGTTCAATGCCCAGGACAGATCCATCTGTTCGGCGGTCACCTCTTCAAGCTTGCCGGCGATCTGGATGCCGGCATGGCTGTGGACCACATCAAGCCGCCCGTGACGGCCCGCGACATCGGCGATGCGCGACTCGATGGCCGCATCGTCGCGCATGTCCAGCGCATGAGCCTCGGCCTGGCCCCCGGCTGCGCGGATCAGGGCCGCTGTCTCATCCGCCAGATCCGCGCGCAGGTCGGTGACGATGACGGTGGCGCCTTCGCCCGCCATGGCAATGGCGCCAGCGCGACCGATCCCCGACCCAGCGCCGGTGACAAGGGCGATGCGCCCTTCAAGACGAGATGACATGAAGTCCTCCTAGTGCGCGTCCGGTTTGCCCCGGCGCAGCGTCAGTTGCGCGACGATCAGCACGGCAAGGGACGCCGCCATCACCATCGTGCCGATGGCATTGATTTCCGGCGTCACGCCGCGTCGGATCGACGAGAAGATATAGATGGGCAGGGTCGTCTGCGGACCCGCAACGAAGAAGGCGATGATGAAATCATCGAAGCTGAAAGTGAAACTCAGCAGGAATCCCGCGAAGATCGCAGGTGCCAGCATGGGCAGCGTCACCTGACGGAAGGTGGCGATCGGCCCCGCGCCCAGGTCCGAGGATGCCTCGATCAGCGCGCGATCCATGCCCTCGATCCGGGCGCGAACCAGGATGATGACCAGCGACATGGTGAACAGCACATGCGCGCCCACAAGCGAGCCGAAGCCCATCGACAGCTTCCACCCGGTCAGCGGCTCAAGCCAGGGATTGACGGCGCCGAAGACCGTGACCAGCGCGATCAGCGTGGCGATGCCGATGACGATGCCGGGGATCATCACCGCGACATAGATCATGCCGTCGAACAGCACGCGCAGGCGCCCACGCATCCCGGTCAGGGCAAGTGCCGCCATCGTTCCGAAGATGCTGGCGAGCACAGCCGAGGTGAACGCGACCGAGGCCGAGGTTTTCAGCGCGTCCACGACAAAGGGGTTCCCCAGCGCCTTGCCATACCATTGCAGCGAAAAGCCCTGCATCTGGCTGGCCGAGCGTCCCGCCGAAAAGCTGAACAGCGCGATGATGCCGATCGGCAGGTAAAGGAACAGATAGACCGCAAGGGCATAGATCCGCATCACATCCTCACATCAGGCCGACATCGTCGCGCGCCGCGCCGATGCGGCGCAGGAAACGCATGTAAAGCGTGACCACCAGCAGCATGACCGCCACCAGCGTGACCGCCATTGCCGAGCCGAAGGCCCAGTTGCGCGATTGCAGGAACAGGTCGACCAGTGCGTTGCCGACGAAAAAGACCTTGCCGCCGCCCAGCATCTGCGGGATCAGGTATTCCCCCATCAGCAGGATGAAGACCAGCATCGAGCCGGTGGCGACACCGGGCAGCGACAGCGGCAGCGTAACCTGCAGGAAGCTGCGCCAGGGCGGCGCGCCCAGATCGCCCGCGGCCTCAAGCAAGCGGCGGTCCAGCTTTTCCAGACTGACGTAGATCGGGAAGAACATCAGCGGCAAATAGCCATACACGATGCCCACCAGCACCGCGAAGGGTGTGTTGATCAGCCGGAAATCCCCCAGCCCCATCGAGGACAGCAGTTGCGGGATCCCGCGGCCGCCCAGCAGAAAGATCCAGGCATAGGACCGGATCAGGATCGAGGTCCAGAAAGGCACGATCACCAGCACGATCAACAGGGTCCGCCATTGCGCACCGACCCGCAGCGCCAGGTAATAGGCCAGCGGATAGGCGATCAGCAGAGCGGCGATGGTACCTGCGGGAGCAAGGATCAGCGTGTTCTGGAAAGCCGTCCAGCGGCTTCCCAGGTTGGCATATTGCGCCAGCGTGAAGGCGGGCTGATAGCCGCCCACCGCGCCGCGTTCACCGAAGGAATAGACCAGGACCAGGGCAAGCGGCAGCACCAGCAGCGCCGCATACCAAAGGCCAGCCGGGCCAAGCAGCAGCCAGCGCGCCTGTCTTCTGGAAATCGCCATCGCCTGCCCGCCTGTCCTATGCCGCCTTGAACCGCGCCATGATCTCGGCCCGGTTCGGATCGGTCAGCGTGACCGCGGCGCCGAATTCCAGCGCCGACAACAGCTCGGCCGCGGGATGCAGGATCGGGTCGTTCAACATCTCTGCCGGGATCAGGGCATCGACGCGCTTGTCCGGAACCGGATAGCCGTGGAACAGCGCCTCACGGGCGTTGACCTCGGGGTCCAGCAGGAAGTTCAGCAGCGCATAGGCGCCTTCGCGGTTGGGGGCGCTGGTCGGGATGGTGTAGAAATCCGACCAGATCTCGCCGCCTTCCTTGCCCAGCGTGTACTGGATCTCGGGCAGGTCGCGGTTCATCTGCTTGGCATCACCCGTCCAGCACATGGTCAGCCACGCATCGCCATTGCGCATCGACGGCTGATAGTCCGAGGTGATGGCGAACAGGTGCGGCTTGATCTCGATCAGCAGCTTCTCTGCCTCGGCCAACTCGGCCGGATCGACCGAGTTGAAGGAATGGCCGAAATATTTCAGCGCGTTGCCGATTGCGGTCAGCTGATAGTCATGGATGATCGTGCGCCCCGAGAAGTCGGCCTTCGTGACATCGAAGAAATCCTTCCAGCTGGTGAAGGGCTGCTTGGCCTTGCTGCTGTCCCAGGCCATGCCGGTCGTGCCCCACAGCTTCGGGATGGCGTAAAGCTTGCCATCCACCGTGCCGGGATCCGCGAAGCGCGGATCGAACGAGGCCGCGTCGTGATTCGGCAGCTTCGACAGGTCGAGCGGCTCGATCATCTTTTGCCCGGCATAGGTGCTGATCGTGTAGTTGGTGGCGACGACCACGTCCCAGCCCGCGCCACCCGCCTGCAACTTGGCGAACATCTCTTCGTTCGATCCGAAGACATTGACCTGTACCGCCGCACCGGTCTGCTTCTGGAACAGGGCCAGGTTGTCGGGGTCGTCGTAATTCGGCCAGGTCGCCATCGACACCTGATCGCCGATCCCTGCCGCCCAAAGCCGTGCGGGCATCGCTGACGCCAGCGCGGCCGTCGCCACGCCCAGTCCCGTCACCGCCAGGAAATGCCGGCGGCTGACCGAGCCTTTCTGGTAGCGGCGCAGTTCCGCCATGAATTCCTGCCGCGAGACAGGCTTGTCGTCCCTTGTCATCTCGTGCTTCCCCCTGTTGGTCCTATTCCTGTCCAAGGATCAGGCCGGCGCCATGATCCCAATGCAGATGGGCGGTCGCGCCCACCGCGATGCCCGGCAAGGCCCGTTCGGCCTGTCGGGGCAGCAGAACCTGCAGCGCCCCCAGCGCGGGATGGGCCAGCAGGAATTCGATATGTTCGCCAAGAAAGATCATGTTCGTGACCTGCGCCGGGATCGACGGCGTTTGGCCGTCTGGCGCATTCGCGATCCGCAGCGTCTCGGGGCGGATCGCGACCTCGACTCTGTCGCCCGCCGATGCCGGATTGATCGCGGCGGTGGCGACCCGCTCGCCCGAGGCCAGCGCCACGGTGGCGATCCCGCCAGAAACCGTCTCGACCCGCGCCGACAGGATATTGGCGCGTCCGACGAAATCGGCGACATAGCGGTTCGCGGGCCGGTCATACAGGTCACGCGGCGTGCCGATCTGCGCGATGCGGCCCTTGCCCATAAGGCAGATGCGATCCGACATCGACAGCGCCTCTTGCTGGTCATGGGTCACCAGAACGAAGGTGATTCCCAGCTTGCGTTGCAGGTTCAGCAACTCGATCTGCATCTCGCCCCGCAGCTTGGCGTCCAGCGCGGCCATGGGTTCGTCCAGAAGCAGGATCTTGGGCTGGTTGACGATGGCGCGCGCCAGCGCCACGCGCTGCTGCTGCCCGCCGGACATCTGCCAGATGCGTCGCGGCCCGAAATCACCAAGCCGCACGGTATCAAGCGCGCGCGCGACGCGCGATTCGATCTCGGCCCTGGGCAGGCGCGGCCGAAGCTGGTTCAGGCCATAGGCCACATTCTGCGCCACCGTCATATGTGGGAACAGGGCATAGTTCTGGAAGACCATGTTGACCGGTCGGCGATAGGCCGGGGTCGCGCCGACCGACTGGCCATCGATCAGAACCTCGCCCTCGGTCGGGGTCTCGAATCCGGCCAGCATGCGCAGCGCCGTGGTCTTGCCGCATCCTGACGGGCCTAGAAAGGACAGGAATTCGCCGCGCCGGATGCGCAGGTTCAGCCGGTCAGCGGCCAGGACCGCGCCATAGCGCTTGGTCGTATCGGCGAACTCCGCCACGGCCTCGGCTGGGCTTACATCCGTCACATATGCCATCTGAACGTCTTTCCCTGTTGGTCAAGTCTCTTGCGGACTATTCCCTTCTGCATAAAAATGATAAGAAACACGTCTTTTGTTGTATATACCACAAAAGGCATAGTCGCAGGGAACAATCGGATGAGTTGGTCAAAGGATTGGATCGAGGGATCAGCCCGCGCGGTCGCGGCACTGCATTCGCCGGCCTTCCCCCAGGCGTTGGTCGATGCCATCAGGCAGGTCGCGCCATTCGAGCACAGCGTGACCTTTGCCTATCTGGAAGACCGCCCGCCGCTGGCGCTGCATTCAGAGTTCCCGGAATGGAAGCACAAGGTCATGGTCGAGGACTACCAGGCCGGTCCCTATCTTCTGGACCCGTTCTATCTGCACTGCACGGAATCGACCGAGCCGCGGCTGGTCCGCCTGCGCGACCTTGCTCCGGACCGCTTCTATCAGGGCGAGTATTTCCGCAACTATTATGTCCAGACCGAACTGGCCGAAGAGATCGGCTTCATGGTCGATGTGGGCGCAGCAAGGGTCGTCATCTCGGCCATGCGGACATCGCGCGTTTTCTCGGCCCGCGAGTTCCGCGACATGGCGACGATCCTGCCCTTTGTCGCGGCCGTCGTTCGCCACCATTGGGCCGATGTCGCCGACCGTTTCGCCAATGCGCCCGCCCCCGCCCCCACCCCCGATGGGGGCACCCGGCTGGCGGGATTGATCGACACCGCTTTCCGCAGCTTTGGCCAGAACCTGCTGACCCCACGTGAGGTGGAAATCGTCGAGTTCACGTTGAAGGGTCATTCGGCCGAGGCCACTGGGATCGCGCTTGGCATCTCGCCCGGCACGGTCCGCATCCACCGCCGCAACATCTATGGCAAGCTGCGGATCGGTTCGCAGGGAGAGTTGTTTTCGCGCTTCATCGCGGCGCTGTCCGAGATGGAGCGTTAGGACCGGCGACCGGCCTTACTCTTCAAAGGCGGCCAGGATGGGGCATGTGCCCTGATGGTCCCGGGCGCAGGCATGGGCCAATCGTTGCAGGCTGTTCCGGGCGGCCTGCAAATCGGCAATATCCCTGTCCAGTTTGGCAAGTCGTGCTTCGGCCAGTTCACGGGCGCGGAAACGGTCCTGACCATTGTCCAACGCGATCAGTTCCCTGATTTCCTCCAGCGTAAAGCCTGCCCGCTGCGCCTTGCGGATGAAGCGCAGGCGGCGAAGATCCTCGTCGCCATAGCGGCGGATGCCGCCGTCGCGCGACGGCGTTCCCAGCAAGTCGCGCCGTTGATAGAAGCGGACGGTTTCCACGCCCACGCCCCCGGCCTTGGCAAGCTTTCCAATCGTGAGCATTTTACCCCTTGATCCCGTACCATGGTACGGCACCTATATACGTACCGACATACCCATCCACAAGCACGAGAGGGAGTGACCAGGATGTCGGAACCCAGCGCAAATTCCCGCCCGGACAAGATCGCGCGCCTGTACCGGATGATGATGCCCGACCACACCTGCCCCTATGGCCTGAAGGCACTGGACCTGCTGAAGCGGTCGGGTTTCGCGGTCGAGGACCATCACCTTGCCACGCGGGCCGAGGTCGATACCTTCAAGGCCGCGCACAGCGTCGCCACCACGCCGCAGATCTTCATCGGGGACAAGCGGATCGGTGGCTATGGCGACTTGCGGCGGCACCTGGGCAAGCGGGTCGTCGACCCAAAGGCGACCAGCTATCGTCCGGTCATCGCGCTGTTCGCAATGACGCTGCTGATGGGGCTGGCGACCAGCTTCGCCGTCTATGGCACCCCCTTCACGATCCGGGGCATCGAATGGTTCATCGGCTTCAGCATGGCGGCTCTCGCCCTTCTGAAACTGCAGAATGTCGAGGCCTTTGCCACGATGTTCCTGAACTATGACCTGCTTGCCCGGCGGTGGGTGCGCTATTCCTATATCTATCCCTTCGCCGAGGGACTGGCGGGCATCCTGATGATCGCCGGCGCGCTGACATGGCTGTCGGTGCCGGTCGCGCTGTTCATCGGAACGGTCGGCGCGGTCTCGGTCTTCAAGGCAGTTTATGTCGACCGGCGAGAGCTGAAATGCGCCTGCGTCGGCGGGTCAAGCAATGTGCCGCTTGGCTTTGTCTCGCTGACCGAGAACCTGATGATGATCGCGATGGCGGTCTGGATGGCGCTTGGCGCGCTTGGCCTGCTGACCTGGGGTCATGCGATGTAGGGGGTCAGTCCCGTTCGCCCCAGAATTCGCGCAGGGCTGTCCGGCGGAACAGTTGGTCGCGGGCTGCGTCGCTGTCCAGATATCGCGCCGCAAGCGGCAGCAGCGGACTGTAATCCACCCGCTCGGGCACGCGCAGGAAAGGCCAGTCCGACCCCCAGACACTGCGCGCCGGGGTAAAGGCGGAGAGGATCTCGGCAATAAAGGGATCTGCCGCTTCGAAGGGCCAGGGGAAAGGTGCGAATTTGTGGTGGCCGGAAATCTTTATGGTGGTCGGCGCGGCGCGATCTGCCAGATCCAGTAGCGCGCGAAAGGCCGGCGCATCGCGGCCCTGCGACAGATCCGGCCTGCCGCAATGGTCGATCGCCAGGCGCACCGGACTGCCCGCAAACAGGCTTTGGGCGGCAAAGATCTCATCCCCCGCGAACTGGACGTCAAAGATCATGTCCAGCCCCACAAGCTTTTCGATCAGTGCGGGAAAGCGGCGCAAGCCTTCGGGGGAATAGTTCTGAAGCACGCAGGTCGCGCCGATGACGCCCTGCCGCTTCAGGGCGCAAAGATGGTCGATGTCGATATCCGGATCGACCACCGCCATCCCGCGCCACAGGCCGCCTGATTGCGCAATCGCATCCAGCATCATCGCATTGTCGGTGCCATAGGCCGAGTTCGGCTGCACTAGTAGGACGCGTTCGATGCCATTTGCGGCAAGCACCGCGCGCATCTGGGCAAGCGTGGCAATCTCGTGCCCGGCGGGACGGTAATGCGTATCGGGCGCATAGGGAAAGCGCACCGGATCGAAAAGATGCAGATGGCAGTCGATCATGTTCTGCTTGCCCGTCACGGACCTCTTCCCCTGTTCAGCCGATGCACCACCGCATTCGGCAGGCCCAGTGCTAGCCGCTTGTCAGGGACAGGTCCATCACCCGCGAAGATCGCCGCGCAGTTGCATCTCTGGCACGCCGAAGCGCCGGTTTCGAATGCGTCACCGATTCCTGAGTAAAATACTTGTGTTTTCATTTTCCCCTCCATAAAAGGCGCCCAAACATTTCGGAAGACGAGGGAAACTTATGAAACAAAGACTTATCTTCGTGCTGGCAAATGTGTCGACGCTTGCACTCGCCTCGGCGCTGAGCGCGCAGGATCTGGCGACCGCCCCCGAAACGGACAGCGTGGTCCTGGCCCCGATTACACTGGTCGCCGATGGCCGGGAAAACGTCGAGGCCACGGGTGGCATCACCGTTACCCCCGAGGATATCGAGGTTCTGCAACCTGCCGATGTCTCCGAATTGTTTGCGCGGGATTCCGCGATCACCGTTTCGGGCGGCGCCGGTCCGTCCAAGCGCATCCATGTCTTCGGGATGGAACAGTCGAACCTGGCCGTCAGCGTGGATGGCGTCCCGCAGGGCGTCACCAGCTGGCACCATACGGGATCGAATGTCATCGACCCCGCCTTCCTGAAATCGGTCGAGGTCGAGGTGGGCGCCGCAGCCGCGGATTCAGGCTTTGGCGCCGCGGCGGGCGCCGTGCGCTATGAAACCGTCGGCGCGCAGGACATGCTGGCCGATGGCCAGACCCAGGGCGGCCGCGTGGGACTGTCCTATGGCACGAACGGGCGCGGGGTGGCCGGTTCGTTGGCCGGCTACGGTATCCATGCCGGCTTCGACTGGTTCGTGATGCTCCACGCCGCCGATGGCGACAATTACGAGAATGGCGACGGCCGCGAAATGCCCGGGACCGCACCTGCGACCCAGGGCGCGCTGACCAAGCTGGGCTATGAATTCGAAGGCCATCGTGTCGAGCTGGCCTATGAATACAGCAAGGACGATGACGACCGCGTCATCAAGATGAACATGGACCTTGACCACGCGGATGAGGTCTTTCCGCTGAAAGTCACGCGCAACACGCTGTCCCTGAAATACAGCTCAACCGCGCCGACCGATGCCTGGGATCCCGAAGCGCTGGTCTATGTCACCCGCAATGAATACTGGCGTCCGAATTATGCGACCGGCGCGCGCCCCGTGAACGGCGACATGGATCTTGAGGTCAAGACCATCGGCGGCGAGATGAAGAACACCTATACCACCGGTCCGGGCACGATCACGGCCGGCATCGACTGGGCCTATGACGACTACCGCGTGGACAATTACGGCGACCGCGCGCCGCGCATCCACACGCTTGAGACCATGCAGATCGGGGCTTTCGTCCAGGGCCGGTTCGAATTCGACAACGGCATCGACGTCTCGACCGGCCTTCGGTTGGATCACCAGCGCTTCACCGACTGGAACGGAGAGCGGTTCAGCGATACCGGCGCCAGCGTGAACGGCACGGTCTCTTATGAATTCTCTGAGGGTTACGAGGTCTTTGCGGGCGCCTCGCAAACCTGGCTGGGCTATCAGGTGGGCGAATTCGGCCTGCTTCATGCCCGCGACGAATCCTTCGCCACCGATCCCGGCTATGACCCGGCCGAAGCCAGCAACATCAAGCTGGGCCTGAATGCCAACCAGGGCAACTGGACCGGGAACCTGACCTTCTTCGACACCCGCCTGAAGGGCCTTGGGGAATACGATACCGAAATCGGCTATCTGACCAACGCAGACGACTATCGCAGCAAGGGCTTCACCCTTCAGGGCAACTACAGCTGGGGCAGCGGCCGCGTCGGCACCAGCTTCACCAAGGCCGACGTGACCCAGAACGGAGAGGACGTGCTGCCGAATGGCGGAACCGTCGTTCCGGTCGGGAACATCGCCACGCTTTATGTCGATCAGGAGATCCCGCAATATAACCTGAAAGTCGGCGGGACCATCGAATGGGCAGGCAAGCTTGACGGCGACTATCTGACCGAAGCCGGGTTCGAGGATCACGAGTCCTATACCGTCGTGAACCTGTATGGCGAGTGGCGGCCGCAGAACTACGAGAATGTCGTTCTGCATCTGGGCGTCGACAACCTGCTGGACGAAACCTATTACGAGCGTTCCAGCTATGTCCAATACGATGCACGCAGCGTTTATCCGCTTTACGCCCCCGGCCGGACGGTCACGCTGGGCCTGACGATGGACTTCTAAGCGATCCTTGCAGATCCGGGACAGGCCCCTTTGCGGGGCCTTTCCTCATTCCGGCACCCCTCCCTTTCACTTGACTCTCTGCGCCTCGGATTCCCTAGTAATTTTCACGGCCATAGCGGCGGGGGGAAATTGATGGCGAGGCTTTCGATCCATACCCACGGGAAAGTCCGTCCAACCCGTTGGGCAAAGGCAGTGCCGCCCATCGCCAATTCCGCGCGGGCAGCCATGTGAATATCGGCCGCCTCGTCAAGATCAAGGCTTTGCTTTCCCGCGGCGCGCTGACGATCGGAAAGCGGCCGAAGATGCTTTACTGGCCCCGGTTCCGCTGGCGCGAGGGGCGTATCAGGATCGGAGATCGGGTTTCGATGCGCAACGGGGTGGTCATCGACGCGCAAAGCGGCCTGATCGACATCGGCGACAACGTCTCGATCAATGACTATGCGGTGCTTCTGGGTCACGGCGGCATCACCATCGGCAACGAGGTTCGCATCGCCGCCCATGCCATCATCGTCTCGTTCGAACATGGCTTCGACGACGCCCGGACGCCCATTCGCAGACAACCCCTGCTGAAGGAGCAGGTCGTCATCGAGGACGATGTCTGGATCGGAGCAGGGGCCAAGATCCTGGCGGGCAGTCATCTGGCACGGGGCTCTGTCATCGGCGCGGGTGCGGTCGTCAAGGGCCGGACACTTCCCGGCGGCATTTATGTCGGCGCACCAGCGCGGCTACTGCGGCGGCGCGGAGAGCGCATGGCCCCCTGACATGGCGCGCCCGTCCGGGGGTGGCAACCTCCTGCCCCGCGGGATGGGCTTCGACGGAATTCTGCCAAGCATCCTAACAGGTTGATAATATTGCCCCTCGCCAAGGAAAACTGTTTACCTTGCGTCGAATATGCCTTCAGAATGAACCATCACTGCCTTGGCCGGCCGGAATCCGGTCACAATCCCGAAAGAATACTGCGCTTGTATCGGGGCGATGCCTTGGGCGTCCCCCGGAGCTGTCCCGCCCCCCGGCAGGATATTCGAAAGACGGAGGTGAGAAGTCACGATGGTCAGACCCGAACGAACATTGCTTGCTGCCGGCGCGCTGCTGGCGACCCTGATCTCGACGCCGGCGATTGCGGCCGAGACGGCCCCCGAAACGCTGTTCACGGACGTGCGGGTCTATGATGGCAAGGGCGACAGCCTCAGCGCGCCGACCTCGGTGCTGGTGCGCGGAAATCTGGTGGCAGAGATCGGCGATGACGCCACGGCCGGGGCCGATGCGGCCGTGATCGACGGCGGCGGACGGACCCTGATGCCGGGGCTGATCGACGCACATTGGCACACGATGCTGATCCGCCAGACACCCGAACAGATGCTGTTTGGCGATGTCGGCCTGATCAACCTGCTGGCCGGGGCCGAGGCAACGGCCACGCTGATGCGCGGCTTTACCACGGTGCGCGACCTCGGCGGCCCCTCATTCGGGTTGAAACAGGCCATCGACTCTGGCGTCGTACCGGGTCCCCGGATCTGGCCCTCGGGTGCGATCATCTCTGTCACCAGCGGGCATGGGGATTTCCGTCCGCTGAGCGATCTGCCCCGCGACAGCTCGAAACCGCTGTCCAGGGTAGAAGAACTGGGCGGCGCCATGATCGCGGACAGCCCTGACGAGGTGCGCCAGCGCGCGCGCGAACAGTTGATGCTGGGGGCAAGCCAGATCAAGCTGACCGCGGGCGGTGGAGTCGCCTCTCCTCACAGCCCGATCGACGTGTCGACCTTTACCCCCGAAGAGCTGGGCGCGGCTGTCGAGGCGGCATCGAACTGGGGAACCTATGTCACGGTGCACGCCTATACCTCGGCCGCGGTGCGCCGGGCGATCGATGCCGGCGTGAAGGTGATCGAGCACGGCCAGCTGATCGACGAGGACACGGCCAAATACATGGCCGAAAAAGGCATCTGGCTGTCGGCGCAACCGATCACGCATGAATTCTTCGGCGGGATGTTCCCGCCCGGCTCGGATCAGGACCAGAAGGCCGCAGAGGTCATGGAGGGCACCGACCGCCTCTACAAGCTGGCCAAGAAATACAACCTGAAGCTTGCCTTTGGCACCGATGTCCTGTTCTCGGAAGCGATGGCTCGCCAGCAGGGGCGGATGCTTGTGTCGTTGAAGCAATGGTTCACGCCCGCCGAAATCCTGCGCCAGGCAACATCGACGAATGCCGAACTGCTTCAGCTTTCCGGCCTGCGCAGTCCCTACAAGGGCAAGCTTGGGGTGGTCGAGGAAGGCGCGTTTGCCGATCTGTTGCTGGTCGATGGCGACCCGCTTGCCAATATCGACCTGCTCGCTGACGCAGAGCGCAACCTGCTGATCATCATGAAGGACGGCAGGATCTACAAGAATACCCTGTCGGAGTAGATTGGCGCATCGGCAGGGAAACCAGAAGCCCGGTCGTGGGTGCCAGAGTTCCCTGCCTTTGCAGCCGAATTGCAATTGCCCGACCGTCAGGCGGGCGATTGCGGGTCATCGGCGGGTGCTTAGCACCCCATCCGGTGGCCCATCGCGCCGCCGCCAAGCGCGCCTGCCGCCATGGCGATATCCCGGCCCTTGCCGCCGCCAATGGCGCTGCCAAGGCCCGCGCCCACCGCTGCGCCGCCGGCCGTCGATGCGCCGCAACGCATTGCCGCTTGCTGCTGCGGAGTGGGGTTGCACGCTGCCAAGGCAAGTACTGCACCCAGGCTGATAATGACTGCTTTGATCAATTCGATCTCCTGCCTGTCCCGTTTCATTGAAGCACGGCCGCATTCTGCGACCGTGGCGCGGCCAAACTCTGCCTTGGCGCGGTCAGTGTCAATCAACCCGGCCATGCCGATCGGCGGAAAACCGACAGCCTTGCGACCTAGTCCGAGACCTTTTTCACGAATTGCGATTTCAGGCCGATCTGGCCAAAGCCGGGCACCTTGCAGTCGATATCGTGATCACCACCCACCAGACGGATGCCGCGCACCTTGGTGCCACCCTTGATGACGCTTGAAGACCCCTTGACCTTCAGGTCCTTGATGACCGTCACCGTGTCCCCATCCGCCAGCAGGTTGCCCGCGCTGTCGCGGATCTCGGACCCGGCATCCGAGGCGGCAGGCGACCACTCGTGTCCGCATTCGGGGCAGGCAAGCAGGGAATCCGCCTCATATGTATAGGCAGAACGGCATTCGGGGCACGGGGGCAAGGTTTCGGTCATGGCTTCGCCCATAGCGCGACACGCACCAGAAGGACAGCCCGGGGTTCCCGTTGTCAGGGCCGCCGCTTTTCCAGGCGGATGTCACCAGCGTCTGCCTGGCGTTCGTTGCTCCAGCCAAGGTGGCGATAGAAACTCGCCGCGCGGGTGGTCTTGCCCGTCTCAAGCCATGTGACCGGGTGGTTTGCGAACAAGGCGTCCTCAGCCGCCTTGACCAGCTTGCGGCCAATCCCCTGCCCTTCATGCACGGGCAGGACGAAGGCAGCGAACAGCGATCCGGTGTCCGGGTCTATCATCGAGAAACCGACAACCTGTCCGTCCTTGTCAGCCACCCAGGCGCAAGGCGACGCTAGGATCATCGCAGTGATCGAGGCGGGCGTAATGCCCATCCCGGCCAGTTCGGCCGTGGTCAGCTGGTTTTCGGTCACCGAGGTCCGGATATGGAAGATGGCGGAAACGTCAGCTGGCGTCGCGGGCCTGATCTGCATGTCGGGATGTCCTGCATATGTGTGGGCATTCACCCCAAAGACCGGAAAGCAGCCCTGTGGACAAGGCCACTTTCCGTTGTCACCTGTCCTGCGGATCAGTGATGGGCCAGGATTTCGCCGAGGAAGGCGCGAGTCCGCGCATGGCCCGGATTGTGGAAGAAGGTTTCGGGGTCGTTTTCCTCGATGATCTCGCCATCGGCCATGAAGATCACGCGGTCGGCGACCTGCCGGGCAAAGCCCATTTCATGCGTGACGCAGATCATGGTCATGCCGTCGCGCGCCAGCCCGATCATGGTGTCCAGCACCTCCTTGACCATTTCGGGGTCAAGCGCGCTGGTCGGTTCGTCGAAAAGCATGGCTTTCGGCTCCATGCACAGCGCGCGTGCAATGGCCACGCGCTGCTGCTGGCCGCCCGAAAGCTGCGCCGGATACTTGTCCGCCTGGTTCCCGATGCGGACGCGATCAAGATAGCGCCGCGCCGTCGCCTCGGCATCCGCGCGGGACTGCTTGCGCACGCGCATCGGTGCCAGGATACAGTTTTCCAGCACCGTCTTGTGCGGGAACAGGTTGAACTGCTGGAAGACCATCCCGACCTCGCAGCGCACCGCGTCGACGGCCTTCTGGCTGTCGTTCAGGCGATGGCCCGATACGGTGATTTCGCCGCTCTGGATGGTTTCCAGATGGTTGATGCAGCGGATCAGGGTGGACTTGCCCGACCCCGACGGCCCGCACAGCACGATCTTTTCACCCTTGCGGACCGTCAGGTCGACGGATTTCAGCGCGTGGAAGGAACCGTACCATTTGTCGACCTTGCGCATCTCGATCATGGCGGCTCCGTCCTTCTGGGACTGGTCCATCTGTCATCCTTCCCTATTTCGAGACGCCGGCCGACATGCGGCGTTCAAGGTAACGGCCGTAAAGCGAGAGCGGCCAGCAAATTGCGAAATACATGACGCCGACCACGCCGAAGACGATCAGCGGCTTGTAGATCTGGTTCGAGACGATCACCCCCGCGCGGGCCAGTTCGACAAACCCCACGATTGCCGCCAGCGAGGTGCCCTTGAGCAGTTGCACAAGAAAGCCCACCGTCGCTGGCAGCGACAGCTTGAATGCCTGCGGCAGGATCACGTCGAACATGCGGCTGCGGGCGTGCAGGCCAAGGGCATTCGCGGCCTCAGTCTGGCCCTTGGGCACGGACTGGATCGCGCCGCGCCAGATCTCGCCCAGAAATGCGCTGGCATGGGCGTTCAGCGCGAATGCGACGGCGGCCCAGGCGGGGACGTCGAAGCCCATCAGTGGCAAACCGAAATATGCCACGAAAAGCTGCATCAGCAGCGGCGTTCCCTGAAACAACCCGATCCAGGCAATCGCGGGATAGCGCAGCCAGGCCCGCGACGAGACCCGCATCAGGGCCACGATCATGCCAAAGATGATCCCGCCGATGAAGCCGATGGCGGTCAGGATCAGCGTCCATCCCAACCCCTGCACGAGATAGGTAAGCTCTTGCGGTCCCATGTCGTCCTCCGTTCAGCGGTCAGGATAGTTGAAGGCACGCCGCCCGATGGCTGCGAGCGCCCACATCGTGATCAGCGAAATCACGAGATAGATCATGGTCAGCGTGAAATAGACTTCGAAGCTGCGGAAGGTTTCGGCCTCGATGCGCTGCCCGACCGAGGTCAACTCATAGGCCGAGATCGAGGTGCAGATCGCCGTGGTCAGGGTCAGCAGGATGAACTGACTGGACAGCGAGGGATAGATCGCCTTCAGCGCGGGCTTCAGGACGATCATGCGGAACACCTCGCCCCTGTGAAGCCCCAGCGCAAGCCCGGCTTCGGTCTGGCCCTTCGGAATGCTTTCGACACCGCCCCGGATGATCTCGATCGCATAGGCGCCGCCATTCAGCCCAAGTGCCAGGATTGCCGTCACCGTGGGGTTCAGGCGGATGCCGGCCAGTGGCAAGGCGAAGAAGATGAAATAGATCTGCACCAGGAACGGCGTATTGCGGATGATTTCGACAAAAGCCGTCACAAGGAAGCTGGAGAGCCGCCTTTGGGCGCGCAGGATCGCGACCCCGCCCACGCCGATGATCATGGCAAGGATCATGCCGCAGACGGCCAGCAGCATCGTGCCCAGCACCCCGTAAAACAGGGCTGGCCAGGCATTCGCCACCACGCTGAAATCAAGTGTCATCTGCCCCTCCCCCTTGGCATATGGACCTATTCATCCCATTCCGGTTCCCAGTCGAAGCGCGAGAACCGTTCGCCCCGCGCCAGACCGTGAATGGCGCGCATATCCTCGTCATCCAGCTCGAAGTCGAAGATCTGAAGGTTCGCGCGCATGTTTTCGGGCCGGGAAGAACGCGGGATCGCGCCGACATGGTCCTGCTGGACCAGCCAGCGCAGCGTGACCTGCCCGGCGGATTTCCCGTGCTTCGCCCCGATCCGGTTCAGCAGGTCGGACTGGAATACCTTGCCCCGCGCGATCGGCTGATAGGCATTCAGCAGCATGTCGGCGCGGCGCATCCGTGCCAGCAGCTTCTCCTGCGAAAGATAGGGGTGATACTCGACCTGGTTGCAAAACAGATCGGCCTTGTGCACGTCCAGCGCCTCGTCAAGAAGCGCCACGGTGAAGTTGCTGACGCCGATCAGGCGCGTGCGCCCCCGCGCGCGCTCCTCGGCAAATGCGGCGAGTGTTTCACCCAACGGAACCTCGCGCGTCGGCCAGTGGACCAGAAGCAGGTCCACCTGATCGAAACCAAGCCGGTCAAGGCTTTCGTCCAGCCGCGCGTGGATGTTGCCGGGCGCAAGGTTGTCGAACCAGATCTTGGTGGTAACGAATAGCTCGTCCCGCGCCACGCCCGAGGCGCGGATCGCGCGGCCAACCTCGCGTTCGTTGCCGTAGCGGATGGCGGTGTCGATCTGGCGATAGCCCATCTCGATGGCCGCGCGGATCGCGTCCTCACCGGCGCTGCCGACCAGCTCGAAGGTTCCAAAGCCAAGGGCGGGGATCCTTTCGCCGCGAATAGTCTTCCACATCATGACCGGGCCCCTTTCCGGACAGGTTGCGGGTCCAGCACGTGCAGCGCTGCTTCACGCAGCAGGCCTGCCCATGCCTCGGGTGTCATGCCCGCCGATTGGCGGTCATTCGGAACCTCGACCGCGACGGGCAGATCGGCGGGCAGCGCCGCGAAGATCGCGCCAAGGTCGATCCCGCCCTGTCCCGGCACCAGCCTTTC
Source organism: Paracoccus sp. KR1-242 (assembly GCF_049446195.1). NCBI lineage: Bacteria > Pseudomonadati > Pseudomonadota > Alphaproteobacteria > Rhodobacterales > Paracoccaceae > Paracoccus > Paracoccus sp. KR1-242. Next base: position 18,441 of record NZ_JBMSED010000003.1, read on the forward strand.
GTGCCGGGCAGCAAAGTTCAGCGCATCGCGGGTCGACGGAATTTCGGCGGGGCCGTCGCAGATCTGGCCATAGTTCAACCACTCACGCGGAATGGCCGCGATCTCTGCCGGGGTGACACGGGCGCGAGAGACGTGCAGCGCATCGACGATCACGCCCTGATTGGGCTGGCCAGCGGCGCGCAGGACCCGCAGCGCGGCGGCAAGGTCCGCCAGATCGGACTGCGGCATGAATTCAAGGTCGGCAGACAGGGCAAACGGGGCCGCTGCCTCGCAAAGCGCCACAAATGAAGCGGTCAGGCGCGCCTCATCCGGGTCATCGCCAGCAACCAGAATGGCGCGGGCGCCCAGATCGGCCGAGGCTTCAAGGAAGGGCAGATATGCCCCGGCGCTGAAATCCGGGGCCAGGCGGATCATCTCGACGTCAAAGACCCCGATGCCGCTGTCGTCAAGCTGGCGGCGCAGTGCCCGGCGACGGATGCCATCCTCCATCAGCGGAAAAGCGATCCCGCCGGGCGCCGCGGGCAGCATCCGCAGGCCGACGAAATCATAGCCGGTTGCCGCCGCGACCCGGGCCGCCTTTTCGGGGGGCGCAGACAGGCAGGACAGGAAGGAAAGTGACAGGGCGCGGTTCATGCGACGGCCCTTTGTCCGGCGGTGGCCAGCATCTCGTCCAGCGTGACGGTGCGGTCCTCGCGCGCGGCCATTTCGACGGCCAGGGTGGCGGCCAGCGTCGCCAGCCCGTCGCGGGCCGAGATCAGCGGCGCCGCTTCGCGCCGGATCACCGCAAGGAAATGGTCGAGCTGATTGACATAGGTGCGCGATCCATCGCCGGGGCGATGTTCGCGCAGCAGGGGATGCTGCCAGTGGTGGTCCTGTTCGGCGTGACGCCACAGATACATGTCGGACACCGACAGCGCCGCCTTGCGTCCGGCGATGAACAGGCACGGTCCGGGCTGCGACGGATGATAAAGGGCCTGGCCCGAGCAATATTCCCAAGCCCACGGACTGACCGCGGCATCCGAGATGACGAAGCTGCCGAGCACGCCATTGCGAAAGCGGATGGCGATGCTGGCCGTGTCCTCGACCGCAAAACCCCGAACCGCCGACGAGGTGAAGGCACGCACGCTTTCGATCTCTCCGACCAAGTGGCGGAGCGCGTCGATGTCGTGGATCAGGTTGATGAGCAGCGGCCCGCCACCCGGCTGGCGACGCCATTCCGCCTGGAAATAGGGCTCGGGCTTGTCAAACAGAGTCATCCCGTTGACGGCGACCAGGTCGCCAAGTTCGCCAGCGGCGATGCTTTTCTTGGCCGCGCGGATATCGGGGCTGTGCCGGCGGTGATGGCCGACCAGTACCGGGACACCCCTGCCCTCGGACGCCTCGGCGATGCGCGCTCCGGCGGTGACGGTATCCGCCACCGGCTTTTCGACCAGGCTGGCAATGCCGCGATCGATGCAGGCCAAAGCCGCGGCTTCGTGGAGGCGATTGGGCAGGGCGATGATCGCACCGTCGGGACGGGTCTTGTCCAGCGCCTCGACGTAATCGGAGAAATGCGGAACGGAAAGCCGCTCGGCAAGTGCCTTCCCCTCGGGCGAGGGATCACAGATGGCGGCCAGTTCCGCGCCCGGATGGGCCTGGATCAGTTCGGCATGTTCGCGGCCGATCAGGCCGGCACCCAGCAAGGCAATGCGGATCATTGGGTCCACTCCTTCATCGCCCGCAGGGCAAGCCGGTATCCAAAGGCGCCGAAGCCCGCCATGACCGCGGTGGCCGTGCGCGAAACCAGCGATTTGTGATAGATCTCTTCGCGCTGATGCACGTTCGAGATGTGGAGTTCGATCTTCGGCTTGTCGAAGGTCTTCAGCGCGTCAAGGATCGCGATCGAGGTGAAGGTATATCCGGCCGGGTTGATGACGATGCCGTCGGCCTGAGTCCGGGCCTCATGGATCCACTGAATGATCTCGCCTTCGAAATTTGACTGGCGGAAGACGACCTCCAGCCCCAGTTCGGCGGCATCGGCCTCGCACCATTCGCGGATCTGGTCCAGCGTGATGTGGCCGTAAATCTCGGGCTCGCGCTGACCCAGAAGGTTCAGGTTCGGGCCGTTCAGGACATAGATCTTTCGCATCGTCAGCCTTCGCACATGTTCGGTCGGCTGGCAGCCGCATCGTGCGGCTGCCATCGTTCTTGTCACCAGCACGGGGCCGGTCGATTATTGGACGGTATAGGGGACGCCTTCGAGCGAGGCGGGGAATTGCGGCAACCCGGCCCCCAGCCATTTCTGGCTGATCGCCTCAAGCCGGCCGTCGGCCTTGATCTTCTGGATGAAAGCGTTCAGCCAGTCGTTCGCTTCCTTGTCGCCGGGCTTGGTGGCAACGCCCATCCACTGCTCCTGGAAGACGACCTTCTGTTCGAAGTCGTTGCCCGGCGCAGCCTTGTCGAGGTTGATCTTGTAGGTGGTGTTGCCCCCGATCGCATCGACCTGACCCGAGACGAGCGCCTGCATGGTCGAGCTGTCATCGTCAAAGCGGCGGATGTTCGGCACGTCGCCCAGAAGCTTGGTGATGGCCGTGTCCTGCGCCGCGCCGCGCGGAACGCCGATGTTCATGCTGCGCGCATCCTCGATCGTCTCGATCTTGTTCTTGGCGCTGGACAGCAGGATGATCTTCAGCCCGGCATAGGGTTCGGTGAACTGCACGACCTTGGCGCGTTCGGGATACATGCCCATCACGGCCATCTGAAGGTCGACCTTGCCGGTCAGCAGGTTGGGAATGCGCGCGGCGACCGCTCCCGGAACAAACTCGACCTTGACGCCAAGCTCCTCGGCAATCAGGCGGGCCACGTCGACGTCATAGCCGATATTCTGACCGCTGGCATCGATCGAACCCCAGGGCGCCTGTTCGCCCATGACGCCGATGCGGACGACGCCGGCTTCCTTGATCTTTTCCAGTGTCTGGGCTTCTGCGTGCGAGCCGAAGCCCGCCAACCCCATCGCGGCAACCAGTCCAAGCGCGGCTGCGCGGAACGAGAATTTCAACGTCATTCTTCCTCCCCAGAAATTGAGACGACCTGTGTTGGGAACCCGCGCGGTCAACGATGGCCCGCGCAGTTGCTTATCGGGCGAATCCTCCATTCGCTCCTCTGTGTTAATCAACTAGTTGGTTAATGTCAACGACCGCGCTAGGATGATCCTGCTTCCAAAGCAAGGACGCGAGGCGGATGACATGACCAACAGCATTGATCTGAATGAAGAAACCAAGGTTGTTCCGGGGGAACGCGCCCCTGAACGGCGCCGTCGCGCCCTGCTTGATTCGGCGATCGAGGAGTTTTCGACCTTCGGCCTTGGTGGGGCCAGGGTCGATCGGATCGCGAATCGCGCCCGGACGAACAAGGCGATGGTCTATCATTACTTCGGCAGCAAGGAGGACCTTTACCTTGCTGCGCTTCGTGACATCTACGCCGGTATCCGCAAGGCAGAGATGGCGCTGGACCTCAACCCGGAGCGTCCCGAAGAAGCCGTGACGCGGCTGATCGAGTTCACCTTCCGCTATTACATCGAACATCCGGCCTTCGTTCGCATCATCAATACCGAGAACCTGCACGGCGCGGCCCATCTCAAGGCGACGCGGGACATGACCGAGTTGAACCGGACGATACTGGATCAATTGGGTGCCATACTCGACCGCGGGGTCGAACTGGGCGTCTTTCGACCCGGAATCGATGTGCTGGATCTGTACATCTCGATCTCTGCCCTTGGTTTCACCTATGTTTCGAACCGCCATACGCTTGAAGTCCTGTTCGGCCGCGAATTGCTGGCAGCCGAGCGCGCCGAGGAGCGGTTGCGCACCATCACCGAGATGATCCTTCGCTATCTGCGGGCGGATTGACCGCCACGGATTGAAGTTCGCGATAATGCGCGACGGTCTGGGCGATGCCTTCGGAAAGCGACGTACGACGCGCGGGCCCCAGCAGATGTGCAAAGGACACGTCGCGAATTTCGGGCGCCATCGGCACTTCGGGGCCCGCAAAATCGATCCTGGCCCCCGGCACTTCCGTTAGGATCGCGGCGACAATTTCGGGCAGGTCGGCAGTGCCACCGGTCAGGGGAAAGACATGTGCCCCATCGGCGCTCGATGTGGCCGCGGCGGCAAAGGCCGCAGCGACGTCGCCGACGAAGACCAGATCCTGGGGACCGGAGTAGCCGATGGTATAGGAACGACCCGCGACCGCTTCGCGGCAGGCAAGGGTGGGACCGGCGGTCAGCCCGACCTCGCGGCCCGGACCATAGACAATGGTGGGACGGAACCCGATGCTGGCGATCCCTTCGTCCAGCCAATAGGCGCGGGCCGATGCTTCACAGGCCAGCTTGAACGCCCCGTACTGCGTGACGGGATGGGGAACGGCGCCATCGTCGGGACCAAAGACCGCCGCGCTGCTGGCATAGACCACGCGGCGGATGCCCTGTGCGCGGGCCGCCTGAAACACGTTCAGCGTGCCGATCACGTTCACCTGCGCGCCAAGCACCGGGTCTTGCCGACACGCCGGGGTCAACAGCGCAGCCAGATGAATGATCGCCGTGCAATCGCGCGCCGCGTCCAGCAGGGCGTTGGCATCGGTGATGTCACCCTGCACCCATTCCACCCGTCCGGCTTCGGCACCCGCAATCTCATGCAGCACACGGCGGTCGGTCGAGCGGTCGAAGATGCGGATCGCATGCCCCTGCCCCGCCAGTTCGCGCAGGATCCATGCCCCAAGAAAGCCGGCACCGCCGGTGATCAGGAAACGGCTCATGCCGCACCCTCCATGTCTTCCGAGGTCAGGGTAAAAGCCACATCATACAGGTTGATCTCAGCCCCGGTCAGCAGGCCCGTCTGAAGTGCAAGGTCGCGCGCGCGGCCAACTGAGGCGACCAATCCGGGCCGGGACGATCCTTCGACCAGCAGCACCGCGTCGAAACCCTTCTCGGCCATTTCCGAGCGGATTTCCGTTTCGCGCGTGCGGACGGAGGAGACTTCGGCCCGTGCCACACCCAGATGGACGGCCGCAACGCCGGGCAGTGACAGGATCGCATCGACCAGCGGCTGTGCCCCCTGTTCAAGCCCGCTTTCGCCCCGTTCACCGGAAAAGGCGAAGCGTATGGTGGCCATGGCCCCACCATCGCCAAGCCCGGCATGAGCGATGCGGCGGCAGGCGATGCGCAGGAAATTCTGGAAACTCGGCGCCACGTCCGAGGTCCAGGGGGTCGGATTGTTCAGACGCTCCAGATAGGCGGGCGAACGGAAGACCTCGACATCTTCTCCCGCATAGATGGTGCCGAAGACATAGCGCGCGGCATCGCGATCATGCAGGCGCTTTCCGGTGCGAAAGCCGGGGATCGACAGTCGTTCGGGCATGTGCTCACGCGTGTGCCACTCGATGTAGTTTTCATGCGCGCCCTCGGCAATGTCATGCCAGATCGCCAGGAATGCGCCGCCCTTCAGTCCCATTCGGTATCCTCCGTCCCTTGATGTCGCGCTTGACAGGCCGCCTCCCCGCGCGCCAGTTAGGCTACTAGGATGTTAGTTGGCCGTCTTGTCAAGAACGATGAGTCGGAACGACCGGAGGGAGGGAAATCATGCAGACGCAGGAAACGCCGCGCGTGGCGATCGTGACCGGGGGGGCCGGGGGACTGGGCCTGCCCATTGCCCAAAGGTTGGCGGAAAAGGGCCATAAGGTCGCGATCTGGGACCTTGACGCCGAACGCGCCGAAACCGCCGCGGCGGGACTTCCGGGCGCGCGCGGGTATGCCGTCGACGTCACCGACCGGGACGCCGTGAATGCGGCGACCACCCGCGTGGTCGCGGATATGGGCCCGCTTGGGATTCTTGTGACCAGCGCGGGCCATAACGGACCGCTGGCCCCCTTTGCCGACTATCCGCAAGAGGGGTGGGATTTCGTCATGTCGCTGAACCTGAACGCGGTGTTCCACTGCTGTCAGGCCGGCGTTCGCGAGATGCTGAAGACCGGTTATGGACGCATCGTCAACATCTCCTCGATTGCGGGGAAAGAGGGCAACCCGAATGCCGTCGCCTACTCCGCCTCCAAGGCTGGCGTGATCGGGCTGACGAAATCGGTCGGACGAGAGCTTGCGACGACCGGGATCCGGGTGAACTGCGTCGCCCCCGCCGCAATCGAGACCGAGATGATGCAGCAGCTGACGCCGGAGTTCCGGGCCTATGTCACCTCGAAAATCCCCGTGGGCCGTCTGGGCCGCGCGGATGAGGTTGCAGCGCTGGTCGCCTGGCTGGCATCCGAGGAATGCTCGTTCTCGACCGGGGCCGTCTTTGACGTCTCTGGCGGCCGCGCGACGTATTGAGGAGACAGGGGATGTATGCAGATCACCGGCTTTCGCTCGCCTATCTCACGGTCCAGGGTTGCCCGCCTTTGGATCACGTTCGCGCCGCAGCGGCCGCGGGTTACGACTCGGCCGGGTTGCGGCTGATCGCACCCCTTGGTCTGGACCTCGCCCATCCGATCGTGGGCGACAAGGCACTGATCGGACGGTTGAAAAGCCTTTCCGCGGAGCTGGGTGTCGACTTCCTTGACGGAGAAGTCTTTACCCTGACCCCGGCTACAGATGTCCGTGAATGGCAGGCAGTGCTGGAAACTGCCGCAGAGTTGTCCATGCCGCTCATGCAGATCACGTCAGAGGATCCCGACCGCAACCGCGCTGCGGACAACCTGGCCCGTATCGCCGGCATGGGCGCGGATCACGGCATCGCCATGGCGATCGAGTTCATGCGCTGGCGCACCGCCGCGACGATCGAGGATGCGGCGGAACTGGCCGGGCTTTCAGGGGCACGGAATGTCGGCATCCTGCTTGACGCGCTGCATCTGTCGCGGTCGGGCGGCTCGCCTGCGGCCGTCGCCGCCCTTCCCTCCGACCTGATCCTGTATCTGCAACTGTGCGATGCCGGGGCGGAGATGCCAGCCGACGATCCGTCATGCATCGCCGAGGCACGCGGCGGGCGCCTGCAACCGGGCACCGGCGCGCTGTGGTTGCGCGAATTGATGGACGTTCTGCCTGCGGATATTGCGATCAGCGTCGAGACCCCGAACAGCGCCGATCATGCGCTGGACTTCATCCAGAAGGCACAAAAAGGGATGGATTTCAGCCGCCGCTTCCTTGCTTCGCTTGGGCGATAGTCAGTCCTCCAGCGGTCCGATGCCCTCCAGCACCGGGCCGCGCCCTGGCCGTGGCCCCACTGGCCATTCTTCCTTGAACCGGTCGGCCATCTTCAGAATGTGCTCGCCCAGCAGATCGCTTGCCCCGGCAAGGTCGCCCTGTTCTAGCAACGCGATGATCTGGAAATGCTCGGCGCTGGCGCGTTCCTGCGTGGGCGAGACGGCGCGATGCGAACGCAGTGCGGCGACCTTGCCGGCCACCATGCGATAGGCATCCAGCAAATAGGAATTCTCGCAATTCTCGATCATCGCGTCGTGATAGGCCATGTCGGCGCGCGCCGCCGCCAGCGTATCGCCCACATCCAGCGCCTTGCGCATCGCGTCGGCCGCATCCCCCATCGCAGCGAGGGTCACGCGGCGCTTTTCCCGGAACGCCAGATGCAACATCTCGACTTCGATCAGGCGCCGAAACTGGGCCAGATCTTCAATGTCGCGTGCGGTCGGCCAGAAGACAAAGCTGCCGCGCTGCGGCCGGACCACGATCAGACCTTGCTGTTCAAGGGCGGCGAAGGCCTTGCGAACCGGACTGCGGCTGACCCCCAGGCTAAGCGCCAGCTTGTCCTCGGACAAAAGCTGGCCCAGCTGCAGCTCTCCGTCCATGATGGCCCGGCGCAGGCGCTCAGTGATCCGCTCAGTCAGGAAGCCGCGAATACGGGGTTCGACCATCGGATCTCTCGTTGATGGCGGATGTTACCCTTGGGACACTAGTATGTCATGACTGCCGCGGCAAGATCCGCGCCGCGGCCGATGGCTTGGGCGACGCGACGGGATCCGCCGCGCCGCGAAACGGATCAGCTTTCGCCAAGCCATTCCTTGATCCGGTCGGGATGGTCGGTGACAAATTTCTCGACCGCGGCCTCATACGAGGTTTCCTGAGCCTCGAACATGCCTGCCTCCAGTTCATCGATGGGCAGTTTCATCCGCGACAGGAAGGCCGCAACTTCGGGGTGGTCCGCCTTGAAATCCTTCGCGGCAAGGATGTTGACGGTCTCGGCCTCGCCCAGCGAGCCCTTGGGATCGTCGATATAGCGCAGGTCATACTTGCCGAACATCCAATGCGGGCTCCAGGCGGTCGCGACGAACCATTTCTTGGAGCGCATGGCCCGATCCACCGTGGTCAGCATCCCGGCCTCGCTGGAGATCTGCAGCTGATAGTCCAGCCCGTAATCGCTGACCGCCTGCTGCGAAAGCCGCGTCAGGCCGGCGCCGGGATCGATGCCCTGAACCACGCCGCCCAGCTTTTCCTTGACCTCGTCCTTCTTCAGATCCTCGATCGACGAAATCTCGCTTTCGGGGACATAGGCGGGAACGACCCAGCCCAGCTTCGCGCCGTCATAGATGACGCCAAGATTTTCGACGTCATCCTTGACCCGCGCGTAATAGTCGGCATGGGTTTCGGGTAGCCAGGCCATCATCATCAGGTCGATATCGCCGCGCGTCAGGCCCTGATACAGCGGCGCGATGTCGGTCTGGACCAGCTCGACCTTGGTGTCCAGGTTGTCCTGGATGACCTTCTGGGCCAGTTTGGTGACGAATTCCGCGTCGGACCAGGCGGACCAGCCGATCTTGACCGGCTCGCCGCCTTGGGCAAACGCGCCGGTGGCAGAGGCGCCTGCCGTCACGGCGGCCAGCGCAAGGGTTCTGAAAGTCTTGAACATGTGTTCTCCTTGTTTGGTTCAGGAGTTCGGGCGACGCGGACCAGGCGCCACCACTGGGTTCGGCAGGGTCACTTGCGGGCGGGTTCACCCACCAGCGGCACATCGGCCGAGCGAAGGGAAAGGCGACGGAAGAAACCCGACCCGCCCTTGCCAAAGCTTTGCGTGATACGGTCCAGGATCACGGCAAGGATGACGACGGCAAGGCCGCCCTCGAACCCTGCGCCGACATCCAGCCGCTGGATGCCGGTCAGGACGTGATTGCCAAGCCCGCCCGCTCCGATCATCGAGGCGATGACGACCATCGACAGCGACAGCATGATGGTCTGGTTCACCCCCGCCATGATCGAGGCCATCGCGTTCGGCAACTGCACCTTGAACAGCAATTGCGAGGGGGTGCAGCCGAAGGCCAGACCCGCCTCGACATATTCGGAATCGACCTGACGGATGCCCAGGTTGGTCAGGCGTACGACCGGAGGCATCGCGAAGATCACCGTCGCAATGGTTCCCGGCACCACGCCAAGTCCAAAGAACATGGCCGCCGGGATCAGGTAGACAAAGGCGGGCATCGTCTGCATCAGGTCAAGGATCGGCCTGACCAGCGACGCCGCGCGTTCAGAGCGGGCCATGCCGATGCCCAGCGGAATGCCCAGCACCACCGCGATCAGCGTGGCCGACAGGACCAGCGCGAGAGTCTGCATCATGCCCTGCCACAGACCCATGTGATGGACCAGCGACAGCGCAAGCAGCGCAAAGACCGCGAATTTCCACCCGACGCGCCATAGCGACAGCAGCGCAAGGATAGCGATGCCCGCAAGCGGCGGGACCGCAACCAGCAGGTTTTCGACCCCGTTCGCGACAAAGCCGATCGCCGCGGCGATCGCGTCCAGCGCAGGGGTGAAATTGTCCAGAATGTAATTGACGACCATGTCGGCGCCCTGGCCGACACTGAAATCCAGCTTCATGATTTATCCGTTCCGTTCGGCTCAACCGGCGCGGTCAAGGGTTTCAAGAAGCGAGGATTTGCTGATCGAGCCGATGTAGCGCCCATCCTCTTCAACGACCGGCAGGGGCCAGCGGCTTTCGGCGACGCGGCCCAGGATATTGGACAGCGGCTCGGACGCCGGGATCGGCTCACTTTCCCGCAGGAAGGCTTCGCGATAGGGATCCGGCGCATTCGCGCGCAGCTTCTCGACCAGCAAGTCCTGACCGATCATGCCGTGATAACGGCCGTCGCGCCCGACCAGCACGGCGAAGTCCAGGCTGGACCGTTCCATCTGCCGCAGCGCCGAAGCTGCCGAAACGCCCTGCCGCTCGATAATCGTCAGGCGACCCTTGCGGGCGATGTCGCGGGCCTTGAAGACCTGGCTGACATCGACATTGCGGAAGAACGACCGAACATAATCATTCGCCGGTTTCGAGACGATCTCGTCCGGGGTGCCGATCTGCACGATCCGGCCATGCTGCATGATGCAGATGCGATCACCGATGCGCATCGCCTCGTCGAGGTCATGGCTGACAAAGACGACAGTGCGACTGCTTTCGGCCTGCAGGCGCATCAGCTCATCCTGCATCTCGGTGCGGATTAGCGGGTCGAGCGCGGAAAACGCCTCGTCCATCAGCAGGACACCCGGTTCGCCGGCAAGCGCGCGGGCCAGACCGACGCGCTGCTTCATGCCGCCCGAAAGCTCGTCGGGACGGCTTTGGGCATAGGGTTTCAGGCCTACCGCCTCAAGCGCGGCCATCGCCTTGTCCTTGCGCTGCGCCTCGGGCATGCCCGAGACCTCAAGCCCGAAGGCCACGTTGTCCAGCACATTGCGGTTGGGCAGCAGGGCGAAGGACTGGAACACCATGCTCATCTCCCGGCGGCGCACCTCGATCAGGTCGCGCCGGGACATGCGCGTGATGTCCTGCCCTTCGATCTCGATGCTGCCGGAGGTCGGTTCGATCAGGCGGTTCAGCAACCGCAGCAACGTGGACTTGCCCGAACCCGACAAACCCATGATGACGAAAATCTCGCCCGAGTGGATTTCGAAACTGGCGTCATCGACGCCGATCGAGCATCCCGTGGTGGCGAGAATGTCGGTCTTGGCCTTTCCGGCCCTGGCCATTTTCAACGCATGGTCCGGCTCGTCGCCAAAGACCTTGTAGACGTTTCTTGCCCGAACTTTCACGCTGGGCGAACCAACGTGACCAGTCTGCAAATCTGTCAAAAGCTGACTCCAAATAATGATGGGCCCGCGTGTGCGACACGGGGCTACCTTGCGTGCTCTCCAGTGCGATCAAAGCGCGAAGGCAGAGCCCTCAAACGCGAACCGGATCATTCCGGCGATCAATGATGTGTGTGTTCAAGTATATAGCCTCAAGATCTGGTGTCCACCCGCCGGGACGGATTCCCGCCCAAAAGGGAAAACAGCCATCAACTTCAGACTGAAAGGGACGCCTTGATGCAGTCGCGCAGCGCCGCGGCGACCACGGGGTTCAGGACAAGATCGAGGGATAAACCCCGGTCATCGACAAGGCGAAACCGGACGTGATCCGGCCCGATCTCGGTCACGCTGAACGACACCGGAGACAGTTCGCGGACCGCAACGGACGCGCCTTCGTCGCGTGGAACGCCAAGCAGCATCCGCCGCTTGGCCAGGGCCAGTTCGCTGTCGGTCATATCGCATCCGATGCCATCGTCCTGAGCCGCATCTTGCCCGCATCACGCGTTTCCGCATCCGAAAATTTGTAAGGAATTGTTTCCCGCCCCCCGCCGGAAACACTTGCTTACAAATCGGCCTGCGGGGAAACACTTCCTTACCCTGCGGACCGCCCCCTGAAACGCGCGGACCCTATCTGGGCTTCAGTGGCGCCGCCAAGCGGACGCCTCTCGAACGGAAGTCTGGAAGGAAGGAATGATGCGCAGATACGCGACCCTTGTGCTGGTCGTCGCCGTCCTGCTGGTCGGGGGCATCGCACTGCGGTCGGCGGGCCTGACCCCCGGCAACGCCGCGACAGCGACCTATCTGACGGCCCCCGTCTTGCGCGGAGATGTCGAGGTCACGGTCATGGCCGAAGGCCAATTGAAGCCGGAGAAACTTGTCGCGGTCGGGGCGCAGGTCTCGGGGCGGATCACCTCGCTTGCGGTCACGCTGGGTCAGCAGGTGAAGGCGGGCGACCTGATTGCCGAGATCGACTCGGTCACGCAGGAAAATGCCCTGCGCACCGCCCAGGCGACGTTGGCGAATTATCAGGCGCAAAAGGACCAGCAGCAGGCGGTTCTGGCGCTGGCCGAAAAGACTTTGGCGCGGCAGGACAAGCTTTTGAAAAGCAACACGACCGCCCACAGCGACTACGACAGCGCCGAAGAGGCCGTCAGCGTCGCGACAGCCCAGATCGCCGGTCTTGACGCACAGATCGCGGGGGCGCAGGTCGCGATCGAGACCGCGCAGGCGAACCTGGGATATACCCGCATCACCGCCCCCAGCGATGGCACGGTGCTGGCGGTCGTGAACCAGGCGGGCCAGACGGTGAACGCAGTCCAGTCCTCGCCCACGATCGTCGTGCTGGGGCAGCTGGACCGGATGAATGTCCACGCCGAAATCTCGGAAGCCGATATCAGCCGCGTCGCCGTCGGGCAGAAGGTGCGCTTTCATCTGCTTGGAGATACCGGGCGCAGCTATGATTCCGTTCTGCAAGAGATCGCGCCCGCACCCGAAAGCATCGTGAACGACAGCGCCATCGACCCTGACAGCGCCTCGTCCTCCAGCAGCGAGGCGGTCTATTACACCGGCATCATTCCGGTCGAGAACCCGGACGGTGCGCTGCGCACCTATATGACGGCGCAGGTCAGCATCATTCTGGGCGAGGCCAGGGACACGCTGACCATCCCGTCCGCCGCGCTGGGAACGCCCTCCCAGGACGGACGCTATCCGGTCCGCGTCCTGGCCTCGGACGGCAAGGTCGAGACTCGCGAGATCGGGATCGGGCTGAACGACAAAGTCGTGGCACAGGTGGTGGCGGGGTTGGACGAGGGCGAGCAGGTCGTGACCGGAGAAGCCATGCAGGCCTCGGCCACGACCGGGAACACGGGCGGCATGATGGGCCCGCCCCCGATGGGAGGCTAGAACATGACCCCCTTGATCCGCCTTCAGGGCATCACCCGCAGCTATCCGTCCGGCGAAGGTGAATTGCAGGTGCTGCATGGCATCGATCTGGACATCGCGCAGGGCGAATTCGTCGCCATCATCGGCGCTTCCGGGTCCGGCAAATCGACGCTGATGAACGTCCTGGGTTGTCTGGACCGACCCAGCGCCGGCAGCTACCTGCTGGACGGGCGCGAGATCGCCGAACTGGGCAGCGGCGACCTGGCCGCCCTTCGGCGCGAATTCTTCGGCTTCGTGTTCCAGCGATACCATCTGCTGTCCGAAATGACGGCCCTGGGGAATGTCGAGGTGCCGGCCATCTATCGCGGCACACCCGCCGCGACCCGGCGCGGCCGGGCGGCGGCCCTTCTGGGGCGGCTCGGCATGGGCAGCCGCTTGGATCATCGCCCCGGACAGCTTTCGGGCGGGCAGCAGCAGCGGGTATCCATCGCGCGGGCGCTGGTCAACGATGCACGCGTGATCCTGGCCGATGAACCGACCGGCGCGTTGGACAGCCACAGCGGCGAGGAAGTGCTCTCGATCCTTGAAGAACTGAACGCCGAGGGACGCACCGTCATCATCGTCACGCACGATCCCAAGGTCGCGGCGCGCGCAAGGCGAGTGATCGAGATCGCCGACGGACGCATCCTGTCGGACCGGTCGACCCCCGGCCATACTCCGGCGGCCAAGATGACGCCGGATGCCGGAAAAGGCACGGTGCCCGTGCTGGGGCAATTGGCCGAGGCGCTGCGCATGGCCCTGCTGGCGATGCGTGCGCACAAGCTGCGCAGCTTCCTGACCATGCTGGGCATCATCATCGGCATCGCCTCGGTCGTATCGGTGGTGGCACTGGGCGAAGGTTCGCGTCAGCAGGTGCTGCGCAATATCTCGGACCTGGGCACGAACACGCTGCAGGTCTTTCCCGGCGAAAGCTTCGGGGACACGCGCTCGGGCCGGGTCACGACGCTGGTGCTTGAGGACGGAACACAGCTTGCCCGGCAATCCTATGTCGCCTCCGTCAGCCCGACCGTCAGCAGTTCGCAGACCCTGCGTTACGGGGCGACCGAAGCGACCGCCCAGATCAGCGGCGTGGGCGAGCAGTATTTCGACGTCGCGGGTATTACCCTGACGCAGGGACGCAGTTTCGACGCGGCGGATGTCGCCCGCATGAGCCAGGACGTCGTCATCGATCAAAACACCCGCCAGAGCCTGTTTTCCGAAGAAGACCCGATGGGCAAGGTGGTGATGGCGGGCAAAGTGCCGCTGCGGGTAGTCGGCGTCGCCAAGGCCAGCCAGCGCGGTCCGGGCGGAAGCACCAGCCTGACGATCTATGCCCCCTACAGTACCGTTCAGGCCCGCTATCTTGGTTCGACCAGTGTCAGCGGGTTGACACTGCGGATCGCTGATGACGTGGATATGGCCCTTGCCCAGCAATCCGTCACCGAATTCCTGACGCTTCGCCACGGCAGCAAGGACTTCTTCATCATCAACAACGACCAGATCCGCGCCACCATCACCAGCACGACCGAGACCATGACCATCCTGATCGCGGCAATCGCCGTGATCTCTCTTCTGGTCGGGGGGATCGGGGTCATGAACATCATGCTGGTCTCGGTCACCGAGCGGATTTCCGAAATCGGCCTGCGCATGGCGGTGGGTGCCAGACGGTCGGATATCCGTGCGCAATTCCTGATCGAGGCGGTGCTGGTCTGCCTGATCGGCGGGGTTGCGGGCGTCATGGCCGCGCTTGGCTTCGGTCTGATCTTCGAACAGGTCGGAAGCAGTTTCCAGCCGGTCTATTCCGCTGCCTCGATCATCGCGGCCATGGCCAGTTCCTGCGGCATCGGGCTGGTCTTCGGCTATCTTCCGGCGGTGAACGCCTCGCGCCTTGATCCGGTCGCGGCTCTTTCCGTGGGCTGAACGAAAACGGCGGCCGGGATGACCGGCCGCCGCAATTCGTCCAAGGGTACCGCGTTCAGCGCAGGCGAGAGGTCGGGCCGATCACATCGACAATTCGCTTGTCCTTCTTGTCGACCAGAACCAACTGATCACGGATCACGCGATACTCGGTGCCATGCGGGGCCTTGCGCAGCGCGCTGTGACGGCCGGGCTTGTAGATCTCGCCACCGCGACCGCTGTCGCCGACGCGCAGATGATGCTGGTCGCGACCGGGTTCGAAGATCCGGCGATCCGGGCCACGATCGGCCCGGCGCTCGGGCTCGCCCGGCCGTTGGTGGTGCCGACCGTCATCGCGGCCTTCGCGGACACCGGCGGGCGGCAGACGGCGGTCGTCACCGGGCCGGGCTTGGTCGTCCCGGCGGTCGCCCTGCGGAGCGGGCTTCTGGTCCTTGTGTTTCTTCTGGTCGTTGCGACCGGGCTCGCGGTGCGGAGCTTCGGGGCATTTCTTCTTGTCTTGGTGGCAGACCGGGGTCGGGGCGCCGGGGCGTTGGTCGGCCTGCGCGAACTGGGTTCCCCCCAGCGTGGTGGCCGCAATGGCAGTCATCATCAGAAAGCGACGCATCATATGTTCCTTGCTTTTCTGCTCGTTCGTCACCGGGGCAGAATGCCCCCGGTTCCGCTTGACGCTAGGGGCTTGCGTTGTCGGGAATAGGTCCCGCGCGTGACGAAACATCTCTGGTGGCGACCGAATTGTTTCCGCGTGTTTCCGCCCCCCAGACAGCAATGTTTCGTCACAAATTTGGCGCAGCGCGTGGAGTGAAAAGCAGCTAGAAGATTCCCGCAGCCCAAGGTGATGACGATGAAGCATATCCTGATCGTCGATGACGACCCCGAGATCCGCAGCCTTTTGCGCCGCTATCTTGAGGGGCAGGGATTCCGCGTCTCGGCCGCCGCGGACCGACGCGAATGTGAGGCGCGGATTGCGGATTCCCGGCCCGACCTGATCGTTCTGGACGTGATGCTGCCCGACGGGTCGGGGCTGGACATCTGCCGCAGCCTGCATGAACACCGCCCCGAATTGCGGATCATCCTGCTGACCGCGCTGAAAGAGGATGTCGACCGCATCGTCGGGCTTGAACTGGGTGCGGACGACTATCTTGGCAAGCCCTTCAACCCACGCGAACTGGTCGCCCGGATCAAGGCCGTCCTGCGCCGCGCAGGCCCCGACGACAGCCCCGCGCCCGAGGTCCGCACCTATGCCTTTGCCGGTTTCGACGTCGATCCCGGCCAGCGCCGCGTGCTGGCTGCCGACGGGACCGAGATCGAGCTGACCGGCGCGGAATTCGACCTTCTGCATGTCTTTCTTGAACGTCCGGGCCGGTTGCTGTCGCGTGACCAGCTTCTGGACCTGACACAGGGCCGCGACCGCGATCCGATGGACCGCTCGATCGACGTGCTGATGAGCCGACTGCGTCGCAAGCTGGCCGAGAAAGAGCCGGGCGCGATCTTCAGGACCGTGCGCAACGGCGGCTATCAGCTGGCCGTGCCTGTCAGCGTCGGAACAGGCGCTGCGTGAAGGGCAAACCCATGAAGTTCGGCATGAAATCGATGGAGACCCGGATCGCGGTCCTGCTGGTCCTTGCCATCTTCTCGGTCGTGATCCTTGCGACGTTCACCGCGACGCGGGTGATGCAGCCTCCTTCGCCGCAGGCGACGATGGAACCGGTCGCACGCCAGATCCACATGACCCTGACACTTCTGGGCCACGGCAGCGACCGGCAGCCTGCGCCAAAGCTGCAGCCCGATCCGGCCGGGGGCGTGACCGATATCCGCATGACACGGTTCCTGCGGCATGCGCTGGAACGGACCGGAGCGCCGCTGGAGGTCATCGTCTCGCGCATCGCGGGCGAAGCTGCGCTGACTGCCTCGGTCCCGGTCGGGGATCAGGGCTGGGTGCTTTTGCAGATCCCCGATCTCAGCCCGCCACCCGGCCGCTGGAAGGTGCTGGCCGTCTGGCTGTCGCTGATGGGTCTTGGCAGCGCCGCGATCTCGATCCATTCGGCGCGGCGGCTGACCCGACCCCTGCAGTTGATCGAAAATGCCGTGGACCAGATCGGACCGGACGGGACCATGCAACCCATCCCCGAAACCGGTCCAGAAGAGGTCCGCGCCGCCGCGCGCGCCCTCAACCGCCTTTCGCGGCAGCTTGGCCAGTCGATGGAAAGCCGGATGCGTCTGGTCGCGGCGGCCGGTCACGATCTGCGCACGCCCATGACCCGGATGCGGCTGCGCGCCGAGTTCATCGAGGATGACGATGAACGGCAGAAATGGCTTTCCGATCTTGAAGAGCTGAACGCGATTGCCGACAGCGCCATCCGCCTTGTCCGCGAGGAAGTCGGCGCGAACGACGCCGAGCCGCTGCGCCTTGACCGCATCCTGACCGAGATCGCGGACGAATTGCGCCTGCTTGGTCAGAAGGTCGTATTGGACGCCCCTCCGCCGGTTGAGGTCAATGCCGGTCCCATCGCCCTGAAACGGGCCCTGCGCAACCTGATCACAAACGCCGCCACCCACGGACGCGGGGCGCAGGTTCAACTGCACCGAGAAGGCGGGGCCGCGATCATCCGTATTCTAGACGAGGGGCCGGGTGTTCCCCCGGACCTGATCTCGCAGGTGTTCGAGCCGTTCTTCCGGGTCGACCAGGCCCGGCGCAAGTCTGTCCCCGGCGCAGGGTTGGGACTGGCCATCGCACGCGAGATCATCGAGCGCTATCAGGGCACGATCACCATTGCCAATCGCGCCTCGGGCGGGCTGGAGCAGGTCTGCACCCTGCCCTGCAAGGCCTAGTACATCACGCGTTCAGTGCAGCACCTGCCAGGTCTGGCCCGAAAAATCGCCCGTCGGCAGCAGGATGGCTGTCGGTACGTCAGAATAGGTGTCAAGCGACCGCCCCTCGCCCAGCGTGGCGTTGGAAAGGCGGAAAAACCCGGCGAAACGCGACGGATAGCAGCGCCAAAGCTGCGACATGCGCGGCACCCCACCCCCGTCCGTCAGGCGTAGGGGAAAAGGCAGCGGCGGGCAGGTTCGCGACCTCCAGAACCTTGCCGCCGGATGCTGCGTTCGCAATTGTCCAGTAACCGTTCTCCTGTCGGTGCAAGGTCCAGCACGATCGGTCCCTGTCGCCTTCCGGCTGCGCCACAACAGTCTTGTCCCCCTGCAAGGTCAGCGCATTTTCAGGCTGAAAGCGGTTACGCAACTGGATTGACCCGGATTCGGCTACCTTGCAGGCGTCGTACAGATAGCTGCCGCTGGCCAGTGCCTCGAATTCCTGGGCAGGCAGGAAATTCGCGCCCAGTCCCTGCGCTTCGGCCGTGACCAGCCGAAAGGACGCACCGGCCAAAGCCAGCCCCTCGATCGTCGCTTCATCCAGCGCGGGACCGGCGGGCAGCGATTTGCGCGCAAACTCCAGATCCGCTTGCAGCGCGTGCCAGCGCCCCCGAAGGCTGTCGAGCGCGACCGACACCGCCGCTGGATCCGGGCCGATATCGGCAAAGTCGATGGGCCGGAACCCGGCGCGAGCATAATGCTCCGAGGTCGCACTGAGCACATCGGCATATTGCGTCAGTCGCGGCCCAACCCCCGACGCCTGCCCGATAAGCTGGTCCAGCCGCAGGGTGATGCCCCGCAATTCGGCGGTCCATTCCTGCTCATCCAGCGGGGCGCCCCCAAGTGCGGCGCGATCAATGGCTTCGCAAAGCTGATTCAGGCGGTTTGAAATCGAGGCATCGCGCTGGATGTCCTGCGTCAGTGCCTGCATCGCGCGATAATCCGCCGGCCAATTGGCCGCGCCCCCGCGCAGTTCCGCAAAATGCGGGATCGTCCGAAAACGTGAGATCAGTTCCATTCTGACATCGGGCGAATCGTAATCGCGACCCAGCAGGAAGCTGAACCGGGCATTGTCCCGCCAGACCGAGGCCGGCACCGGCTCGACCGGCGTGGGCGCGATCATGCCACGGTCGCAAGCAGACGCGGTGATCGCCCCCGCCAGCAACGCCACGAAAGCGGCGAAAAGGACCCTCATGCCAGGGCTTTCCCGACAAGCCGCAGGCGCAGCGCCTCGGGCACCGGGATCGAATTGGGGCGGTAAAGCGTCACAGACCATTCCGCAAAGGGCGTGGGCAGGACGGAATCCGCCGCCCCGGTCCATGACAGCCGGGGTTGGTTGCCCTGGTATTCAAAACTGATCCGGCGGCTTTCACCTGTGAATTGCGGCCGATCGGCCGGACCCCGATCGTCGAAGGTGGTCGATGAGATGATGTCGATCCCGACCATGTCGCTCAGCTCGGGGCGGGTTTCGGCCCAGACTTCCAACCCTGTCAGGCGAAGTCTCTTCAGCTTGCTCAGGTCAGGGTGATCGGGTTGCACCCTGATCGAAACCAGCCTGCCATTCGCGAAATCCTTCAGGACTTCGGGATCGTTGATGATGATGTCGCGGGTGAAATCCATGGCCTTTCCGCGCAGACCTGAGGTCGCCTCAACATCGCCGGTGAAATCTGAATAGATCGCCTCAAGATCGGCGGCACGATGTGGCAAGGCGGGCAATGTCGCGGGCGGGGTATAGGTTTCGTAATACTGCGCCCCCCGAAGCCCGTAGCAGGCACAGAAGAAGCTGCGCGCGGCTTCGTCCTGACGAACGTCGATTTCGGACCGGATCCGCGCGGCCAGCGCTTCGCGATCGGTCAGTTCGGTGGCAAGGCGGGCATAGGCGGCCGTCTTTTCGGCCTGTGCCAGCTTCTGCAACGTCATGGCCCCCAGGGCCCGCAGCGCAGCATCCTTGCGGGCCTGCTGCTCGGCCATCAGGCGGCCATAGATCGCAACCTTCTGGATCGCGGTCTTGTAATCGACGGCCGCCTTTTTGATTGACCCCGCCGTGTCGGGATCGTTGATGACAACGTCAAGCGCGTTCACGGCCGTTGCCTCAAGCGAATCCCACGCCGCCCGCGCCTCCAACGGCGAGGGAGAGCTTGCCAGCCGGCGCGTGGCCTCGCCCAGCTCACTTGCGAAATCGGCCTGCTCATCCCCGGGCTTGCCGCTTTTCAGGATGGCGCTGGCCGCCTTCTTGATCTGCACCGCGGATTCCGCCAACGCCTTGATGCTGTCCTTGTGATCCTTGATGTTGTTGAAGGCGAATGTGAACGGCAAGGCATAAAGCCGCAGGATGTTCTTCAGTTCGTTAGGGGCGGACGTGCCCCCCGGCAGGACCTGCCGGGTATTCTTCATTGCGTCAAACAGCCCCTGGACGCCCTGGATATCCTTCTTGGCCGAGGCCGTCGGATCGGCAGGGACACCCATGCAGATGGCGGCGATGCTGACGCCCAGCGTGACCAGTCCGATCGCAAGCTGGAACGAGGCATCGACGATCTTGTCGATCTGGTCATGGGCCTGTGCCCGCTCCAGGTAGATCTCGTCAAGTTCCTGCTCAAGCTGGCGCTCCTTCAGCGCGCGCGCCGCACGCTCCAGCGCCTCCTGGATGCTGTCTATCTCGGCTTGCAGCGCCTCCATGCTGTTGACGATCAGCTTGCTTTCGGCATCGTCACGGCCAAGGTTCGCCTTGACGAACAGCTTCGCGATCTGGCCCGTATCGTTGGACTGGTCCAGAAAATGGGCATCCAGCTCAATCGCCTTGGCCAGATCCTTGCGCGCCCGCGCCAGCGAAAGATAAGTGGCCGCGGTCAGCGGCGGGATTGGACGCACCAGCTTTCCTGCAGTGTAACTGGGCATGATGGCGCGCAGCGTATCCGCGAGCCGGGCAATCTGCGCCAGGTCTGATTGCAACCCGGACCACGAGGCGATCCAGCGCAGCATCGAATGGCACAGCGTCAGCACCTCGGGATCCTCGTCCCCGGTGGCAAGCAGCCCCGCCACCAGGTGGAACGTCGCCGCAAGCGTGCTGTGCAACGCCTCTCCCCGAGCCAGAAGCCCCGGAGGCACGTTGGTTTCCCCGATCGCCGGTCCGGTATCGCGCCAGACAAAATTGGTGAATTTCGGCACATCCTGCTTTTCGGAAAGCTTTTGCAGGTCGTAGTTGGGATGTTTCCCCGCGCGGGCAGAGGCGATGGCCAGAGGACACGCCAGTTCCGCGGTCAGCACACGCAATGCCGCCAGCGGATTGTCCCCCGAATGATCAAGATAGATCTGCCCTGTATCATCGACCACGATGCGGCGCGCGATGATGGTGACATGCAGCAGTGGGGCCTGGATGCGCGTCACCGATTTTCCCGGCACTTGCAATGTGTCGGCATAGATGTCCAGCGACCGCGCCTTGGCCTCTTGCGCCTTGGCGATCGCCTGGGGCAGATCGACGACCAGAGCGGCAAGAACCTCGACCCGGCCGGGGCCCGCCGAGATGTCCACCAAGGGCTGCGCCGGGATCTGTCCCCGTTCGACAGCGCCATTCACCAATTGCTAAAGCTCGGCAACCGACATCCTGCATCCTTTCCTGGCCAGAATGAACCGGTCGGTTCAGGACCGACCGGCCCGCAAGCCAATTGTCAGCGTTACGCGGCCTTGGTTTTGACTTTACTCAAGAGATCTTCGACGCTTGTCGCGACCTCGGGTTGCGCGAAGGACCGAAAACGGTCCGCCCTTGCCCCGATCTCTTTCCAGCTGCGGTTTGCCGTGGCCAGCGTCGCGACAAGATTGTTCCAATCGCTACCTTCAAGCTGGCTGACGCCATCCACGTTCAGCGAACCGGCAATCTTGTTCAGGTCTGCGCCGATTGCCCGCCACGCGCGGCCCAGCGTATCAATCTTGGGCAGGATCTCGCGGATGGACTTGGCGGTGGCCTCAACCAGCGTCCTGCCGTTGGTGTAATAGGTCATGAATCGGGATGCGACATCCAACCTGCCCTGCAGCAATTCGCCTTCCTTGACCTTGGATTCGATCTCGGCGCGGACATGGGCAAGATCGATTCCCACCCCGACATTGACTCCTGCAAGGATGAATGGCCCAAAAAGCGGGATAAGAAGATAGGCCGGGGACGAGGACAGCACGATCACCTCGTCGCTTTCCTTCTTGCGCAGGGTCTTCAGTTCACTATTCAGCGTCTCGATCTTGGCCTTGAATGTGGTGACGTCAGAGCTTTCCTCGCCATATTTCTTTTCGAAGGCCTTCGCATCGCCATCGAACTCTGTCGAGCAGTCGTTCAGGCGCTTGTAATAACTGTTGTTGCCACCGCCGGTATCACCGATCGCATTGTAAAGCTCTTCTGCGTTCTTCGCATAGCCATCGGCTTCGCCAGCCAGACCGACCAGAAGTTCCTTGATCCGGACCTTGATCTTTTGTGACATGTCGTCGTCGGCGCCGGCCTTCCACAGCTTGATCAGCTCATCCAACTTCTTCTGGGTATCGGCCGGGGTATCGAATCCCAGATCGTAATAATCGATCAGCTGCGCCAGGCGGTCATAGATGGTGACCGCTTTCAATTCGTAATGCTTGATGTTGTCCGCAAGGCCAAGGATCTTGTCGACCGTCGTGGTCAGGAAATCCTTGCCAATCCCCTCAAGCGCACTGAAATCCTTGATTGCCTTTGCGATCTCGGCAGTTACCGTATCTTGCGACTGCATTCCAAGCCGCAGGCGCATCGTGCTTTCGGTGCTGGGACTGTCATATGCGGCAACTCTGAAAAAGACCATCAGGTTGATCCAGTCCTCGGTGGCGAATAATGCCACCCCGTCATTCAGCCCCTTTTTGTCCTTGAAAGGATTGTCATCACCCACGCGGTTCTCACCATAAATATGTGAAATTAATTAACTGGTGATTCTGGCGATCGTGATACAAAATCCTGCGTTGAAAAATGGCTCCTTCTTCGCCGAAAGGTAGCGCACCCAAAACAAGCCATCGCAAAGTTGTTCTTAATTTTTCATTAACAAGGACAGCGCAGAATCCCGTGTTGTCTTTTGGAGTTTTTTGCATCCTGCCTTCAATATGGATAAAGGCTGGTTTCCGAATTGGAAACCAGCCTTTCCATTTTCGTTCGGGCGCGTTTTCAACGGCTTTCGCCGCTAGTCGAGCGCGAGAGACCGCCGTCAGGCCGGAACAAGCTGCGCCTGGATGATCGCCTCAAGCTCGGCACGCTCGGCCGGGGACAGGTGCGGGACGCCGGGCAGCCGCACGGATCCAACGTCATGGCCCAGGATCGAAAGCGCCTCCTTGACCACGGTGACGTTCGAGCCGTTGCGGTAATGAGTGCGCAATTCCTCGAACCCGGCGAAGCGATCGATCAGGGCGCGCGCAGCCGCGAAGTCATTGCGACCCAACGCCGCGTGGACCGCAAGCGAGGCCTCGGGGAAGACGTTCACGAAGCCCGATGTGAAGCCCTGTGCACCGATGGCATAGAAGGCCGGTGCCCAGGCTTCGGCCAGACCGCAGACCCAGATTGTGGGCAGGTCACGGGTCGAGCGGATCACATCCGCCAGCAGCATAAGGGTGGTGGATGCGAACTTGACGCCCGCGATATTCTCGTGCTCGCCCAGCCGCCGGAAGTCCGCGACCGAAAAGGTGTCCGTCCGGACATAGGCGATTACCGGCACGGTCGAGGCGTCAGCCAGGGACAGGAAGTAATCTGCCTGCGCGGCGGGACCGGCGAAGGGATCCATCGGATGATGGCTCATGATCGCGCCGCAGCCAGCGGCGATGGCATCGCGGGCCAGCGCCTTGGCCTCGACCAGCGAACGGCCGACTGCCGCACTGATCAGGGTTTTGCCCGCCGCCGCCTCGGCCGTAACGGCATGGACGCGCCGGATCTCGTCCAGCGACAGCGAGAAGAACTCGCCGGTATTCCCCGCTGCCATCAGGTTGTGGATCCCCGCATCCGCCAGTCGCGAGATCAGCTTCGCCAGCAGAGCCTCGTTGATCTCGCCATCCGCCCCATAAGGCGTCACGGGCACGCCAG
Organism: Paracoccus sp. KR1-242; assembly: GCF_049446195.1. Lineage (NCBI taxonomy): Bacteria > Pseudomonadati > Pseudomonadota > Alphaproteobacteria > Rhodobacterales > Paracoccaceae > Paracoccus > Paracoccus sp. KR1-242. Next base: position 42,302 of record NZ_JBMSED010000003.1, read on the forward strand.
AGATCCCGGTCAGGGCGCGGCGGATCGAGTGCATGTCCTTCGTCACAATGTCAGTCCTTCTTCTTCCTGAATACGAGATCGAGGTAACTTTCGCCCGCGCGCAGCACATGGGCCTTCATCGCCGCCTCGGCGGCTTCGGCATCGCGCGCGATGATCGCCCGGCCGATCTCGGAATGCTCGGCCAGCGCGCGTTCCCGTTCGGCGGGGTTCGAGTGGATGACGCGCCTTGCGTCGGAATCGTAGACATCCTGCCGGTCGTTCAACTGTCGCAGGTAGTTGGCCCGTGCGATCGACCGGATATGCCCGTGGAACAGCTCGTTCAGGCGGACCAACTCTTCGGCGCCCTCGCTTGCGGTGGCGCTGCGCATGTCGGACAGGATCTGCTCCAGCACCGGCTGCTCATCCTGCGAGATGCGCTGCGCGGCAAGGCGGGCGATGGTGGATTCAATGGCTGCCCGGGCCAGGATCATCTCTTCTGCCCAGGCATAGTCAAAATTGACGATGACCCCGCTGCGCGGCTTGGTCTTGACCAGTCCATCGGCCTCAAGCAGGCGCAACGCCTCTTTGACCGGGGTGGTGCTGACGCCCAGTTGCTCGGCGATGGCGCGTTCGTTCAACCGCGCGCCGGGCTCGAATCCTCCTGAAAGGATCGCGTGCCGCAGGGCGCGGTGCACATGTTCGCGCAGGCCTGCCAAGGCATGGGAATCCAGTGGCGCAAGGGTGGCTGCCGGGGGCCCCATGGAATTTCTCCTGTTGACGAAAGATGCTCGATATGAAATGTGATATATCACATCTCATGGGCTGTCGACTCAAAAGCACTCGGCAGAACGGATGAGGGAGGAAAAACAAATGCTAAGACGTCAGTTTCTGGCGAGCGCCGCGATTGCGGCGGTGGCCTCGGCTGCGCCTGTCAAGTTCGCACTGGCAGCCACCCCGGAAGATCAGTTCGTCATCGCGACCAACATGACGACCATGCGCGGCGTCGACCCGCATGAAGCGAACCAGATCGAATCCTGCGAAATTCTCGCCAACCTCTATGACCGCCTCGTCTATTTCGAGCCCGACAACCTGGCCGAGCCGAAGCCCCAGATTGCCACCTCGTGGGAGGTTTCGGCCGACGGAAAGACCTTCACCTTCAAGATCCGCGACGGCGTGCAGTTCCACTCGGGGAACCCGTTGACCGCCAAGGATGCGGAATGGTCGCTGCACCGATTGGTCAAGCTGGGCCTGTCGCCCGCAATCGACCTGCGGCAATGGGGCTTTGATGAAACCAATGTCGAGACGCTGATCCGCGCCACCGATCCGCAGACGCTGGTGATCGAGACACCCGAGGTCTGGAACCACAGCCTGATCCTTGCATCGCTTGCCAGTTCCGGCTGTTCGATCGTCGACCGCGAACTTGCGCTCAGCAAGGAACAGAACGGCGACATGGGCCGCAACTTCATGCAGGCCGCGGATGCGGGCTCCGGCCCCTTCTCGTTGCGCAGCTTCCGCCCGAACGACCTGCTGATGGCGGATGCATTCAAGGACTACTGGAACGGCACCCCGGCCATGCGTCGGGTCATCATGCGGCACATGCCGGAATCTTCGGTTCAGCGACTTCAGCTTGAAGCGGGCGACGTGGACGTGGCGACGCGCCTGTCCTCGACCGATCTGGCAAAATTCGAAAGCGCGGGCAACGTGGCGATCCAGAAGGTGCCGGGCTTCGGCTTCTATTACATCGCGTTGAACCAGAAAGACGACATCCTGTCCCGTCCCCAGGTGCGCGAGGCCTTCCGCTATCTGATCGATTATGACGGACTGTCGAAATCCATCATGCGCTATTACGGCGTGATGCGTCAGACCATCATTCCCACCGGTCTTCCGGGGGTCGTCGACGAGGCACCCTATAAGCTTGATGTCGAGAAGGCCAAGGCCCTGCTGGCCGAGGCTGGGCTGGCGGACGGCTTTGCCAAGACCTGCTATCTGCCTTCGGGCACGCCCTATTTCGAATTCGCGCAATCGCTGCAGGCGAATGCCGCGAAAGCGGGGATCAAGCTCGACCTGCAGGTCGGCGACTATCTTGGCAAGTTCCGCGAGCGGACGACGGATATCTATTTCGCCCGCAGCGGCGAGCGTCTGCCCGACCCGCATTCGATCCTGCAATCCTATGCGTCGAATTCGGACAACAGCGATGACGCCCCACTCAGCGGGCTTCTGGCCTGGCGCTCGGCCTGGGACGTGCCCAAGGACATGCAGGACCAGGTTCTGGCCGCCGCGCGCGAAACCGACGCCACCCGGCGGGCCGAGATCTACAGCGGATTGAACAAGGAATACCTGCATTGCTCGCCCGCGCTGGTGACGTCGTTCGAGCGGATCGACGTCAAGGCCGTCGGCAAGCGCGTCAGCGGCTATACCGGCCACCCGACATGGGTGACGCGCTGGGACACCGTGACCAAGGCCTGAACCGGCAGACCGGGAGATCGAAGTGAGTGATATCGACCTGTCCGAGATCGAGGAAGAGACCGGGGACGAGAGCAGATTCCAAGGCCTGCTTGATGCGGGCCGCAAGGTCCTGACCTCGCTTGCCGTGATCGTGACCACCCTGTTCGGTCTTCTGGTCCTGACCTTTGTGATTGGCCGGATGGTTCCGGCCGATCCGGTCCTTGCGATCCTGGGCGACACGTTCGACCAGGCCGCCTATGACCGCGTCTATCAGGAGTTGGGACTGAACCACCCGCTTTACGTCCAGTTCTTCGACTATGTCTGGAGCGTGCTGCACCTGGATTTCGGGCAGTCCAACGTGACCAAGAATCTTGTCGTCGATGATTTGGCGCGGGTCTTTCCCGCCACTGTCGAGCTGGCTTTCCTGGCCATCTGCATCGGCACGGTCCTTGGCGTGCCTCTGGGCATCGTCTCGGCAGTGCGGCGCGGAACCTGGATTGACCACGTCGCACGCATCGTCGGGCTGCTGGGTCACTCGACCCCGATCTTCTGGCTGGGGACGATGGTGATCCTGATCTTCTATGCCATGCTTGGCTGGATTCCGGGCGGCGGCCGCATCGACCTGTACAATGATGGGCTGGTCGATGGACCGACCGGGCTGCTGATCCTTGACGCCGCGATGGCGCGGGAATGGGAAGTGTTCTGGTCGGCCATTCACCACATCCTGGCCCCCGCACTGCTGCTTGGCTATGCCGCGATGGCCTATCTCAGCCGGATGAGCCGCAGCTTCATGCTGGAACAACTGGGGCAGGAATATATCCTGACCGCCCGCGCCAAGGGGCTGGCGCAACCGTCCATTGTCTGGAAGCACGCCTTCCGCAACATCCGGGTGCAACTGCTGACCGTGGTGACGCTGGCGTTTTGCGGGCTGCTGGATGGGGCCGTGCTGATCGAGACGGTCTTCGGCTGGCCCGGTCTTGGCCAATACCTGACCGCTGCCCTGTTCTATGCCGACATGAATGCCGTGCTGGGCGCGGTGCTGCTGATCGGGCTGATCTCGATCGTCATCAACCTGCTTTCCGATGTCGTCTATCGACTCGTCGACCCCAGGACCCGCTGACCATGACCATGATCCACAAGAACGAGGGACTGCGCGCCTGGCTGCTGAGCGAGGATTTCACCTCGCCCCGGCAGGCCCGCGCCCATAAGGCCTATGTCGCGTGGCTGCGGTTCAGCTCCAACCCCCTCGCCTTTGGCGGGCTGCTGGTGGTGGTGCTGCTGGTGGTTGCGGCGCTGCTTGCGCCCTGGGTCGCGACCCATGACCCGCTGGCGCAGGACTTCGCGCTGGCCCTGCAACCCCCGTCGGCCGAGCATTGGTTCGGCACGGACGAGTTGGGCCGCGACGTCTTTTCGCGGCTGGTCTATGGCGCGCGGACGACGCTTTACATCACCATTCTCGTGACAGTGATCGTCGGGCCGATCGGCTTCGTCATCGGTGCGGCGGCGGGCTATCTGGGAGGCTGGGTCGATACTGTCCTGATGCGGGTGACCGACATCTTCCTGGCATTTCCCAGCCTGGTCCTGGCATTGGCCTTTTCGGCCGCGCTTGGCGCCGGAATCGAGAATGCGGTAATCGCCATCGCCCTGACGATCTGGCCGCCCGTCGCCCGACTGGTACGGGCCGAGACGCTGACCTTCCGCAAGGCGGATTTCGTGGTCGCGGCGGAATTGCAGGGCGCCAGCACGCAGCGGATCCTGCTCCGCTATATCGTGCCGCTTTGCGCGCCCTCGGTCATCATCCGCCTGACGCTGAACATGGCCTCGATCATCCTGACCGCGGCGGGTCTGGGCTTCCTGGGCCTTGGCGCCCAGCCCCCCTTGCCGGAATGGGGCGCGATGGCCGCGCAGGGCCGGCAATACCTGCTGGACGCCTGGTGGCTGACTGCGGTGCCGGGGCTGGCCATTCTGGTCGTCAGCCTTGCCTTCAACCTGCTCGGCGACGGGCTGCGCGATATCCTGGACCCGAAACATGCCTGACACCCAGCCTTTGCTGTCCGTCCGCAACCTGACGGTCTCGTTCCCTTCGCTGCATCTGCTGCCACCCGCGGTGCGCAATGTCAGCTTCGATGTCGGACGCGAAAAGGTCGGCATCATCGGGGAATCCGGTTCGGGGAAAAGCACCACCGGGCGCGCGATCATGCGGCTGCATCCGCCCAAGACCCGGATCACCGCCGATCGGATGGAGTTTGCCGGCCGCGACCTGCTGTCCCTGCCGGAACGCGAGATGCGCGCAATCCGCGGTCATCGTATCTCGATGATCCTGCAGGATCCGAAATACTCGCTGAACCCGGTGATGACCGTGGGCGAGCAGATCGCCGAAACGGCGATCCTGCACGAACGCCTGAACCGTCGCGAGGCGCGTCAGCGCGCAATGGAGATGATGGAAAAGGTCCATATCCGCGACCCCAAACGCGTGATGGGACTTTATCCGCACGAAATCTCGGGCGGGATGGGACAACGCATCATGATCTCGATGATGCTGATCGCAAAGCCCGCGCTGATCATCGCTGATGAACCGACCTCGGCGCTGGATGTCTCGGTCCGCCAGCAGGTCCTGTCCATTCTGGATGAGCTTGTGACCGGCAACGACATGGGCCTGATCTTCATTTCGCACGACCTGAACCTGGTGCGCAGCTTCTGCGACCGCGTGCTGATCATGTATGCGGGCCGCGTGGTCGAGGAATTGCGCGCCTGCGATCTGGATCAGGCCCGCCATCCCTATACGCGGGGCCTGCTTGAGGCCCTGCCCAACCTGACCGAACCCAAGGACCGTCTCAGCGTCCTGCGCCGCGATCCTGCCTGGGCAGAGGGGTAAGCCATGAACCGCCAGATGATCGAGGTCAGCGGCCTCAACGTCAGTTTCGGCCAGGGACGCAAGATCAACCGCGTCGTTCGGGGCGTGGACCTTGCCATCGCGCAGGGCGAATGCTTCGGACTGGTCGGGGAATCCGGCTGCGGCAAGTCGACGATCCTGGGCGCCATCGCGGGTCGGGTGAAGCAATGGCAAGGCTCAATCCGCATCGCCGGAGAAGAGGTCAGCCCGGAACGTCGCAAGCTGGACCAGTTGCGCCGCCAGCAGATCGTTTTTCAGGACCCGTTCGGCTCGCTTCACCCGCGCCACACGATCGGGACCGTGCTGTCCGAACCCCTGGACATTCACGGCATTCCCGACCGCGATGCCCGCATCGACACGGTGCTGGATCAGGTCGGTCTGCCGCGGCGCTTCCGCTTCCGCTATCCGCACCAGCTTTCGGGGGGCCAGCGCCAGCGCGTCGCGATTGCCCGCGCGCTGATCCTGGATCCCCAGATCCTGCTTTTGGACGAGCCGACTTCGGCGCTTGACGTCTCGATTCAGGCCGAGATCCTGAACCTGCTCAAGGACCTGCGCACGGAACGCGGCCTGACCTATCTGCTGGTCAGCCACGACATGGCGGTCGTGACCCATCTTTGCGACCGCATCGCCGTGATGCAGAAGGGCCGCTTCGTCGAGGTCGCCAGCCGCGACGCGATGATCCGGGGCGAGCTTCAGCATCCTTATACCCGCCAGCTGCGCGATGGCAGCCTTGGCTATCGGCCCACCGGCACCCTTGCGGCCGAGTAGGCGTGCGACACCCATATCTGAAAGGAACAAGATGAAGATCGACCGCATGCGGGTGTTCATGACCCGTGACAAGGACCGTCCCCGCGTCATCGTTGCGCTGGACACCGATGACGGGCTGACGGGCTGGGGCGAATGCTACAACCACGGCCCCGATCTGGCGCTGCCGCCGCTGCTTGACTATCTTTACGGTTTCATCGCCGGGCAGGATCCGACGCGGGTGGAACATCTCTACAACCTGATGATCCAGCAATGCCGCTTCCCCCCGGGGGCGCTGGGACTGGCGGCGATCTCGGGCTTGGATCATTGCCTGTGGGATCTGGCCGCAAAGGCGGCGGGCGTTCCGGTTTACAAGATGCTGGGGGGCGCGGTCCGTGACCGGGTCAAGGTCTATGCCGGGGTCTATACCGCCCCTGACGTTCCGGCCGCGCGCGACGAACTGGACCGCCTGAACGAGCAGTGGGGCTTCCGCGCCTTCAAGCTCAGCCCCTGGCGGCTTGAACCGAACAGCCATCGCTGGGGCGAGGTCGTGCGCAGCTCGGCCGAATATTTCCGCCAGCTGCGCGAGACGGTCGATAACAGCTATGAAATCGCCTTCGATGCCCATGCGAAGATCTTCGAACCTGCGGCGGCCCGGCAGCTTGGCAATGCCCTAGCCCCCTATGACCCGCTATTCTTCGAAGAGCCGCTGCGGCCCGAGAATATCGAGATGTATGCCGACCTGAAGCAGGGCCTGAACTGCACGCTGGCCACCGGCGAGTCGCTTTATCACCGCAACGAGTTCCTGCGCCTGCTGCAGGTCCGTGGCGCCGACATCATCCAGCCCGACATTTGCGTGGTCGGCGGGATTTCGGAAATGCGCCGCATCGCCACGCTGGCCGAGGCGCATTTCGTCAGCGTCGCGCCGCATAACCCGATGGGCCCGCTGGCCACCGCCGTCAACGTCCACTTCTCGGCCGCGCAGCAGAACTTCAAGATCCTCGAATACCGCCTGCCGGTCGGACAGGGTTATGTCTATGGCGGAACCGAGGTCGACCAGCGCGAAATGGAAGCGCGCTATGTCGTCGACCCCTACCTGCCGAAGGACGGCTATCTGGAACTGCGTCCCGACCGTCCCGGCTGGGGGGTCGAAATGGACGAAAAGGCGATGCTGGAAGACGGCTATGTCCACTGGCAGCGCAAGGTCCCGAAGCGTCCCGACGGTTCCTACGCCTTTGCCTGAAGGATTGGGGGCCGGAACGCGATGCGTTCCGGCCCCGCGCCCCTATCTTCTTTCCTGTAGCAGCGCCGCGATATAGCCGTAGCAGAATGCGAATGCGACGCCGCGTTCGTTTTCACCCGACAGCGTCGGCGCGTGGTCGGGCATGACCATATAGCGGTATCCGGTGTCGCGCAGCGCATCCATGACCGCGGGCATGTCGATGTCACCTTCGTCCGGCAGGGTCTCGCGGAAGGAATAAAGGCCACCGGCGATATTGCGGAAATGGATGTTCATGATCTTGCCACGCTCGCCGAACCAGCGGGTGATGGCGGGCACTTCCGAGACGTCGTCAATCATCTCGCCCAGCGTGCCGATGCAGAAGTTCAGGCCGTGGACCGGGCTTTCATGCATCGAGACGAAGCGCTTCATGCCCTCGACCGTGCCCAGAACACGGGTCACGCCCTTGTAGCCCGGCGGCGTGGCCGGGTCGTGGGGGTGGCAGGCCAGCCGGATATTGGCGGCCTCGGCGACCGGGACGATGCGGGCCAGGAAATAGTCGATGCGGCTCCAGATCTCGTCCTCTGCGATCTGGCCGGCGGGGCCGGGTTCGTCCTGATCCATCAGATCCCAGCGGAAGGCTTCGGCCCGGGCGCCGCCGCGGCCGGCCTCCATCGGGCTGCGCGGAATGCCGATATAGTTGAAATTGTACTTGACCGAGGGGATGCCGACGGCGGCGCAATCCTCGATCAGCTTGCAGATGCCGTCGATCTGGCGGTCGCGCTCGGGCCCGGCCAGCATGATGTCGGGGCATTTCGCGCGATCCACCGGCACCGAGCCCAGCGGCAATTGCAGCATGTCCAGCGTCAGCCCGAACCCCTCGATCCGCTCGCGGAAGCGCGACAGATGCGCCACGTCCCAGCCCCGCCAGTCGCCATCGGGGTCGGCGCAGACATGATCCACGCCAAGCTGCTTCATCACCCGGTAGTCATCGTCGTTCCGCGCTGGAAGCTGCGTGCCAAGATACATCACGATCCTCGTCGAATTGCGCCGGGTGCGGTCCGCAGTCCCGGCTGAAAATGCTATTTGCTGCCGCCGGTGAAGCTTCTGCGCAGGCGGTCGGGATCAAGCCGCACCGCAGCCAGCGCCGCCTTGTCGAAGCGAATTCCATGACCGGGCCGCGCGGGCGGAATGCCCACCGCATCCTGCGGCTCGATCGGCTCTTCCAGCAAACCCAGTTCGGTGAAGCTGCCACCAACCACGTTTTCCAGCATGAAGGCGTTCGGAACCCCGCAGAGAAGCTGCAATGACAACTCCATCATGTAGTGGGGCGCGACGGGCTTGCCGAAGATCTCGGCCAGATGCGCGATCTTGAGCCATTCGGTGATCCCGCCGATAAAGGCCACGTCCGCCTGCACGTAATCGACCGCGCCCGCCTGCAGATAAGCCAGAACCTGCGACCGCGAATGCAGGCTTTCCCCCAGTGCGATCGGCGTGCGGATCGCGCGGCGCAAGGCGACATGGGCATCAAGGTCGGTGAAGGGCAAGGGTTCTTCGATCCAGCCAAGGCCCAACCCGTCCAGACGGCCCGCATGGACGCGCGCGTCGTGGGCCGTCCATTTCTGGTTCAGGTCCACGAACAGCTTGCCATGCCGGCCCAGAATTTGTTGGATCCGGGTGATGCGCTCGATATCCTCCTCGATATCGGCGCGGCCGATCTTGATCTTGACCGCGCGATAGCCACGCGACAGGTAGCCGTCGACGCGACCAAGGACGTCCGCCAGCGTGTCGCTTTCCTTCATCACGATCTCGCTGATATAGGCTGGGATGCTGTCCCGCGCGCCACCGATCAATTGGTAAAGCGGACGATCATGCAGCTTGCCAAGGATGTCCCAGACTGCGATGTCGATGGCGGCGATCCCCATCGCGTTGATGCCAAGCCCCAGCCGCCGCGACTGACGCTGCATCTTGGCCCAGATCCGTTCGTAATCCTGGGGGTCCATCCCGATGACCAGCGGGGCCAGGTAATCCTGCACCAGCGCAAGAATGGCGCTGCCACCGATATCGACCGTATAGGTAAAGCCGGTGCCGATGATGCCGGTATCGGTCTCGACCTCGACGAAGACGAACTCCAGGCCATCGACCCGGTTCGTTGCATCCTCCCACGGGACCGAGGGCGGCAGGCGGCAGGCTTCAGCTCGGACATCGACAATCTTCATGGCTTCTTCTCTTTCGGCATTTCGACCAGGCCGGGGCGCAGCGTCGGCCGCGCCCGCAGGCAAACGAGGATCCGACCTCTCGGGTCAGGCGTTGAAATAGCGACGGCGGCCAAGCCGGCTTTGCACATGCAGATGCTCGCGCGCCGTTCCCGGCAGATACTCGCTGCCGGACTTCTCGGACGGCGCCGAGACATTCCCGCGGGTCGGGCGGCTCAGCACGAAATCCTCGTCAATGTCGCAGCCAAGCCCCGGGGCATCGGGCACGTCCAGAAACCCGTCCCGCGCGACCGGATGTGGCAGGATCGTCCTGACCCGCCCCGCCCAGTCATCGTCGAAACGTTCAAGGATCAACCCGTTCGGAATCGAGGCCAGCAGGTGCAGCGCGGCATATTCCGCGACCGGGCCCAGCGAACCCGAATGCGGCGCGACCTGGATGTAATGCGCCTCGGCCATGCCGGCGATCTTCTTCATCTGGGTAAAGCCGCCCGCGCGCCCGGTATCGGGCTGGATCACGTCGACCAGATCCTCTTCGATCAACTGGCGCTCGCCGAAGATCGTTGCCATCCGCTCGCCCGCCGCCAGGGGAACATGCGCGGCGTCGCGGATACGGCGATAACCGTCAAGATTTTCGGGCGCGACCGGATCCTCGATCCATAGCGGGTCGTAAGGTTCCAGCGCGCGCGCCACCCGCGCCGCATCGGCCGGGGTCAGCCACGGCGGGCCATGCAGGTCAATGGCAATGTCCACATCGTCCCCGACCGCTTCGCGCAGGTCGGCGAACTTGCGCACCGGATCGCCCACGCCACCGCATTTGATCGCCTTGATGCCACGCGCCTTCAGGGCCAGCGCCTGAGCCGGAGTATTGGCATGGGAATAGATCGGGATGCGGTCACGCAGCTTTCCACCCAGCAACATCCAGACCGGGACACCAAGCGCCTTGCCCTTGATGTCCCATAGCGCCATGTCGATGCCTGTCAGCGCACCGCCACCGACCGTGCCGATCATGCCATGCCCCATCATCGCGATGGTCAGCTTCTGAGCGATCAGTTCGGTATTGCGCGGATCCTCTCCGACCAGCAGCGGGGTCAGGTCGCGCAGGGCGGTTTCGACGACGCGCGGCCAGCCCGAGCATTCGCCAATCCCCGTGATCCCCGCATCCGTCTCAATCTTCAGGAACAGCCAGTTGCGCGTGCCCGATGCACCGGGCGCCGGCTCCAGCGGGGCGCCGGGCCATTCGGCATGCATCAGGAAGGTCTTGAGTGCGGTGATCTTCATCCGAAAGCCCTTGTCGGCGCAGGCGCATCCTCGGCGCGATAGCGGAAGCGGCGGGAACGGTCGCGGTCGCGCGGGTCCGGTCGCGGGATCGCGGACAGCAGCGCCTGGGTATAGGGGTGGTCGGGATCATTGCAGACCTTTTCGGCCGCCCCCACCTCGACCAGCTTGCCGCGATACATCACGCCCACCCGGTCGCACATGTAGCGGATCACGCCGATATCGTGGCTGATGAAGATATAGGCCAGCCCCAGTTCGTCCTGCAGCCGCATCAGCAGGTCCAGAACCTGGCTGCGGACCGAGACATCCAGCGCCGATGTCGCCTCGTCCGCGACGATCACGCGCGGGTTCAGCGTGATGGCGCGCGCGATGCCGATCCTTTGCCGCTGCCCCCCCGAAAAGGCGTGGGGATAGCGTTCGCGGGTCGAGGGGTTCAGCCCGACCTGCTCCATCAGGTGGCAGACCCGTTCGTCCAGCGCCCGCCCGCGGGCCAGACCGTTGACCAGAAGCGGCTCGCCGATGATCTGGGCCACCGTCATCCGGGGGTTGAGTGAGCCGAACGGGTCCTGAAAGACCATGCGCAATTCGCGCCGTACGGCCTTCAGCTCGGCCCCGTGCAGCGCGGTCAGGTCGACCTGCTTCCCATCCGCGCGACGATACAAAATACGCCCGCCGGTCGGGTCGTAAAGCCGCATCACCGCGCGGCCCATCGTCGTCTTGCCCGACCCGCTTTCCCCCACGATGCCCAGTGTCTCGCCCGGTTGCAGCGTGATCGACACCTTGTCCAGCGCCGTCAGCTCGCCAAACTTCATCGTCAGGCCCTGGATGTCCAGGATCGGCGCGGCGCTCATGTCCAGCGGCGGGCGGTTGACGCGGGCCTCGGCCTTGCGCTCCAGCTTCAGGACCGAGCCGATCAGCATCCTGGTGTAGTCATCCTTGGGCGCATGGAAGATCTGCTCGACGGGGCCATATTCCTTGACGACGCCATGGTGCATGACCAGCACGTCATCGGCGATCTGCGCGACCACGCCCATGTCATGGGTGATGAACAGCACCGCCATGCCATGCGTCTTTTGCAGTTTTGCGATCAGGTCGAGGATCTCGGCCTGGGTCGTCACGTCCAGCGCGGTGGTCGGCTCGTCCGCGATCAGCAATTGCGGCTTGCAGGCCAGCGCCATGGCGATCATGGCCCGCTGCCGCATCCCGCCCGAATACTCAAAGGCATAGCGGTCGACCGCCTTTTCGGGATTCGGGATCTCGACTTGCCGCAGCAGGTTGATGGCTTCCGCGCGCGCGGCGGCCTTGCCCATCTTCAGATGCAGGCGAAGCGCCTCGATGATCTGGTCACCGACGGTATGGACCGGCGACAGCGAAGACATCGGCTCCTGAAAGATCATCGCGATCTCGGCCCCACGGACCGCGCGGATCGCCTTGCCGCGCGGATCCAGCCGGGCAAGATCGACAGAGCTGCCATCCGGCCGGTTCAACAGGATCTGACCCGAAGCGATGCGGCCCGGCACATCCACGATCTGCAGGATCGAACGCGCCGTGACCGACTTTCCCGATCCGCTTTCGCCCACGACACACAGGGTCTTGCCCGGCTCGATGGAAAACGACACGCCGTTCACGGCCGTGAATACCCCCGTCCGCAGGGGGAATTCGGTGACGAGGTCGCGGACCTCCAGCAGGGGGCGCCCGGCGGGCGACGGGGCATCGGACATGGGCGCACTCATTTGTTATAGGGATCGGCCGCATCGCGCAGGCCGTCGCCAAGAAGGTTCAGCGCCATCACGGCGACCACCACGGCCGCGCCGGGCAGGAACAGCCAGGGTGCCGTCGCGATCGAGCGGATGTTCTGCGCCTCGCGCAGAAGCACGCCCCAGGAAATTGTCGGCGGCTGCAGGCCCAGCCCCAGGAAGGACAGCGAGGTTTCGGCCAGGATCATTGCGGGAACGGCCAGCGTGACCGAGGCGATGATGTGGCTGGCGAAACTGGGCAGCATGTGGCGGAAGATGATCCGCCGCTCGGGGACGCCGTCAAGCCGGGCAGCGGCCACGAATTCCTCGGATCGAAGCGACAGGAAACGTCCGCGCACCACCCGCGCCAGTTGCGCCCAGGCCGTGAGGGACAGGATGATGGTGATCATCATGTATTGCAGCGTCGCGGGCCAGTTCTGCGGCAGCGCCGCCGCGAGCGCCAGCCAGATCGGGATCGTCGGCAGGGCCAGAACGAATTCGATCACCCGCTGGATCACGAAGTCGACCCGCCCGCCGTAATAACCCGAAATTCCGCCCAGGATGATCCCCAGCGCCAGCGACAGGAACACGCCGACAAGCCCGATGGACAGCGATACCTGTGCGCCCTGCACCACGCGGGAATAGACGTCTCGCCCCAGCCGATCCGCACCGAACAGGTAAAGCGGCTGTTTCGGGTCCGAAGACGCGAACAAATGGATATTGGTCCTGAACAGTCCCAGCACGGAATATTCATAGCCGCGCCCGAACAGCTGGATCGGCACCTTCTTCGTCGGATCCTCCTTGAAGATCGCGGCCAGCGTCTCGGGATCGCGGGTCATCTTCAGGGGGCGGAAATACAGGCCCAGGCTGAACCCGTCCGTCCGGTCGATCAGATGCACCGCCTGCGGCGGGTGAAAGGTCGAGCGCGCGTTCTGCTTGATCGGATCGTTGATCGCGAAAAAGCCCGGCACCAGGGCGACGGTGTACAGCATGATGGTCACGACCAGCGCGATCATGGCCAGCTTGTGGCGGCGGAAGGCCCACCAGATCAGCTGCCATTGCGAGGCGACGGCGACGCGTTCGGCCGGAACTTCGGTCTGCAAAGTGGCATCAGTCATCGCTTGCACTCATTCTAGCCGGATGCGGGGATCGACCAACGCCAACAGGATGTCGCTGACCAACGAGCCGATCAGCGTCAGCGCGCAGATCAGCAGCACGAAGGCACCGGCAAGATACATGTCCTGCGCCATCAGCGATTGCAGGAGCATCGGCGCGGCGGTGGGCAGGTTCAGCACGATGGCAACCACGACCGAGCCCGAGATCAGGTTCGGCAGCAGCCATGCGATGGTCGAGATGAAAGGGTTCAGCGCGATGCGCATCGGATATTTCATCAGCAATCGCCGCTCGGACAATCCCTTGGCCCGGGCTGTGGTGACGTAGGGCTTGGGCAACTCGTCCAGCATGTTCGCGCGCATGACGCGGATCAGGCTCGCGGTCGAGGACACGGCCAGGATCACCACCGGCAACCACAGATGGTGAAGCAGGTCGACCATCTTGCCGAAGCTCCAGGCCGCGTTCTCGAACTCGGGCGAGAACAAACCGCCGACCGCCTGCCCGAAATGAACGGCGGCGATATACATCAGCACCAGCGCCAGCAGGAAGGACGGGATCGACAGGCCAAGGAAGCTGAAGACGGTAAAGGCATAGTCGCCGATCGAATATTTGCGAACCGCCGAATAGACGCCGATCGGCAGGGCGATGGCCCATGTCACGATCAGGCTTGCCACCGCCAGCACCAGCGTCAGGGCCATCCGTTCCCAGATCAGGCCTGAAACGGGTTGCTGCCATTCGAAGGACAGGCCGAAATCGCCGCGCGTGACGATGCCCCAGACCCATTTCAGGTATTGGACGATCATCGGCTGGTCCAGGCCGAAGCGCTCGCGCAATTGCGCGGCGGCGTTCTGGTCCACGATCTCGTTCGACGAGGCCAGCGTGGCGACATAGGTGGTGACATAGTCCCCTGGCGGCAGCTGGATCAGCACGAAGGCCAGAAAGCTGACGGCAAACAGCGAGGGGATCATCCAAAGGAAGCGCTTGGCGATGAAACGCAGCATCCGACGGCTCCGGGCAAGACGAAAGCGGCCGGCCCCGCAAGGCCGGCCGAATGTGGAATATCAGCTCGTGAAATAGAACTGCTGCGGCAGGGCCGGGCCGGGGTTCGGCCAGGACCAGCTGTCGGGCTGGGTTTCGGGAACGTTGCGCAGGTTGTTGCGAATGATCCCGAAACCGCCGACGGCGAGACAGACGCCGACCGTTTCGAACGCTTCGGCGGTCAGGTCAAAGACCTGCTTCATGATCTCGCCGCGCTTGTTCAGGTCCGCGGTCGCCCGGGCCTCGTCGAACAGCTTGAAACGCTGCTTCTGGCTTTCCGGCGGCTCTTCACCGTCGGCCCCGTTCGAGGTGTACCACATTGCCCACGGAATCGCGTAGCGCGAGCCCTGCGGGTGGAAGGCAAAGAAGTCGCGAGGATCCAGCATCGGATCAAGGCCGCCGGGCCCCGGCCAGACCTGCGCGTCATGGGCATTGTCATCGCCACGCGTGTAGTAAAGCGCGCGCTCGATCGTGTTCACCTTGACGTCGAAGCCAAGCTCGGCCCAATGCGCCTTGACCAGTTCCAGCGTGTCGACAAGGTCCGGGTAAAGCGTCGGGATCACGTCGATGGCAAAGAAGGTCGCACCGCCGTCCGGCCGCACCCGCCAGCCGTTGCCGTCGCGCTTGTCATAACCCGCCTCGTCCAGCATCGCGTTGGCCTTGTCCGGGTCATAGTCCGTGAATTGCCGGGCCAGAGTCTCGTGATACCAGGGATGGCCCGGGCGAGGACCGGTCTGATAAGGCTCGCTTTGCCCGAAATAGACGATCTCGATGATCTCTTGCCGGTTCAGGCCCAGCGACAGCGCCTGACGGACCGCCTTGTTCGCGAACATCTCGCGCATGCCGGGGTCCTTGTGGGCCATGTTCAGATAGATCTGGCACTGCTGCGCGGCGGAAGGAATCAGTTTCAGCAGGCGGTAGTCGCCCTTCTCGGCATTCTCGGACAGGGTCGGCTTGTTGGCGAGAACGCTGATATGGCGGTCCTGGATGTCGATCTGGCCCGAAATCACGCTGAGCATCAGCGATTCTACATCCTGCGAGATGCCGAAATGCAGTTCATCCGCATAGGGAAGCTGGTTCCCCTCGGTATCGACCTGCCAGAAATAGGGGTTGCGGGTCATGACCACGCGGGTCGCGCCGCCGGTATAGGGTTCCTTGACGACCCAGGGATCGACCGTCGGCTTCTCGGGATTGGCCCAGCGACTGGGAATTTCGATGTCACCGCATTTGGCGCGGAACAGTTCGGCCCAGCCGCCCAGCCCCGCCGCCTTTGCCTCGGCTTCAAGATCGCGGCCGGACGAGGGCAGGAACTGGCTGCAGTAATGCTTGGGAAACAGCGTCGGGTGCTGGCCCAGCGGTGTCGCCAGGTTTTCAAGGAACAGGGCGTTCGGCGCGGCGAAGGTGAATTTCACGGTGGTGTCGTCGACCTTTTCGACCTCGACCGCCTTGCCAGCGACTTGAAGCTGGGCCGGGGTGGCGCTGTAAAGGTCGGGGTTCTTCACCACGTCCTCGATCGCGAAGACGATGTCTTCGGCGGTAAATGGCTGGCCGTCGGACCAGCGCATCCCCTGCCGCAGCTTGAAGGTGAACTGCTTCGCGTCCGGGCTGATCTCCCAGCTGTCGGCGACGTTGGGCAGGACTTCGGTGAAGTCCATGTTCCAGCGCACCAGCCCCTGGTTGCCAACCATCCGCAGTATGCCGTTATGGTCGGACGATCCGCGCAGCCCGCGCCGGATCGCGCCGCCATAGGTGCCGATCTTCTCATGCGGGGTGACGACAAGCGGGTTGGCAGGCAGGCGGTCACTCACTGCGGGCAGGCCACCCGACTTGACCAGCTCGGCCAGTGCCGGCGCCTCGTTCACGGTCGCGGCGCGAACCTGACCCGCGAATACTGAAAGCGCGACGACGCTTCCCGACGCGGCCAGAAAGCTGCGCCGGCTCAGCCCGCGCGGCAGCGGATTACTGTCATGCATCCTCGTTCTCCTCCCAGAGCAATCTTGGCTGCAAAGCCCGCCCCCGTCGCCGACCCCTCCCAAGGCCGCTTCGCCACGAGGCGATTGCAACGAGGGAATGGTTATCAAACGATCAGAAGATTACAAGTATTGACAGATTATGACAGCTTCCTAAGTTGGCGGGACATGCCAAGCCGGGACAAAGCGAAGACCAGACAGGCTGCGGGGAACCAGGTGATGTCCGCGATCAAGGGGCACGAGCAGAAGGCCGGGGGCGCCCGATACAGCGACATCATCTATGAAAAGATCATCGCGATGATTGCCGATGGTCGCTTTCCGCTGAACGAAAGGCTGCCTTCGGAACCGAATCTGGCGGCGATGCTGGGCGCCTCGCGCCCGGTGCTGCGAGAGGCGCTTGAGAGGATGCGACAGGACAACCTGATCGTATCGCGCAAGGGATCAGGTTCCTATGTGCGGCAGCGCCCTGACAGCACCATGCTGCAACAGGTTCCGGTGGGTTCGCTGGCCGAAGTTCAGCGATTTTTCGAATTCCGCGCAGGATTGGAAGCTGGGGCTGCCGAACTGGCCGCCCGCAATGCGACAGTCGCGGACCGCCACCGCATCGCCGAGGCGCTGGCCCGGCTGGAAAGCGCGATCCAGCGCGGAGAACTGGGGGCCGAGGAGGATCTGGCCCTGCATGACGCGATTGCCGTTGCGGGCGGAAATCCCTTTCACCAGCAGATCCGCAACATCTATCGTTCGCATTTCGCCATGGGGCATTCCGTGACGCGCAGCCTGAACCTGCGCCGTTCGCCGCCGAATCTGCGTGCGGTGCAGGACGAACACAACGCCATCGTCGCCGCCATCCTTGACCGGGATGAGGCCGGCGCGGCAGCCGCCATGCGCAACCACATCCTGAACGCGCGCAACCGCATGTTCAGCGGCGTGGACGACTGAGATCATGACATGCGGGCCCCGGCGGCCCGCGACAGGGGGGACTACTGGTGACCAAACATGCGCGCTTCACGCCGCAGATCCGCAGGCTGATCGACATACCGCTGCAGGTCGGCGAATCCCCCGTCTGGGACGACCGCGAAGGCGTGCTCTGGTTCGTCGATACGCTTGCCCCCGCCGTCTTTCGCAGGCACGGGGACGGTCGGCTTGATCGCTTCGACATGCCAGCGGCCGCTGGCTGCCTTGGCCTTTGCGAAAGCGGGCTGATCGCGGTCGGCCTGCAGACCGGCGTTCACCTGCTGGATCCGCACGACGGTTCGCTGACCCTGCTTTGCAATCCCGACCAGGGACGCCCCGATAGCAGGCTGAACGACGGAAAGGTCGGTCCTGACGGCTGTTTCTGGGTCGGCACCCGCGACGAAGCCGTGCCGCAGACCGGGAATGCCCGACTGTATCGCGTCGCGCCCGATGGCAGCTTCACAACCGTGTTGGACGGGCTGCTGACCTCGAACGGCTTGGCGTGGAGCCCGGACGGAACCCGCATGTATCATTCGGACAGCAGCGGACTTTTCGTTCAGGCGCTGGATTTCGACCCCGCGACCGGAACCACGGGCCAACCCGTGCGACTGCATGACAACGCCCCCGACGAAGGCCGCCCGGATGGTGCCGCGATGGACGCCGAAGGATATTACTGGAGCGCGGGCGTCCGCTCCGGTCGGCTGAACCGGATGGATCCGCAGGGCAATATCGTCGAGGTCTGGGATCTGCCCCACAAGGGATGCAGCATGCCCTGCTTCGGTGGGCCAGACCTGCGGACACTTTATGTCACCTGCCTGCACATGCCGCGCGAGGATGGGACGATGGAGCCCGGCACCCTGCTTGCGCTGGACGCGCCGGTTGCAGGCGCACCGGTCCATCGCATGGCGATTTAGGATCGGACGCCGACCCAGGCTGGGACAGGGGCCGGTTCACGGCCCCTGAGTAATCCCCTTGCGGTTTCGCCCGCCCGCGTCAATCCGCGACCGAGAAACGGCGGGACACGGTAAAGGCCTTGTCCAGATCGGGGTTCAACTCCATCCCCAGACCCGCTCCCGGCGGGACCGTGATCATGCCGTTCCGGACCTCGGGCAGCGCCGTGACAAGGTCGCGGTACCACGTCTTGTAGAAGGCGCGGACGCTTTCCTGCACCAGCGCATTCGGCGCATTCAGCGACAGGTGGGTCGAGGCGCACAGGACGACCGGCCCCGTGCAGTCATGGGGCGCGACCGGCAGATGCCATGCCTCGGCCATGGCCGCGATCTTGCGGGCCTCGGACAGGCCGCCGCACCAGCTGATATCCAGCATGACCACGCCCGCCGCGTCGGTTTCCAGCAGGTCGCGGAAGCCCCAGCGCGTTCCCAGCGTCTCGGAAGCCGAGATCGGCGCGGGCGAGACGGCGGCATAGCGTTTCAGGCTGGACAGGCTGTCCATCTTGATCGGGTCTTCGTGCCAGAAGGTCTGATAGGGGGTCAGCGCCTTGGCGATCTGCATCGCGGGCAGAAGCTGCCACATCGAGTGGAACTCGACCATGATGTCCATGCGGTCGCCCACAGCGCTGCGGATCTTCTCGAACGGCTCCAGCGCCGATTTCAGGTCGGGCAGCGAGATATACTGGCCGCGCGTCTTTTCCGCCGCGATGTCGAAGGGCCAGATCTTCATCGCCGTGATGCCCTCTTCCAGCAGCGAATGGGCCAGTTCGTCGGCACGATGCAGGAAGCCGTTCAGGTCGTCGTAATTGCTGATCTTAGTCGCGGACAAGTCATAGTTGGCGGTGGTCTGCCCGGTCGCCTTCTTGATGTATTCCGTACCCGCGCAGGTGTTGTAGGTGCGGATCTCGCTCCGGCTGAATCCGCCCAGAAGCTGGGCGATGGGCTGGCCCGTCGCCTTGCCGAAAATGTCCCACAGCGCGATGTCGAAGGCGGAGTTGCCCCGCACCTCGGCCCCCGAGGACCGGAATCCAAGATAGCCGACCAGTTCCGACGCAAGCAGGTCGATCTGCAGCGGATTGCGCCCGATCACGCGCGGCGCGACATATTCGTGGATATAGGCCTCGACCGTCTCGGCCCCGAAGAAGGTTTCGCCAAGCCCGGTCAGACCTTCATCCGTGTGGACCAGAACCCAAAGCAGGTTCGGTCGTTCGGCCACGCGGACCGTTTCAAGTTTCGTGATTTTCATGCGTTGTCCTTCATGCAATTCCGGCGGCGAGAAGCGCCTTTGCGCTTTCGTCGAAATGACGGGTCATCAGCGCGGCGGCGGTCTGCGGATCGCCCGCGGCAATCGCCTCGGCCAGCGCGACATGGATGCTATTCATCGCCTGCCTGTCCGCATCCGAGGCGCGGCTGCGCCAGCCGATGGGCCAGGTCTGGCGCGAAACGCCCTGAAAGGCCCCGACGATGATCGCGAAGATCGGGTTGCGGGATGCGCGGGCGATTTCAAGGTGAAAGGCCAGGTCGCATTCCATCACCTTGTCGGCGTCACCAAAATTCTCCTGCATCGCGCGCGCATGGCCCAGGATGACCGCAGCCTCGGCATCCGTCCGGCGCAGCGCGGCCAATGTCGCCGTTCGCGTCTCGATGGTCCGGCGCACGTCATAGACCTGGTTGATGCTGATCTGGGCGGTGTGGACGCCGTGGTCGATCATCAGGGACATTGCCCCGTCATCCAGCTGCGCCACCGTTGCGCGCTTGCCGGCACTAAGGTCGATCAGCCTCATCGCCGCCAGCGACCGGAACGCCTCGCGCACCACGGTGCGCGAGACGCTCAACTCTCGCGACATGGTCGCCTCGCTGGGGAGGCGGTCGCCGGGGGCGAGTTCGTTCGCGCGAATGTGGCGGGTGATCGCGCCGATGGCGGCGCTGACCAGATCCCCCGTTTCGGCGCTTTCCTGCACTGCTGCCTCGATCATTTCCGCCTCACGGATACCACAAACCTGTATGACTAGTTTGATATGTTCGTTCGATACTTTATGCAAAAGCTGGCTGTCAAGAGTGCTGCACAACGCGTGACGGTGGGTTGAATGGCTTCCTTCACGCTGGCGCGGCCAGCGGGCAAAGGGCATGATCCGCGTGGCGGCATTTAAGGTGGGCATCTTGCGGGTCTTGCTGATCGAGGACGACGAGGATCTGGGCGCGGCGGTCAAGGACCGCATTGGCGCCGACGGCCATGTCTCGGACTGGATGACCACGCTTGAGGATGCTGGCGACTGCGTGCGGACCGTCGATTACGACCTCGTGCTGCTGGACATGATGTTGCCCGACGGGAATGGCATCGACTTCCTGCAGCAACTGCGGCGAAGCGGGGCGACCGTCCCGGTCATCATCCTGACAGCAATGGACCGGATTTCCGAACGGATCGCGGGGCTGAATGCCGGGGCCGACGACTATCTGGTCAAGCCCTTCGACCTTGCCGAACTTTCGGCCCGCATCCGCGCGGTCGGACGGCGCTACACCGGAAACCCGAACCCGATGCTGAAGCTGGGCGAACATCAGATCGACCTGGCGCAGCGCCAGGTGATCGGCCCCGACGGGGCCTTGACCCTCAGCGCCCGCGAATGGGTCGTGCTGGAGACGCTGCTGTCGGGTGCAGGCAGGCTGATCTCGCGCGCGATGATCGAGGACCGCCTGTATTCCTTTGAGGAAGGGGCCGAAAGCAACACGGTCGAGGTCTATATCAGCCGCTTGCGCCGCAAACTTGGTCACGAATGCATCCAGACCCAGCGCGGGCTGGGCTATCGCGTGGTCGTCTAGCCCGCCGGGTTCAGTTTCGCTTCAGCCTGGTGTTGTTCCGGTTGCCCCGTCGGGATCGTTGACCCGGCCGGTGCCGCATGGCTGATTGCCGGGGGAAACGGCGGCCACGCGGCGACACGCGCGCGGCAACAAAAAGGGGAAAACGCCCATGCGACGCTCAAGCCTGCTTCGCGACCTCGTCAATGGTTTCGGTGCCGGGATCGTGCTCATCTGGTGCGTGGCGCTGCTGGTCGGCTGGATGGTCCTGCGCGAAGAGTTGGACGAAATCTATGACGCGATGTTGGCGCGGGTCGCGGACCATGTGCTTGCCCTGTCGGGCCGGGCCGAGAACGGCGCGCGCAGTGCGGATTTGTTGATCCAGTTCACCGCCCCCGACGGCACGATCGAGATGAGCCCCGAAGGCGCGGATCGCGCCGCCTTCTCGCTGGCCTTGGCCGAAGGGTATACCGAAGTCGGCGACATGCGCGTCCTGACCCTTAAGAATTCCGATGGCAGCGTCCTGCGGGTCGCCGATCCGCTGAAGGAACGGCGCGAGGCGGCGCGGGAAACGCTTGTCGGGATGCTGCTCCCCTCGATCATTCTGCTGCCGCTGGCATTTTTGGCGACGCGGATCTTCATCCGCCGCAGGCTGGCACCGGTGCGTGCGCTGTCCGCCGAGGTCGAGGGGCGCAGTGCCTCGGACCTGCGGCCCCTGACGGTGCAGGACATCCCCGATGAGCTTGAGCCGGTCCTGATCGCGGTGAACCGGCTGATGACACGCCTGTCCGAGGCGCTGGAGGCCGAGCGCAGCTTCTCGTCGAACGCCGCGCATGAATTGCGCACCCCGATCGCGGCTGCCTATGCCCAGACCCAGCTTCTGATTGACGAGGCCGAGAACCCCGCCATGCGCGCGCGAAGCGAGGCGATCGCAAGATCGATGCAGCGACTTTCCCGCCTGGCGGCGAAGCTTCTGGAGCTTGCGCGGGCCGAAGTCGTGCGGGACGAACAAGAGGAACTTTCCGATCTTGCCCCGGTCCTGCGCCTTGTCGCGCAGGATAGCGGATCGGGCCATATCTATCGCATCCCCAACCGGCCGGTTCTGGTCCGCATGGACGTGGACGTCTTTGCGCCGCTGGCGCGCAACCTGATCGAAAACGCGGAACTGCACGGTCAGACGCCCATCGCCGTCCGGCTGACAGACGATCTGTTCGAAGTCACCAACCGGGGTCGGGTGGTGCCGCCCGACAGGCTTGCCCGTCTGACCCGGCGGTTCGAACGCGCGGGCAGCCGCGAGGTCGGATCGGGACTGGGCCTTGCCATCGTCGACACGCTGGCCAAGAACGCCGGCGCGCGGCTGGAACTGCTGTCACCCGAACCGGGCCGCGAGGATGGTTTCGTCGCCCGCGTCCACTTTCCCCTGCGCGAGGCCTGACCCCTAGAACAGCGGGATCGCGGGGTGGAACGCGGCCATCTGCAGGCCGCGCAGCACCTGCCCCACAGGGATCAATGCCAAAAAGACCAGCGCATCGGCCGCGTTCCGAGCCAGCGTGCCGCTGTCGAAGCTGATTTCGGCAGGCGTCCGGAACAGGTGAAATGCGGGGAACATGCGCGGCACCTGGCGGGCATAGGCGTCATACTGCCCGCCGAACCGATGGCGCAGGAAATGTTCCTCGCGCGCGGCGGTCATCGACAGGATGATCCAGGTCAGCCCGCCCAATGCCAGCGCCATGACCATGCTGCCAAGCACCAGTCCGAAGCCGGTCGCCCCGATGGTAGAGAACAGATAAAGCGGATGGCGGCACATCGAATAAGGACCATCGCGCATCACGGCGGCGTTCTTGCGACCTCCGATATAAAGGATCGACCAGAAGCGCCCCAGGACCGCGGCAAAGACCAGAAGCACCCCGCATGTCTCAAGGATCGCCGCGACCGGGGTCGCGTGCCAGGCCGACCGCGTCAGGATCAGCAGAGGCAGCAGGGGAATGAAACACAGCCGCAGCGCAGTGATGCGGATCTTCTGGTCGAAGGGCTTGACGGACGCGACCCCGGCGGGGTGCAGGACGGGTTCGGGGATCATGGGTATGGCCTGTGCAATTTTGGGCCATCAACACCGCGAACCTGAAACGAGCCTGAACGCCTTGCTTTGTTGCCAAGGGGTCCGACGTGGCGCTGCGGGGGCCCTGCCCCCGCCCCTGTCAGTCCGCTTTCGCGGGATCGTAGCCGAGCAGCCGAAGCGCGTTCAGTGTCACCAGCACGGTGGCGCCGGTATCCGCCATGATCGCGATCCAGAGGCCGGTGATGCCAAGGATCGATGTCACAAGGAACACCGCCTTCAACCCCAAGGCCAAGGCGACGTTCTGGCGGATATTGCCCATCGTCCTGCGCGACAGCCGGATCAGCGCGGGCACATCCGTCACCCGGTCTCGCAGGATCGCGGCATCCGCGGTCTCCAGCGCGACATCGGTGCCCGAACCCATCGCGACCCCGATCCCCGCCTGCTTCAGCGCGGGCGCATCGTTGATCCCGTCGCCGATCATCATGACGCTGCCTTGACCGCCCATGTCGCGAATTGCGGTCAGCTTGTCCTCGGGCATCATCTCGGCGCGGAACTCCAGCCCCAGATGGCCCGAGATGGCGGCGGCGGTCCGGGGATTGTCGCCCGTCAGCATGGTCGCACCGACATCCAGCGCCTTCAGCTGGCGCATCGCCTCGGCCGCGTCGGCACGTGGCTCGTCGCGCATGGCGACCAGGCCAAGGGGGCGGCGATCGCGGAAGACCGCGACCACGGTCTTGCCCTGGGCCTCGAGCTCTGCCGCATGGTGGGTGCCCTCAGCCTCGATCCCGGCGCTGTCGGCGGCATGGCGGGGCGACGAGACCCAGGCGGGCGCGCCATCGACCATCGCCTCGACCCCCTTGCCGACGATTGCCCGGCCGCCCTGTGACGCGGGGATAGTCACGCCTGCCTCGGCCGCGCGGCGCAGGATTGCCTGGGCCAGCGGGTGGCTGGAGCCGGCCTCGACGGCGGCGGCGGTTGACAGCAGCTCGGCCTCGTCAATGCCGGGCGCGGGGACCAGATCGGTCACCACCGGCTTGCCGACGGTCAGGGTGCCGGTCTTGTCAAACGCGACGCGCGTGACCTTGGCGGCGGCTTCGATCACTGCGCCACCCTTCAGCAGCAGGCCCCGCCTGGCCCCCGAGGAAAGCGCCGACGCGATCGAGGCCGGGACCGAGATCACCAGCGCGCAGGGGCAGCCGATCAGCAGCAGGGCCAGCCCGCGATAGATCCAGGTGTCCCAATCCGCCCCGAAGGCCAGCGGCGGCACCAGCACGACCAGCGCGGCGATCCCCACGACCACCGGCATGTACCAGCGGCTGAAGCGGTCGATGAAACGCTCGGTCGGCGCGCGGGCTTCCTCGGCCTCTTCGACGAGGCGCACGATGCGGGCAATGGTGTTGTCCGAGGCCTCCTTGCTGACGCGGATTCGCAGCGCGGCTTCGGCATTGATGGAACCGGCGAAGACCGGCTCGCCCGGTCCCTTGGTTCGCGGGACGCTTTCGCCGGTGACCGGGCTTTCGTCGATACCGCTGGAGCCTTCGACGATCTCGCCATCCGCCGGGATACGCTCGCCGGGGCGGACCAGCACGGTCTGGCCGATCTGCAGGCTTTCGGCGGCCACCTCGCGCAGTTGCCCGCCCGTCTCGACCATCGCGGTTTTCGGCACCAGCTGGGCCAGCGCGCGGATTCCGTTGCGTGCCTTGTTCGCGGCGACGCCTTCCAGAACCTCGCCCACGGCGAAAAGGAAGACAACCAGCGCGGCCTCTTCGGCGGCGCCGATGAACAGCGCGCCAACGGCCGCGATGGTCATCAGGCTTTCGATGGTGAAGGGCTGGCCCATCCTCGCCGCCTGGAAGGCGCGCTTCGCAACCGGTGCCAGGCCGATCAGGCAGGCGATCACGAAGGCCCAGGCACCGATCCGGGCCGTGGTCGCGATTTCGAATGCCCAAGCCAGCACCAGCAGTGCGCCGGTCAGAAGGACCAGGCGGCCCTTGCCGGTCCGGTACCAGGGCTTACCCCGATCCAACGGGTCATCATGCATGTGCCCGTGCCCCGCCCCGGCCGACGGATGGTCATGGTCATGGTCATGTGCGACCGTCGCGGTGTCGGCCGTACCCATTGTGCGGCCCGCGCAGCAGACCTCTTCCGGCAGGGGTTTCGGAATGACGAAGGCACGCTTTCTGGGTGCCTCCTGCCCTTTGGGCGCAATGCCATAGCCCAGCTTGCGGACGGCCGCCTCGATCGCGTCGGTCTGGGTCGTGCCGGGGGCAAGGTTCAGGGTCAGTCGCTCGGACATCAGGGCGACCTTGACCTCGCTGACGCCGGGCATCCGTTCGACCGCGCGGACGACCTTGCTGGAGCAAGCCGCGCAATCCATGCCGGTGACGGTCCATTCCCGCCTTTCGCCAACCTGAGCCATTGCCATCTCCTTCGCCCGTGATTCGGGGCACTTGTTCTCGATTGGAAGACAACTTAATTGCTCTAGCAACTAGAGGTTCAAGGGGGTTTTGATGCTTTCCATCGGAAATCTGAGCAAGGCCACCGGGGTCAAGGTTCCGACGATCCGTTATTACGAACAGATCGACCTGCTGCCCGAGGCTGCGCGCAGCGCCGGCAACCAGCGCCTTTACGGCCCGAAGACCCTTGAGCGGCTGGCCTTCATCCGCCATGCCCGCGACCTTGGCTTTCCGCTGGAGGAGATCCGGGAATTGCTGAGCCTGTCCGACGATCCCAACCAGCCCTGCCAGGCCGTGGACCAGATCGCGGTGCGCCAACTGGCAGCGGTGAATGCCAGGATCGAGCGGCTGGCCGCGCTGCGGACCGAATTGGAGCGGATGCTGCATCAATGCCGCTGCGGAACCGTCGCGGATTGCCGCGTGATCGAGGTGCTGGGCAACCACGAACTTTGCGGTCACGACCACGGCACGGCCGCCGACCAGCTTTAGGGCTTGCGCCCCACGCGGGCCAGCAGCACCACCGGCAGGATCCCGACCGCGACGATGGCCAAAGCGGCCAGCGCGGCTTCCTCATAGGTGCCGCGCGCGGCTTCGCCGTAAAGATGGGTGGCCAGCGTCTCGAAATTCAGCGGGCGCAGAAGCAGGGTCGCCGACAGCTCCTTCATGCAATCGACAAAGACCAGCAGTCCCGCTGCCGCGATGGCGGCTTTGGAGAGCGGAAGGTGGACATGCCACAGCGTCCCCGTCACCCCCTGTCCCAGAGTCCGGGCGGCCTGGTCAAAACTGCGGGGGATGCGCGCCAGTCCAGCCTCGATCGAGCCGACCGAGATGGCCAGGAAGCGCGCAAGATAGGCATAGCCCAAAGCAACCCCGGACCCCATCAGCAAAAGCCCCGTCGACAGGCCAAACCATTCCTGCGCAGTGCGGTCGATCAGCCGGTCCAGGCTGGCGGTCGCGATCAGCACCCCCAGCGCCAGAACGGTCCCCGGCATGGCATAGCCCAGGGTCGAGACGCGCTGCGCGGCCAGCATTGCGCGCTGCGGAAAGGCCCGTGCGCCATAGGCCAGGACCAGTCCGCACAGCAGGACCGCGACCGTCGCCGCCGCCGAGATGACAAAGGAATTCCGCGCCTCGATCAGCAGGCGGTCGGACAGACCGGCGAACTGGAACCGCTTCCAGGCTTCGACCGCCAGAAAGGTTGCGGGCACGATGAAGCCGAACAGCACGGGCAGGAAGCCCAGCCCAAATGCCGCCAGCGCCGCCCCGCCCCGCAAGGGCGCGGGTGCGAATGTGCGGGCACGCTGTGCACTGATGCTGTATCGCTGGTGCCGGCGCGCCCACCGCTCCAGCGAGACCAGCGCCACGACCAGCACGATCATCGCCAGCGCGATCTGCGCTGCTCCCGGCAGGTCCGAACGCGTGACCCAGGTCGTGTAGACCGAGATCGTCAGCGACCGGACGCCCAGGAATTCCGAAGCACCGATATCGTTCAGCGTCTCCATCAGCGCCAGGCTGATCCCGACCGCGATCGCGGGCCGGGCCAGCGGCACGGCGACGCGCCAGAAGATGTGGCGGCGGCTGGTGCCCAGCGTCCGCGCAACCTCAACCAGGTTGGCGGCCTGGGTCATGAACATCGCGCGCGTCGGCAGATAGACGTAGGGGTAAAGCACAAGGCTGAGCAGGACGATCGCCCCCGGCATCGAGCGGATGTCCGGCAGTCGAAACTGGCGTGGGCTGTCATATCCCAGCACCGTGCGGATCGCGGATTGCACCGGACCCAGCGGGTGCAGAAGGTCGAGATAGGCATAGGCGACGATATAGGTCGGCACGGCAAGCGGCAGCAGCAGCGCCCATTCCAGCACCCGCCGCCCGCGGAAATCATAGGCCGTTACCAGCCACGCCATTGAGGTTCCGATCCCCGCGACCAGCACGCCGACGCCGGTCATCAGGATCGCGGTCTGGCCCAATGCATGGGGCAGCACATTCCGGCCCAGATGCGACCACAGACCGTCCGAACCCTGCACCGCCTGCCAGAACAGCGCCGCGATGGGTGCGATCACCAGCGCAGCGATCACCAGACCGGCCAAAACCCACCCCCCCGCACGAAGGCGAAGGGGGCGGGTTTTACCCATGGGTCTTGTCGTCGCATCGGTCATGGGATGGCGACGGCGGCGCGAGTCACGCCGCCGTCCCTGTGGTTCAGTTGTCGAAGCCCACCTTGTCGACCAGCTCGCTGGCTTCCTTGCGGTTCTTCACGATCTCGGTCAACGGGGTCGGATCGACCTTCAGCTCGCCGAACGAGGCGACGATGGGGTCAAGCGCGGCACCAGCCTTGACGGGGTATTCGTAATTCGCCTCGCCATAGATCTTCTGCGCCTCGTCCGAGACAAGGAACTCCAGCAGCTTGACCGCCTGCTCCTTGTTCGGAGCGTGCTTGGCAACGGCGGCGCCGCTGATGTTCACATGCGTTCCACCATCCTTGAAGGTCGGCAGCACCACCTTGATGCCGTCGCCCCAGGCGCGCTGTTCGTCCCCGCCCTTGCCCGAGCGCATCAGGCCGACGTAATACGAGTTCGCGACCGCGATATCGCAAATGCCGCCCAGGATATCCTTGGCGCCGTCGCGGTCCCCGCCCCCGGCCTGACGCGCCAGATTGGCCTTCAGCCCGGTCAGCCAGGTTTCGGTCTCCGCCGCGCCGTGATGGCCAAGGAAAGCCGAGATGAGGCCGGTATTATAGGGATGCTGCCCCGAACGGATGCAGATCTTGCCCTTCCATTTCGGATCGGCCAGATCCTCATAGGTGATCGCGTCCAGATCCAGATCCTTGGCGGCATAGACGACACGGGCGCGCATCGACAGGGCGAACCATTGGTTCCCCGGATCGCGCAGGTTTTCGGGGACAGCCGCGGTCAGAACCTCGGAATCGACCGGCTGGGTCAGGCCCTTGTCCACCAGATCGGCAAGATTGCCGGCATCGACCGCCATCAGCAGGTCCGCGGGCGAGCTTGCCCCCTCGGATGCCACGCGCTCGGCCAGGCCATCCTTCAGGAACACGGTATTGACCTTGATCCCGGTCGACTCGGTAAAGGCCTGCAGCAACGGATCGACAAGACCCGGTTCGCGCGAGGTGTAAAGGTTCAGCTCATCCGCGGCGACGCTGCCTGCGCCGGCAAGGACGACCGCACTGGCCAAAAACATGTGGGAAAGGGGTCGTTCGATCTTCATTAAGCGGCCTCCAAGCTTTACCGATGACACTAGTCCACCGGTTATTAGCCGAGGTTACGATCGTAGTTTAGTACTTTTATCAAGTTTGGGCGATTTGCGCCAAAATGCCACAGTGTGTGTCAGCCTGTCTGGGCAAACAGATGCACCTGTGCGCCGTTCAGGCGCAGACTGACCCTTTCGCCCACGGCCGACGGGATGCGGACATGGCTGTGCATCCGCAGGGTTTCGCCCAGGGGATGCACCATGATCTCGATCTGCTCGCTGTCGCCCATGAAGGTCTTGGACATCACGCGGGCCGAAATGCCGTCGCCGTCCGGTCCCAGCGACAGGGCCTGCGGCCGGATGCAGGCCAGCGCAAGCGTCCCGTCCGGCAGGTCCAGCGCCCCCGGAAACCTGCCGATCGGGGTTTCAAGATGGCCGCTGTTCCAGATTCCCGTCACGCGATTGCATGGCCCCATGAATTCGGCGGCATAGGGAGAGTTCGGGCGATCATAGATTTCGAAGGGCGAGCCCAGCTGCTCGATCCGGCCGGCGCGCATCAGGACGATGAAATCCCCGACCGCAAGCGCCTCTTGCGGATCATGGGTGACAATGATTGCCGTGGCGCCGATCTTTCGCAACGTCTCGACCGTTTCACGCCGCACCCGTTCGCGCAGACCCTGATCGAGGTTCGAGAAAGGCTCGTCCATCAGAAGCACGTCGGGCTTGGGCGCCAGCGCACGGGCCAGGGCGACGCGCTGCTGCTCTCCCCCCGAAAGCGAATGGGGAAATCGCGCTGTCAGGTGCCCGATCCCGATGCGCTCCACCACCTCGCTGACCCGGCTTGCGCGCTGGGATTTCGGCAGGTCGCGCAGGCCGAAGGCCAGATTGTCGGCCACACTCAGATGCGGGAACAGCGCATAATCCTGAAACATGAAGCCGATCTTGCGGCTTTCCGGCTCGACAAAGCGCCCCGGACCCGCAACTTCGTGCACGCCTTGCAGGATACGGCCGTCATCGGGCCGATCGACACCCGCGATCAGGCGCAACAGGGTCGATTTCCCGCAACCCGATTCCCCCAGAAGGCAGGTGATCCGGCCCTGCGCCACCGACAGCGAGATCTCCGACAGGACCGTGCGCGCGCCAAAACGGCGCGTCAGGCGTTCCAGTTCAAGCGCGGCTGGCAAGGGGGCGGTCATGGAGGCATTTCCGATCGCGTTACATGGATATCCTGACTTGCCCGTCCGGGCGCGCCAGTCAATGCCCCCATCGCGCGGGAACGCGCCCTCGGCCACGGATCAGCACCCCGAAAACGAAAAGGGCCGCAGATCCTGCGGCCCCTCCCCGACGTCGATGGCAGCCAGCCTCAGGCCAGCGCGGTCAGCACGACTTCGATCATCGCGCCCGCGCCCAAGTCGCTGACGCCGACCGTCGCGCGCGACGGCAGGTTGTCACCAAAGATCTCGGTCCAGACGGCGTCCATTTCTTTCTTGTGGCTCAGGTCGGTGACGAAGATCGTCGCCGACACCGCCTTCGTGATGTCCGAGCCGACTTCTTCCAGATAGCCCGCGATCTTGATCAGGATCGAGCGGGTCTGTTCGCCCATGCCAAGGCTCGTATCGTCCGCGACGGTGCCGCCGACATAGACAAAGCCGTTGGCCACGACGGCACGGTGCATGATCGGGGTGCGGATGTTGCGGGAAATCGTCATTTGATCCTCGTCTCTCTCTTCAGGTTTGGGGATGAAAGCGGGCCATGGACAGGCCCGAAATGTCGGTCGGCGTGCGACCATCGGCGATCAGCTCGGCCATGACTGCGCCTGCGCCCGGTCCCAGCTGGAAACCGTGAAGCGAGAAGCCGAACTGATAGAAAAGTCCCTTGTGCCGCGTCGAGGGGCCTAGGACGGGCAGGTCATCGACCATCTTGCCCTCGATCCCGGCCCATGCGCGGACAATGGTGGCCTCGCGCATGACCTCGAACAGATCAAAGACGGTGCGCGCACTTTCATGCAGCTTGCGCCAATCCAGGATGGTGCGGTTGCTTGCCAGATCGGCACTGCCCAGATGGCCGCCGCCGATCAGGACGGTGCCGTTCGGAAATTGCTTGAAGGACAGCTTGCGGCTGCGCAGGATCACCACGGGGTCGATGAAATGTGGCACGCGCGAGGTGATCATCAGCATCGGCGCGACCGCCTGCATCCTGACCGGTTCGCCCATCTGGGCAGCAAATTCACCGCCCCAGGCGCCCGCCGCGATGACAAGGACCGGCGCCTCGAAACTGTCTCCGGCAATGTCCACGCGCCAAAGCCCTCCCTCGCGGCGGACATTCTGTGCGCGCGCGCCCTCGATCACCTGCGCCCCCAGTTGTTCGGCGCGGCGGCGGAATGCGGTCGTGGTGCGGGCGGGTTGGGCCGCACCGTCCCGGCGCGAGATGACGCCGCCGGTGCAGGTTTCGGCCACGGCGGGCAGCAGGTCGCGCACCTCTTGGACCGGGATCAGTTCCTCGTGGGTAAAGCCATGGTGGTTCAGGGTGGCGACGCGCTCCTCGCACATCCGAAGATCCTCGGCCGTCTCTGCGACGAGAATCTGGCCATGGCTGTCAAAGGCGCAATCGTCGTGCAGAAGCTCGTCGATCCCTTCCCAGATTCCCATCGAGCGGATCGACAGGGGAATCTCGGCCAGATCGCGCATCAGCTGCCTTACGCCCCCGGCATTCACCCCCGAGGCATGGCGACCGGCATAGTCCTTTTCGATCAGGACTGGCCTCAGCCCCCTGAGGCAAAGGTGAAGCGCGGTCGAGCAGCCGTGGATGCCGCCGCCGATGATGATCGCGTCGCGTCGCGTCACTCGCGCACCACGGCCTTGATCGCATCGGCATCAGGGGGAAGATCGGCCAATTCGTTCAGCGAGACCGGCTTCACCGGTGCCCGCAACCGGTAGTAACCGATCTCTGCCGGGGTGGTACCCCGCGCCTTGGCCATCAGTTCGGTCATGGTCAGCCCGCACAGCCGCCCCTGACAGGGCCCCATGCCCGTGCGCAGATAGGCCTTGGCCTGGTTCGGGCCGGTCGCTCCGGTCTCGACCGCCTTCAACACGTCGCTGGCGCGGATCTCTTCGCAGCGGCAAACGATGGTGTCGCCCTGCGGGATGCGGAACTGTGACGCGGGTTTATACAGCAGATCAAGGAACTCACGCCCCTTCTCGGCCCGGCCCAAGGCGCTGCGGGCGCTGGCTTCGCCCCCCGCCGGGACATTGCGGCCAAGCGCCTTCAGTGCGGCAAGCGCCGCGATCCGACCGCGTTCCAGTGCCGCCAGCGCGCCACCGATCCCCGCGCCATCGCCCGCGACGTAAATCCCCTCGACGCTGGACTGACCATTGCCATCCAGCACGGGCGTCCAGCACAGCTGCACCTCGTTCCACTCGTGCCTGACCCCGGCGGCCATCGCCAGGTTCACGTTCGGAACGACACCGTGATGCAGCAGTAGAAGATCGGCAGGCAGGGTTTCGGTCTTGCCGCCCGCGCTGTAGCGGACCGAGGCAAGCTGGCCGTCGCCAAGGGCCTCGATCATCTCGACATTCTTGACGATGCGGGTCTGGCGCCGAACCTCGCGCATCATCTTCAGCCCCTTCACCAGATAGGGCGAGGTCAGGAACGGCAGGGCGCGCGGCAGGGCGGTGCCAAGATTGCCGCGCGGCGTCGTGTCAAGGATGCGGTCGATCTTGCCGCCTAGGCGCAGGATCTGAGCCGACAGCAGCCAAAGCAGCGGCCCCTGTCCTGCGATGACCAGCCGACCATCGGGAACAAGACCCGCATTCTTGATCAGCGTCTGCGCCGCCCCGGCGGTCATCACGCCGGGAAGCGTCCAGCCGGGAATCGGAAAGGGCCGCTCCTGCGCGCCGGTGGCGACGATCACGCGTCCGGCGCGGACAAAGGACGAGCCACCCCCGATCGAGATTGCGATCTCAAGCGAGGGGTCCAGCGACCAGACAGTCGCGCCATGGATGATCTCGGCCCCGCTTTTGCGCAGGGCCTCGACCTCGGAGCGGCCCGCCCAATAATCTTCGCCCAGGATCGAGGGCTGCTTGACCGGCGTGCTGGTGATCGCGCGCCAGACCTGTCCGCCGGGACCGGCATTCTCGTCCAGAAGCAGGGTGCGCGCGCCATTGCCCGCGGCGGTAGTGGCGGCAGCGATCCCGGCAGGACCGGCCCCGATCACCACGACGTCATAAGTTTCGTGCATCGGGCGGCTCATTTGCCCAGCTCCCTTTTGCCTTTCTGGATTTCGACCTGCATGCCCGGCGCGACCGGGATCAGGCAGCCCTGCCGGTTCCCGACCCCGTCGATGGTCACGAGACACTCGAAGCAGACGCCCATCATGCAATAGGGCAGCCGCGGCGCGCCGCTGACTGCCGTGGCCCGGCGCACATCCAGCCCCGAAGCCAGAAGCGCCGCAGCTACGGTATCGCCTTCGCGCGCCGTGAAGCTTTGCCCCCCAATGAAAATCTGGACCGGGGCCCGGTCATCCTGAATCGCGGATCTGTACATGGCTTTTCCTGCGGATCTGTCGGTCAAAGCGTGGCGGGGGCGTCGTCGAAGCGGCGCGCCGAAAAGGGCGCGACCCGGCCGGGATCAAGCGCGCCGTCACGGATCATCGCGGCAATCTGGAATGCATGCTG
Source organism: Paracoccus sp. KR1-242 (assembly GCF_049446195.1). Taxonomy (NCBI): domain Bacteria; kingdom Pseudomonadati; phylum Pseudomonadota; class Alphaproteobacteria; order Rhodobacterales; family Paracoccaceae; genus Paracoccus; species Paracoccus sp. KR1-242. The sequence goes on from NZ_JBMSED010000003.1 coordinate 76,022, forward strand.
CGAAGCAAGCGTCACGCCCGAATGGCAGCATGTCACGAACGCGCCCGGACAGCTTAGCGACTGGTCATAGACGGGATAGCCGTCGCGCGTCATGACGCGGATGCCCGACCAGCTGCGCACCACGTTCAGTCGACCCAGCCGAGGCAGGGTGCGGCGCGCACGATCCGCGATCACTGCGCTGACCGGCAGGCGTGCGACGCGGTCATCAAGGAAGTCCTCCTTGCTGTCGCCCATCATCACGGTGCCTTCGTCGGTCTGGCGGATGGTGCCAAAGGGATAGTGCAGGAAGGGCTCGGTCCGCTCGCTGACAAGGATCTGGCCGCGCGTCGGGGCCATCGGCGCGAAAAGCCCGACCTGAGGGGCAAGCCGCTGATTGCCATTTCCGGCCGCGAGAACCACCTTGCCGGCGGTGACGGGACCGGTGGCAGTCGTCAGGCTGAACTCTCCACCGCGGTAATCAACACGCTCGACCGTGGCGCCCGGCCGATAATCCACGCCGAACAACCGCATCCCCTCGTGCAAAGCACGATAGGCGCGCAGCGAGTTCACATGCCCGTCCGCGGGGTTATAGCTGGCACCGCTGACCTCGGGACCGATCTCGGGGACCAGCCGCGCCAGTTCCTCGCGGCTGACCATTTCCATGCGATAGCCGTCGGGCACACCCTGCGCCATCATCCGCCGGCAAATATCGCTGCGCACACCCAGCTCGCGTTCGCCAAGGGCAATCAGGAAGCCGCCCGGACGCTGATAGCAGACATCATGGCCGGTCTGGTCCTTCAGCTCTTGCGCAAGCTGCGGCCACAGGTGCGAGGCGCCAAAGCTCCACCCCGCATACGCGGGCATGCCCAGACCCTTGCCCTGCACCCAGACCAGCGCGAAGTTCGCGCGCGAGGCGCGTATCGTGATGTCGCCTTCGTCCAGCACGCAGACCTTCTGGCCAAGGCGTCCCAGCCCCCAGGCGATGGCAGCCCCCAAAAGGCCGCCGCCGACGACGGCGACGTCGTAATCGGTTCGCATCGGTAATTCCCTAACGGTTCTTGTCGCTATGGCCGGAAAGAATGGCTTCCAGCCCGTAAATTCGGTCGAGCAGGATCAGCACGGCCATGGTCAAGGCGATCACCACCGCGGAAACGGATGTGACCAGCGGATCGATATTGTCCTGGACATACAGGAACATGCGAACCGGCAGCGTCTCGGTCCCCGGCGCTGCCAGGAAGACCGTCATCGTCACCTCGTCGAAGGACTGGATGAAGGACAGCGCCCATCCGCTGATGACGCCGGGAAGGATCAGGGGCAGGGTCACGCGGCGGAACATGGTCCAGGTGCTGGCCCCCATCGACAGTGCCGCCATCTCAAGCGACCGATCCATCCCGGTTGTCGCCGCCAGCGTCAGGCGCAGGGCAAAGGGGAAGACGACGGCGACATGCGATATGACCAGCACCGTCATCGTGCCCTGCAACCCGCCGATCGAGAAGAAGCGCAGGAATGCGATCCCCAAAACCACATGCGGGATCATCAGCGGCGACATGAACAGCGCCGACAACGCGCCGCGACCGGGAAACTTGTAGCGCGCAATCGCCAGCGCAGCCGGAACCGCAATCGCCACCGCGATGGTCGAGGACAGCGTCCCCAGCTTCAGGCTGGTCAGGAAGGCCCGCGTGAATTCCGGGTAATTGGCGATCTCGCGGAACCAGCGCAGCGAGAAGCCGTTCGTCGGCAGCGACAGAAAGCCCTCGGGCGTAAAGGCGACCAGGCACACGACCACGATGGGCGCGATCATGAAGATCACGAACAGCGTGTGAAAGATCAGGGCGATGGGTCCGTTCCGGCTCATTTGAAGACCTCGGAATAGCGGCGCTCGACAAGGGTATTGCAGCCGACGATGATCAGCACGATGCCAATCAGCAGCAGGACGGCAACGGTCGCGCCCAAGGGCCAGTCGAGCGTGTTCAGGAATTCGTCATAGGCCAGCGTCGACGCCACCTTCAGCCGGCGCCCCCCGATGATGGCAGGCGTCGCAAAGGCCGAGGCGCAGAGCGCGAAGACGATGATCGACCCGGACAGGATCCCCGGCATGATCTGGGGAATGATGACCCGGCGAATTACCGTGGCCTGCCCGGCCCCCAGCGAAAGCGCAGCGTTCTCGATCTGCGGATCAAGGCGCTGAAGCGCCGTCCAGACCGAAAGCACCATGAAGGGCATCATGACATGGGCCAGCGCGATGACCACGCCGGTTTCGGTGAACATGAAAGGCAGGGGCGCGTCGATCAGGCCGATCTTCATCAACGCCTGGTTGGCGACTCCGTTCGCGCCGCCGAACAGCAGCGCCCAGCCCAGCGTCCGCGCCACCACCGACATGAGCAGAGGCCCAAGAATGATCAGCAGGAAGAACCCCTTCCAGCGTCGGTCCATGCGGTTCAGGATATAGGCCTCGGGCGCGCCGACCACTGCGGCAAGAAGCGTGGCCAGAAGCGAGATCCGCAGCGTGCGCAGGAACATCTCGCCGAAATAGGGGTCGCTCAGGACCTCTCGCCAATTCTCCAGCGTCAGGGTCTCGACGATGCCGGTATATTGGCCCCAGCTGTAAAGCGACAGCAGGACCGTCATCGCCAGCGGAATGATGACCACCGCGACGAAAAGCAATGTCGCGGGCGCCAGCAGCGCCAGGGCCTTGCCCCACGGTGTCTTCTGCATCACCGGTCCCCTGCCCGCAGCACCGCATCGGAGCCGTGCCAGTTCAGGAAGACCTTCTGTCCCTCGCCAACCGGCGGGGCACCATCATTCTGGCGGATGACCATCGCCGGACCGGCCTCGGTGTCGCACTGGTAAAGCCATGCATTGCCCTGAAAGACGCGGTTGCGGATCTCGGCGGCAAGGCCCTGTTCGGCGAAGAAGATCTTTTCCGGACGCAGCGACAGGGTGACGGCGCCCGGCGACAATCCCTCCGGCGCGGACAGGACGACGCCGCCGCAACGGATCGCGCCGGACTCGTTTAGCGCTGCGAAATCGTTGGTCTTGCCCAGGAAGCCCGCAACAAAGCGGCTGGCCGGGTTCTCATAGGTTTCGAAGGGCGTACCGATCTGCTCGATCCGGCCCCTGCTCATCACCACGATGCGGTCCGACAGGGCCAGCGCCTCTTGCTGGTCGTGGGTGACAAGGATGGTGGTGGTGCCGATGGTGCGCTGAAGGCGGCGCAGTTCGATCTGCATGTCCTCGCGCATCTTCGCGTCCAGGTTCGACAGCGGCTCGTCCAGCAGCAGGACTTCGGGTTTGAAGACCAGCGCCCGGGCCAGCGCCACGCGCTGTTGCTGGCCCCCGGACATGCGGCGCGGATAGCGGTCTTCGTAACCGGCAAGGCCCACCATTTGCATCGCCTCGCTGACGCGACCGGCGCGCTCTGCCCTGGCGATACCGCGCATTTCAAGGCCGAAGGCCACGTTCTCGGCCGCAGTCATGTGCGGAAACAGTGCATAGCTTTGGAACACGATGCCCAGCCCACGCTTGGCCGGCTTCACCTGCGCCAGATCGCGACCATTCAGCCGGATGGTTCCGCCGCTTGGTTCAAGAAAACCCGCGATCATCTGCAGCGTCGTGGTCTTGCCGCATCCCGACGGCCCCAGCAACGAGATGAACTCGCCCTTCTCGACCGAAAGCGAGAAATCCTCGACCGCGATCTGTTCGCCAAAGCGCTTGTTCACGCCCGAGAGTTCAAGGAACCCCATGGAAATATCCTCCTGTCTGCTGTCTGGCCCACATCGCGACAGGCCTTTCCGATGGCAGACGCCATAATTGAAAGGCGGAAAGGGCGTCACGACCGGCTGGCACAGAGCAGAGGCCCCGCCCGTCGACGGACTGGGCCTTCTTCCTGCCTTGTTGTCTCAGCGTTCGACTTCGCGGTTCCAGCGCTTGGTCCAGTTTTCGCGCTCGGCGTTGATGACGTTCCAATCCGCGTTGTAAAGCTGGTCCACCGTGTCGCCGCTGGGGATGAACTCGCGCGCCGCTTCGGGAACCTCGACGTTCTTGTTGACCGGGCCATAGCCGTATTCGCTGACCATCAGGTCCTGAACGTGCGGGGTCAGCATTTCCTTGACCAATTCATTGGCAAGGGGCGAGGCATCGGGCTTTTCGACCGCGCAGGCGACCGCAAGCAGAGTGACCGCCTTTTCCTTGGGATAGACGAAGGCCACCGGGAACCCTGTCTTGGCAAAGGAATGGACGCGGCCCGTTCCCCAGACTCCGATCACCGCCTGTTCGGACTGGAACAGTTCGGTCATCTTGCCGGGCGACGGCTCATAGGCCAGGACGTTGTCATTGACCTTGTCGATAAAGAAATCGAAGCCGGGGTCGATCTTCTCTTCTCCGCCGCCATTCATCTTCGCGGCCATGATCAGCGCATGCAGGCCATAGGTGTTGTTGATCGGCGGAATGACCACCTTGCCCTTGTATTTCGGATCGGCCAGGTCCGCCCACGAGGTCGGCGCCGGCCAGCCCTGCTTGTCGAAATAATCCTTGTTGTACATCAGACCCGTACCGACGACGCCGACCGCGACGGCCTTGTCCTCGGGGAAGCGGGCGATGTCGTAAAGCTGATCGACTGGCAGGTCGGTAAGGGGCTTGCAGACGCCCAGCTGGATTGCCTGATACATCGGGCCGTCATCCAGCAGGATGACATCGAAGGGCGGCGCCGATTTCTGCGCCTGGATCTTGGCCAGCGTGTCGGTCGAGTTCCCGGCGACATATTCGACCTTGACGTCATGGGCCTTTTCAAAGGCCGGGATGACCTGTTCGCGCATGGTCTTTTCGAACGATCCGCCATAGCCGCCGATATAAAGCGTCTTTGACTCGGCTTGGGCCACAGCGGTCAGCGTCAGCATGAAAGCGCTGCCAAGCAGCAAGGTTCGGGCAATCTTCATTCGTCTGGTCCGGTCTGTTGTGCCAATTATTTCCAACGCGTGGAATTCCGTCATATCTCGGCAATTGACAACACATTCGTCAAATGAATAATTATTCATACATCATACGCATATGTTATGATCATCCGGGACAGAAATGCGCATCAACCATCGCCAGATCGAGGCATTCCGGTCCGTCATCCTTGCCGGAAGCGTGACCAGCGCATCGCGGTTGATGGGGGTCAGCCAACCCGCCGTCAGCCGGCTGATCCACGATCTGCAGGGCAATATCGGCATGACCCTGTTCGAAAAGCGCGGCTCGGGGCTGGAGCCCACCGCCGCTGCCATCGCCTTTTATACCGAAGTCGAGCGCTCTTTCGTCGGACTGGACCGGATCAAGCAGTCGGCGCAGAAGATCCGCGACAGCCGCTCGGGCAGTCTGCGGATTGCGGCGCTTCCGGCATTGATCAACGGGTACCTGCCCCGTTTCGCGGGCGATTATCTGGCGACGCGGCCGCATCTTTACCTGTCGCTGATGGGCGTCATCTCGCCCATGGTCGTCGACATGGTGCTGAACAACCAATGCGACCTGGGCTTTACCGAAAGTCCGATGTCATCGGCGGGACTGACCAGCATCCGCCTGCCCCCCGTACCCCGCGTGGTGGTGGTTCCCAGTGGCCATCGACTGGCGGCGCAGGACAGCATCCGCATCCGCGACCTTGACGGAGAGGATTTCATCAGCCTGTCCGGTTCGGCCACGGGGCGCGCGGCCATCGATCTTTCGCTGGACGTCCATCAGGTCAAGGTCAATATCCGCGCCGATACACCTCTGTCCGAAATCGCTTGCGGTTTCGTCTCGTCAGGGCTGGGCGTGGCGATCTGCGATCCCTTCACCGCCGCGGCCTTTGCCCATCGCGGGATCGAGGCCCGGCCCCTGACGCCGCGGCTGGATTTCGTCTTTGACGCGATCTTTCCGCCAAGCCGGGCGCCCCTGCCCGTTGCCTTGGACTTTGTCCAAAGCCTGAGCGAGCGGATCAGGCAGGAATATCCCGATGCCGGGCCGACCGACGGGGCACAAGCCGGCACGACCTGAGCCGACGTGCCGCGGCCCGACAGATCAAGCGTGCAGCGACTTCAGCATCGCGGGCAAGCGGCTGCAGCGGATGAAGTGTGAAGTGCGCGCCGCAAAGGTCACTTCGAAGACGTGCTTCTGCGCGAATTCTCGCGCCCTTCGTGCGGCCGTGGCGATCTGCTCTCGATCCTGGTGCAGGCCCGCGATGGTTTTCGCAAGCGCCGGGGCGTCGAACATCGGAACCTGCCAGCCAGAGCCTGACGCCTCGACAATGCCGCGAAACGCGTCATTGCCATAGCCCGCAATGGGAACGCCGCAGGACATGACCTCGGGATAGGTGCTCGAGGGATCGCCCTGCGTGTGGCAGCAGACGAAGATGTCGGGCTCTTCGCGCAGATAGGGAACCCAGCCGGTCTGGAAATCCAGAACACCCCGCAGGGTCATGGAATCCTGCAATTCCTCAGCCGCGATGCGACGCTGCAATTCGTCCTGAAGCGGACCGGAGCCGTAGATGTCGAAGATGAACGGAACACCCATGCGCTTCAGTTCGGCACCGATGCGGGGCAGTTCCAACACACCCTTCATCGACACCATCCGCCCGCCGAAAACCAACCGCAGCGGATCGCCACGCCGCAGCCGCGCGACCTTGTCCGACAGCGCCTGTTCCGAGATAACCTCGGCCGCACGGACGCGGTTGTCGAAGAACAGCAGCGTATCTTCGCAAAGGCCGCGATAATTCTCGAGCGTGGGGGTGCCGCTGCATTGCAGCCCGGCCGCCCGGCCCAGCATCTTGCGGCGGATGTTCTCGGTCCGCCACAGCCACAGCTTTCGACGCATCCGTCGCAGGGGGGCGACCTGTTCGGCGGCAAGGATCTGCCGTTCGGTCCGGGGTGAATATTCGGTGACGAAGACCACGGGCACGCCGATGCGCGTGCAGACATCCAGCATCGGCCCTTCGGTGCGGGCCAGGAAGGGGATGACCACCGCCGCATCGGACAGGCGCCGCGCCAGCGCCTCGCCATCTTCGGGGCGCAGTTCAAGCGGTGTCTCGCCCTCGCCCGGCATGTATTCGACATGGTCCATGTCGGTCGTCGCATGATCGTCCAGCCGGACCAGGCTGGTGACGGGACCGGGCCAGTGGCGGGCATATTCCGCCGCCCCCTCCATGTATTTGCGGGTCAGGATCAACCCGCCATTCGGCCCCCGCTGCGCCCGAAGCGAGGGCAGCAGGATCAGTTCGGTCGGACCTTCCGGGATGTCTCCCCTCATGTCAGGCGCTCCAGCATCTGGCGAATTTCATTCGGGTCAGCGGTAAACCCGCCCTCGGCGGGGCTGCCCACGACAAAGGCGAACCGCATCCCCAGACAGTCCGTCACTTCCTTGTAGGGCATGGCGAAGCGGTCGGGAGGCTGGATCACCAGAAGCGCCCCGTCGGCCGCGAGTGTATATATCGCATGTCCCAGGTGACTGCCTTCCACCGCGACAACGACCGGCGCATCCAGCGCGCGCCGCGCGATGCTTGCCGCATCCATCTGCTCGGGGTCGATGATGTCGAACCCCAGCGCGGCCAGTGTTTCGGCAATATCCTCTTCGTTGACGAGCCGCCGCGGAGAGCCATGCGCCGAGCCGCGCCGCAGGAAGATGCCCGGCGCAGCCGCCCCGCCCCCTGCCGCAACGCGCAGCCTGGCGCGCAATTCGTCATATCGCGCCCGCTTGAAGCTGTTTTGCGAAAAGTCCCGATACATCACCAGCCGCCCGATCCGGGCATGGCGTGGCTTTGGGGGTGTGGGCAGGTTCAGCAGTGCGCGGTATCCCGCCTCGTGCAGATAGGGCTTGGTTGGCGCCCCGACGCGATGGACCCCCTGTTCGGGGATCAGTTCCAGCGCAAGGCTGTCCTGCATGAAGTTTCCGAAGAAATCCGCACCGGTCCAGGTCGAGACAAGATGCGCCTCGGGGATCAGGACACTGGTGGGCAGGTCCGGGTCCAGCATCCGGGCAGGGCCGATGCCGATCCGCTCCTTGGCCTGGCCGCGATACAGGTAGGCTCCGGCCAGTGTCACTTGCGGGATGACGAGCGCTTCGGTCGCGGCATGGCGCAGCGGTGTCCCCTCGATCAAGCCGCGCTCGGTATCCCAATCCCGCCAGGGCGACAGGGACGACACCTTGTCCAACGCACCCGCGGGATAAATGGCGGGTGGGCGTTCGACATCCTCGATCGGGCACAGCTCCCTGCGCTCGATCGCCTGGCTGGCCAGATCGCCGGGACCCCGCCGCAGCAGCCGGGACAGGTTGCGCGAGATCAGCGCGCTGTTCAGCATGGCCGGCTGATGATGTCGATGATGCGGTCCTGATCAGCCGCCGGCAGATCAGGGTAAAGCGGCAGGCACAGGATTTCCTCGGCCGCGGGCCGGGCAAAGGCAAGCCCCTCGGGCCGGGCCGAAGGCAGGTCGCGATAAGCCGGCAGGTCCGAGATCAGCGGATAGAAATACCGACGCGCGTGAATCCCGTGTTCGCGCAACTTGTTGTAAAGCCCGTCGCGGGACAGCTGGTAATCTTGCCCCACCCGGATCGGGAAGGCATAGGAATTGTGCCCCGGCTGCCCCGGCGGGCACAGGCAATGAATGCCCGGAATCTGCGCCAGCGCCTGCCAATAGCGGTTCGCGATGTCATCACGCGCTGCGATGATCTCGTTCATGCGGGGCAGCAGGGCCAGCCCGACGGCGGCGTGAAGCTCGCTCATCTTGGTGTTCAGGCCGACATCGGTGATCGTCACCTCATCAACGATGCCGTAATTGGCAAGCCGGTCCAGCGCCTGCTTGGTTTCAAGATCGGGCGCGACGATCGCACCACCTTCGAAGCAGTTGAAGACCTTGGTCGCGTGAAAGCTGATCACCGAAAGGTCGCCCTGCGCCACCACCGGTTGTCCGCCCTTGCGCACCCCGAAGGCATGGGCCGCGTCATAGATCAGCCGAAGCCCGTGCCTGCGTGCGACATCGGCCAACCCCTCGGTATCGCAGGGAACGCCATAGCAATGCACCGCCATGATCGCCTGGGTCTGCGGCGTGATCGCCGCCTCGACCGCGGCAGGGTCAAGGTTCAGCGTATGGGGATCGATGTCCGCGAAAACCGGCTTCGCCCCGGCCCAGCGGATCGCGTGGCAGGTGGCCACGAACGAAAAGGGCGAGGTGATGACCTCGCCGGTGATTCCATACAATCGCAAGGCAAGGACCAGCCCCAGCGAAGCGTTGCAGACCACCGTCAGGTGTTCGACACCCAGATAGCTTGCAAGATTTGCTTCAAATTGCTGCAGCAGCGGGCCGCTGTTCGTCAGGATCCGGCTGCCCCAGATCCTTTCGAGAAAAGGTAAGATTTCGGAGAGCGATGGAAGAACGGGGCGCGTAACATAAATGGGTGAATTGGTCACTTGAGTGGCCTCGCAAAAGCAGACCGGATACTGATCACGCGCACAGTTTAGCCGCGAACCGCCCTTCGTCACCTGTTTTTTTTCAGCGACATGCGAAGAATTCGAAGGGAAGGCGGGTTTTCCCGCAGTCCCATGAGCTTGGGCGAGAAATTGGGAAGCGCCTCAACCCCAGACTGTGAAAGTTTGGAAAGGATTTTCTGCGGTCCAACCGATTCCAGATACCGCCGGGGCAGCGCTGCCGCGCGAATCCTGATTCTCGCGTGGCGCATGAATTCGTGCCGCACCGCCGCAAATCTGTTGCTTTGACGTTACCTCAACCTTATGCAGCGGGACCAGCAAGCGGCCTCGTGCCGAATTCGTGGCAAGCGAGGGGGTGTCATGCTGGACCTGACCGATATCCGGGGCGAATTGCGATCGCATTACGACCTTGAACCCTCGCTGACGCTGGCGACCGAAATGTCGGACCTGCATTCCCGCATGGAACGCGTCATGCCGCTGGTCGACTGGGCCATACACGCGCCCTATGTTCGCGCGATCAACCAGCTGAAGAAGGACCGGAACGCGGTCGTTCTGGCGCATAATTACATGACCCCGCAGATCTATCACGGCATTGCCGACGTCGTGGGCGACAGCCTGCAACTTGCGATCAGGGCGACCGAGGTCGAGGCGCAGGTGATTGTCCAATGCGGCGTGCATTTCATGGCCGAGACGTCGAAGATCCTGAACCCGGCAAAGACCGTGCTGATGCCGGACATGCAGGCGGGATGTTCATTGGCGGAAAGCATCACAGCAGACGGCATCGCGCAGATGCGCGCCCGCTATCCCGGCGCGCCGGTCGTCAGCTATGTCAACACCACGGCAGAGGTAAAGGCCGCCTCGGACATCTGCTGCACTTCGGCCAATGCCGCCCAGATCGTCGCCGCGATGGAAGGCGACACGGTCATCATGACGCCGGACAAGTGGCTCGCGCAGAATGTCGCACGGCAGGTGCCGCAAAAGCGCGTCGTCTGGTGGGATGGCGCCTGCATCGTGCATGAGCAGTTCACCGCGCAGGATCTGCGCGACTTCCGCGACTGGAATCCGGGGTTGAAGATCATCGCCCACCCCGAATGCCCGCCCGAAGTGGTGGCCGAGGCGGATTTCGCCGGTTCGACCTCGGGCATCCAGTCCTGGGTCGAACGCGAGATGCCCCGGCAGGTGATGTTGGTCACCGAATGCTCGATGGCCAGCAACATCTCGGACTCGCTGCCCGATGTCGAGTTCCTCGGGCCCTGCAACATGTGCCCCTATATGCAGAAGATCACCCTGGAAAAGGTGCTCTGGTCCCTGCATTCGATGACCGGCGCGGTCGAGGTCGATCCGGCCGTCGCCGAGCCCGCCCGCCGTGCCGTCCAGCGCATGATCGACCTGTCGCAACGGCTGGCCGCGTGACACTGGCAACGGACCGCATCGTCATTCTGGGTGCGGGGCTTGCCGCCCTGTCGGCCGCGCTGCGCCTTGCGCCGCGCCCGGTTCTGGTCGTCTCACCCGGCCCGCTGGGCCATGGCGCAAGTTCGGCCTGGGCGCAGGGAGGCGTCGCCGCGGCGATGGGCCAGGGTGACAGCCCGGCGGCCCATGCCGAGGACACGATGCGCGCGGGGGCCGGGCTGGTCGATCCTGCAATCGCGCGACTGGTCACCGGCGCGGCTCCGGATCATGTCCGCCATCTCGCGAAGCTTGGCGCGCCTTTCGACCGCTCTCCGCTTGGCGAATACCTGCTGTCGCGAGAGGCGGCGCATGGCACCGCCCGCGTCGTCCGGGTCAAGGGCGATCAAGCGGGCGCCGCGATCATGCAGGCGCTGGTTGCCGCCGTGCGCGCCACCCCGTCGGTGCAGGTGATCGAAGGGATCGTCGCCTCGGGACTTGAAGTCCGGGGAAACCGCGTGGTGGGCATCCGGCTTTCCCGTGCCAGCGGATCGCGCGAGATCACCCTTCTGGCACCCGCCATCCTGTTGGCGACCGGAGGATCTGGCGGACTTTACGCGGTGACGACCAACCCGCCCGCGATCACCGGACAGGGCCTTGGCATGGCGGCCCGCGCGGGCGCGGTCATCGCCGATCCGGAATTCGTGCAATTCCACCCCACTGCGATCGACAGCGGCGAGGATCCGGCCCCGCTGGCGACCGAGGCGCTGCGGGGCGAAGGCGCGCATCTGGTCAACGCCCGCGGCGAGCGGTTCATGACGACCCTGCATCCTGATGCCGAGCTGGCGCCGCGCGACATCGTCGCCCGCGCGATCCACGCCCAAAGCCAGGCGGGATTGCGTCCCGCGCTGGACACCCGGACCTGCCTTGGCCCCCGCGTCCTGGACGAGTTTCCCGCCGTGGCGGCGGCCTGCGCCCGCGCCGGGATCGACCCGATGCGCGTGCCGATCCCCGTCGCCGCAGCCGCGCATTACCACATGGGCGGGGTCGCGACCGATGCCGAGGGACGCACCAGCCTGCACGGCCTGTGGGCCTGTGGCGAGGTCGCGTCGACCGGACTGCATGGGGCCAACCGCCTTGCCTCGAACGGATTGCTCGAAGCGCTGGTCTTTGCTGCGCGCTGTGCCGCATCGATTGCGGAAAAGGTGCCGGCGACCGCCGCCCCGCCGGTCATTCTGCCGCCCCTGCCCGACGCGCCCCTGCCGGATCCGGCCCTGATCCGTCGGCTGCGGCTGGCGATGACCGCGGGCGCGGGCGTCATCCGCGATGCTGATGGCCTGTCCTCTTGCCTTGCCGAGATCGCCAGGGTCGAGGCGGCACAACCCGATTGCCCCGCACTTCTGAACATGACCGCCACCGCCACGCTGATCGCCGCCGCCGCCTTGGCGCGCCGAGAAAGCCGGGGCGGACATTTCCGCAGCGATCATCCGGCATCCGACGGACCGACCGGACGACGCACGCGGATCACGCTGGCCGAAGCCCTGTCCCTGCGCCGCAATCTCAAGGAAATCGCATGACTGCCCAACCCGCATTTCCCGACATGATCCTTGAACCGCTGGTGCGCGCCGCGCTGCTTGAGGATCTGGGCAGCTATGGCGACCTGACGACGCGCACGGTGATCCCGGCCGGAACGCGATACACGGCCCGGATCGTCGCGCGGGAAAGCGGCGTTGCCTCGGGGATGCAGGTGGCGACCATCGCCTTTCGGCTGGTCGATCCGGCTCTTGCCGTCCGCGTGCTTGTCCCCGACGGCACCTCCTTCGACAGGGGCGACACGCTGGTCGAGATCGAGGGCGAGGCCGCCTCGATCCTGTCCGCCGAGCGGGTGGCCCTGAACTTCGCGGGGCGCCTGTCCGGCATCGCGACCCAGACCGCCGCATTCGTGACCCAGACGCGCGGCACCCGCGCCCGCATCACCTGCACCCGCAAGACCACGCCCGGCTTGCGGATGGTGGAAAAGCAGGCCGTCCTGCATGGCGGGGGCTTCAACCACCGCTATTCGCTTTCGGACGCGATCCTGATCAAGGACAACCACATCGCAGCGGCAGGCGGCGTCCGACCCGTCCTGCAGGCGGTCAAGGCGCGCGCCTCGCACATGGTCCGGGTCGAGATCGAGGTCGACCGCCTGGACCAGCTGGCCGAGGTGCTTGACGAAGGCGGGGCCGATGTCGTGCTTCTGGACAACATGGACACGCCGACATTGGCCGAAGCCGTGGCGATGACGGGCGACCGGCTGGTGCTGGAGGCATCGGGGAACATGCGCCTGTCGCGGGTGGCCGAGGTCGCGGCGACGGGGGTATCCTATATCTCGGTCGGTGCGCTGACCCATTCCGCTGGCACGCTGGATCTGGGACTGGATTTCTAGCCCGGCCAGCGCGGTCCCGGCAGACCTGCCGCACCGCAAACCGGCGCGGCAGGCATGGTTCAGGGCATCGGCACCGACGAGCCATAGATGAGGTTCGGCAGCAGCAGCGAGATCTGCGGAAAGACGCTCAACACCACCAGCACGATCGTCATCGCCAGCAGGAAGGGTAGCACCTCTCGGGCGTATTCCATCATCGAGACGCGCAGGATCTGGGATGAGATATACATCATCCCCCCGACCGGCGGGGTGATCCCCGCGATGGTCAGGTTGGTGATGAAGACGATGCCGAAATGTACCGGGTCGATCCCGACCTTGGTCACGATCGGCATCAGCATCGGCGTCAGGATGATCAGCGCGGCCGACCCCTCGATCGCGGTCCCAAGGACGATCAGCACCACGTTGATCAACAGCAGCATCAGCAGCGGGTTGCTGGTCACGCCCTCGATCCAGCTCGACAGGCTTTGCGGCACCGCTTCCCAGCTGAGATAGAAGCCGAAGGCGGCGGCGGCGCAGATCATGATCATGACCGTCGCGGAATCGCGCGCGGCCTCGGCCATGACCTCGGGCAGATCCCTCCACCGCATCTCGCGATAGACGAAGATCGAGATGAACAGCACGTAAAGCACCACGATCGCGCCGGATTCGGTCGTGGTGAACAGGCCATAGCGCGTGCCGCCCAGGATCACGACCGGAATGGACAATGCCCACAGCCCGTCGAAGAAGGCCGAGCGCAGCTCGGCTTTGGTGGCACGGGTGGTGCGCTGCGGCAGATAGCCGCGCCTTCCGGCCACGATGCGCGTGGTCAGCATCAGCGCGACCGCCAGCACCAGGCCGGGCAGCAGCCCCGCGGCGAACAGGCGGCCGATCGAGGTCTCGGACAAATAGCCATAGATGATCAGCCCGATCGAGGGCGGGATCAGCGCCGTAATGATCGACGCGGACGAGGTGATGACGGCGGCAAAGGCCGGGGAATACCCCTTGCGGACCATCTGGTTGCCAAGGGTCTTGGACAGCATCGCCGCATCCGCGTTGCTCGACGCGGTCAGCCCGCCCAGCAGCACGCCCAGGATCGTGCACATCTGCGCCAATGCGCCGACCATGTGCCCGACCAGCACGTCGGCCAGGTTGATCAGCCGCCGCGTGATGCCCGAGGCGTTCATGATGCAGCCGGCGAGCACGAACAGCGGCAGCGCCAGAAGCGAGACGGACTGGCTGCCCTCGGCCATTTCCTGGGCGAAGTTCGACAGCGGGATCATGTCCATGTTCAGGACGAAGAACGACAGCGCGCCGATGGCCATGGCCCAGGTGATCGGAGTGCGCAGCAGAAACAGCAAGGTCACGACAAGCGCCGGACCGGCAAGGTGCAGGAAGGTCATATGATCGGATCCGCGTGGCGTTCCAGGGTCTCGCGCCGCCAGGGGCGGTCGGACAGCAGGTGTTGGACGAAAAGCCCGGCCGAGGCGATGGCCAACGGGCCGTAATACCAGGCGCGGGACATGTTCAGCGCGACGCTGTGCACCCCGGCCGAAGCGATCGCCTGTTTCGTGAACAGGACCGCCAGCAGGACGAACAGCAGGGCCAGCAGCAGATAGTTGAACCAGGCGACACCCCTGCGAAAGCCCATCGGAAGCGCGTCGACCAGAACGTCGATGGCGGCATGGGTGCCCAGCCGGACCCCCGTGACCGCGCCGAAAAAGACAAGCCATGCAAAGGCAAGGCTTGCCAGTTCATATGTCCAGGCGGCAGGGGTCGGCAGGATATACCGGCTGACCACGCCCCAGGTGATCGACAGGACGATGACGATCATCGCCGCAGTCGACACAACCTCGTCCCAGCGCTTCCATTGCAGAAGGCGGCCGTAAGGCTGCTCTGTCATTTCAGATGCTCCTTGGTGATTCCGCGGAAGACCGCGCGGGACCGGATGGCCGCGCGGTCGCCCGGATCAATTCGCGACGGCGGCGCGAACCTTGTCGACGATGCCCGGCGTCAGGCCCGGCACCGCGTCGAACGCGTTCTTGGCAGCGTCCTGGAAGGCGGCGACATCGACGTCACCGACGATCTCAACGCCCTGCGCCTGCAGGTCCTTGGCATAGCGTTCATCGGTTTCCAGCGTCATCGCGGTCAGTTCCTTGGCGATGGTCTGTCCCTCTTCCAGCAGGGCCTGCTGGTCCGCGGGGTCAAGCCCGTCGAAGAAGGACTTGTTGGTCACCCAGGCGGTGAACATCATCTGGTGCCCGGTCTTCGAGATCACCTTGCGGGTCTCCTGCAGCTTGGCCCCGGCGGCAGAACCGAAGGGCGCCTCGGCCGCATCGACGACGTTCGATTGCAGCGCGTTATAGACATCACCCCAGGGCAGTTCGGTCGGACGCGCGCCGAAGGCGGTGAAGGTTGCCACCATCACGGGCGAACTGGGCACGCGGATCGTCACCCCGGCCATGTCCGCAGGTGTGCGATAGGCTTTCGGGCCGATGACATGACGCAGCCCGAACAGGCCCGAGGGCATCAGAACCTTGAAGCCCTTGGCCTCAAGCTCTGCCTCCATGTCCTTGAACACCGGCGCGGCGAAGAGCTTGTCGGCCGCGGCAACGTCCTTGAAGACATAGGGGCCGGCAATCACACCCACATCGGGGACAAAGGTCGACAGCTGGCCATAGTCGGTCGCGCTGACCAAAGTGGCGCCGCTGGCGATCATCTCATTGACCTTCTTCTGCGGGCCAAGCTGGTCGCCGGTCAGGACTTCAAGCTCCAGCCGACCTTCGGTGCGGGTGCTCACCCGCTCGGCAAAGGTCTTCATCGCGCGCACGATCGGCTCGTCGGGATTCACCTGCGAGGTGGTGAAGCGCAGCTTCTTGGTGTCTGCATGGCTGATGGCGGGCAGGGTCAACGCGATTGCCGCTGCCGTCGCAAGCATCTTGAACAGTCTCATGTGGGTTCTCCTCCCATGTCGTGGCGGCCTTTGCGGTCGGCCATGCGGGGTCGGTCGCGCACATGCGCGACGTTCCACCGTCCCAGGCTCCAGTGCGGACGGGGCGGTTTCGTTCCAGATAGTCCCCGACCCCGGCAGAATCGCATTCGAATCTGCCGGGATCCTCTCGCCAAAATCCTTGTCGATTTCGCGCGATGCCTCAACACAATTTTTATTTGTGAGAGATTATTTCATATGCGAACTTCCCGAGCGGGCAGTCCGTCCCTGCCGTCAGCGGAAGCGCAGGTTGTCGGGGCCAAGGTCCGCGACGCTGCGCGCCCCCATCAGGCGCATGTCGCGCAGCAGTTCGGCCCTCATCTGCGTCAGCGCCCGCTCGACCCCGGCCTGCCCTGCCGCTGCAAGGGCATACAGGTAAAAGCGCCCCAGCCCGACCGCCTTGGCGCCCAGGCTCAGCGCCTTCAGCACATGGGTTCCGCGCTGGACGCCGCCATCCATCATCACGTCCAGCCGGTCACCGACGGCCTGCACGATCTCGTCCAGCTGGTCAAAGCCGGTGCGAGAGCCGTCAAGCTGCCGCCCGCCATGGTTCGACAGGACAATGCCGGTGCAACCGATCTCGGCCGCGCGCCGGGCGTCTTCGGTGCTCATCACGCCCTTCAGGCAGAACTCTCCGCCCCAGTCGCGCACCATCAGGGCAACGTCGTCCCAGGTCATCGAGGGGTCCAGCATCTCGGTGAAATAGCGGCCGATGGTCAGACTGTCGCCCTGCATGTCGATATGCGCGTCCAGTTGCGGCAGGCTGAACTTCTCATGCGTGAGGTAGTTCAGGCCCCACATCGGCTTCATCGCGAATTGCGCCATACCCCCCAGCGTCAGCCGGAACGGGATCGAGAAGCCGGTCCGCAAGTCACGCTCGCGGTTCCCGCCGGTGATGCTGTCCACGGTCAGCATCATCACCTTGATCCCGGATTCCTTGGCCTTCTGCATCATCGCCCGGTTCAGTCCGCGATCCTTGTGGAAGTAGAACTGATAGCATTGCGGAGTGCGATGCTTGCGGGCCAGTTCCTCCATCGACACGGTTCCAAGCGAGGACACGCCAAACATCGTCCCGAATTTTTCGGCCGCGGCGGCTGTCGCGCGCTCGCCCTGATGGTGGAACAGGCGCTGCAATGCCGTCGGCGACAGATAGACCGGCAGGTCCAGCTTCTGCCCCATCGTCGTTACTGAAAGGTCGACATCCGTGACCCCGCGCAGGATGCCCGGCACCAGATCCACGCCCCCGAAGGCGGCCGAGTTTCGGCGCAGCGTCTGCTCGTCATCGGCGCCGCCATCGATATAGTTGAAGATCGGTCCGGGCAGGCGGCGTTGGGCAAGGCGGCGGAAGTCGTGGAAATTGTGACAATCGGTCAGTCGCATGGATTTTCCAGTAATCAGACAGTGGTTCGGAAATGGCGTTCACGCCCGTAAAGCGACACGAGCAGCAGGATGATCGCCCCGAACGCAGCCTGGACCGAGGCCGGCTGGAAGCCCAGTCCGATCAGCAGGGTATTGATCTCGGTCAGAACCAGAACTCCCGCCAACGTGCCGACGAAGTTGCCGCGCCCCCCGACCAGCGCCGCCCCGCCGACGACGACCGCGGCAATGGTCTGGAACAGGTAGGGCTGGCCCACATCGCCATAAGCCGAGCCGGTGAAGCCCAGAAGCAGCACCCCCGCCAGCGCAGCAAAAACGGCCGAAGCGGCAAAGGTCACGGTCCAGATGCGCAACGGCCGGATCAGCGCATAGGGCGCCGCGCCGGGATTCGAGCCCAACGCATAAAGCTGGCGGCCATAGGGGGTCCGCTCCAGGACCAGCACGATCAGCACCGTCAGGACCAGCAGCGCCGGGATCAGCGCGGGCACCGGCAGTGGGCCGAACGAACCGCCAATCGACACAAACGCCGAAACCGCCTTGGGCGCGGAACCAGAGGGAAAACCCTTGGTCCAGATCAGGACCAGA
Organism: Paracoccus sp. KR1-242; assembly: GCF_049446195.1. Classification (NCBI taxonomy): domain Bacteria; kingdom Pseudomonadati; phylum Pseudomonadota; class Alphaproteobacteria; order Rhodobacterales; family Paracoccaceae; genus Paracoccus; species Paracoccus sp. KR1-242. The sequence goes on from NZ_JBMSED010000003.1 coordinate 94,163, forward strand.
CCCTGCACGATCATCCCCAGCCCAAGGGTGACGATCAGCGGGTGGATGTTCAGCCCGCGCGACAGCGCCCCGTTCGCGGCCCCGATCAGCGCGGCAAGGCCAAGGACGACCAGACAGACCAGCACAAAGGGCCAGCCCTGTCCGTAAAGCTGCGCCGCGACGACATTGGCAAAGCCGATGACGAAGGGAATCGACAGATCGATCCCGCCCAGGATCACCACCAGCGTCTGCCCGACCGAGGCCACGGCCAGCAGCGCCGCGATGACCAGCATCGCCCGGATCGCGAAGGGCGCAGAATAGCCGGGGATCAGCGCGGTGCCAATCGCGTGCAGCACCAGCGCCACGGCAAAGGCGCCAAGAACGCGGCCCCGCATTCCGTCAAGCCGCAGGGACATGGGACGGTTCATGCGTGGCTCCTTTTCGCGCTGCGGTCCTGCAAGGCGATCAGAACAACGGCGGAAACAAGGATCGCGCCGTAAGCGACCTGCAGGACATAGGTCGAGACGTTGAAGGCGGTCAGCAGGCTTTGCAGCAGGAAGATATCGACCGCGCCAATTGCGGCACCCAGAAGGCCGCCCTTGCCGCCGGCAAGGCTGACCCCGCCAAGCGCGACCGCCGCAATGGCGATCAGCGTATAGTTCGCGCCGACCTTGGGATCGGCAGAACCGATCAGCGCCGTCAGCATCATCCCCGCCGCGCCAGCCAGCAACCCGGTCAGCACATAGGCCAGAAACCGGACAAGGCTGACCGGCACCCCCGCCGTATAGGCGGCGCGATCGTCGCTGCCCGTCGCCATCAGCTGGTCGTGGAATGGCGTCCGCGTCAGACCCCACCAAAGCAGAGCGATGATGCCCAGCGGCAGAAAGCTCCACGCCCCCGACATCGCCTTCAGCCATTCGGGCGCGGGACCGACAGGCGCGGGCAGGATGGTCAGGGTCAGCCCGCCCAGGATCAGATAGGTGCCAAGCGTCGCGACGATGGGCTGGACGCGCACCACCGTTGCCATGAACCCATTGAACGCCCCGATCGCGGCACCGATCAGCAGGGCGGCTGGCCAAAGCACGAAGGGCGACGAGATACCCGCCCCAAGGAACAGCAGCTTGATGACGACCGCACTGACCAGCCCCATCACAGGCCCGACCGAGATGTCGATGCCACCCCGCCCCGCAAGGATGACGGGCGTCGATGCCAGCGCCGCCCCGATCAGCGGCGCGGCCATGCCCAGAAGCGTGCCCCAGGCGGATGGCGCGAACCGTGCGGGGTTCATCGCCAGGTTCGCCGCCAGCAGGACGACAAGAATACCCAGGGCAAAGCCCTGGCGACCAAGCAAGCGGGTCATGCCGCCCTCCCGAACATGGCGGCGATGACGCTTTCCGTCCGCATCGCTTCTCCCTTCATTTCGGCGGCAAGGGCGTGTTCGCGGAAGACCAGAACACGGTGACAGAGGACAAGGATTTCCTCGATCTCGGATGACAGGATGACCAGCGCCATCCCCCCGGCCGCAAGCTCGGCGAAAAGATCGTAAAGGACATGCCGCGTCGCCACGTCGACCCCGCGCGTGGGGTCGTTCAGCAAAAGCACCCTTGGGTCGCGGGCCAGTGCGCGGGCCAGCAGCACCTTTTGCTGGTTGCCGCCGGACAGGGCGGTGATCGGCGCCTCCGGGCTGGGGGCGACGATCTTCAGCCGCTCCTTCCAGCCCTCATAGCGGGCGCGACGCGCGCGGGCGCTGATCAGCGGGCCCCGCCGGTCGCGGCCGGGGGTCGCAATGGCGAAATTGTCGAGGATCGACAGCCCCGGAAAGATCCCGGTCGAGCGCCGGTCGCGCGGCACATAGACGACAGCGTTGCGTTCGGCGTCCCGGAACGAGGCGATGGCATTTCCGCCAAGCTCAACGGTTCCCCCCGTGCGCTCCAGCCCGGCAAGTCGGCGCAGGAACATGCCCTGCCCGTGGCCGTCCAGCCCGGCAAGGCCCAGGGTCTCTCCGGGTCGCAGGGTCGTGGACAGGGGCACTGCCCCCGGACGCAGGGACATGTCGCTGACGGTCAGCACAGGATCAGCCATGATGCCTCTCAAGTTCCGTGGCGGTCTGCGGCGCCATCAGGCGCAGCAATTCGGCCGGGGTCGAGCCGTCGCGGGGCTGGGTCGTGACGACGCGCCCCGACCGCAGGATCGAGATATCGTCGGACAGGGCCATCACCTCGTCCATGCGGTGGGTAATCAGCAGGATCAGACAGCCCGCTGCGGCCTGTTCACGCAGCAGGCAAAAGACCGATTCCCGGTCCGCGAAATCCAGCGCGGCGGTGATCTCGTCCAGGATCAGGACACGCGGATCCCGTGCAAGGGCGCGCGCCAGCACCACCAGCTGCTGCGCGGCCAGCGCCAGCGACCCGGCGGGTGCGTCAAGGTCGATCGCCGTCCGGGCGAAGCGCGCCAGCACTGTCGCTGCAGGGTCCCGCCGCTCATGCCGGGGGACGCGACGGGCGAACAGCCCGTCCAGGCCCAGCAGAATGTTGTCGGTCACGCTGCGGTCGGGCGCGATCAGCACTTCCTGAAAGGCGGTTGCGAAGCCCGCGGCTTGAAAGGCGGCCGGGCTGCGCGCCGTCACCGGGCGGCCATCAAGCGCGATCTCGCCGGCATCGGGCAGGACGATCCCGGACAGAAGCTTGACCAGCGTGCTCTTGCCCGAGCCGTTCTCGCCCAGGATGGTGTGGACGGTTCCCGCCCGGAATGGAATGGTCGCCCGCTCCAGCGCGACGGTTTCCCCGTAGCGCTTGGACAGGCCGGTGATCGTGAGCATCGCGCCCTCCCGCAGGGTGGCGCCGCCCCCAAAAGGGACGGCGGGATCGCTTATCGGGCGCAGGCGCCGGGCACCGCCGCGTAATCCCAGCCCGGAGTCGGCGCGGGATTGGCGAAATAGGCATCCATCGCATCCTCGGTGACCGGGTCGGTCGGCGGCACCGGGAAGACCGAAACCGCATCCGGCGACATACAGTCCTGGGACCAGTTGGCCAGGTCGGCTTCGTGAACCGGCGGCAGCGGGATCATCAGCGTGTTCAGGACAGGCTTCTGCCCCTCCATGATGCGGGCGCCGACGCGGAACAGGGTCTGCGCGGTCCAGCCGGGCAGGACGGCATGCCCCTCGAAGCGATAGCCCTGCGGATTGGCTTTCCAATAGCCGAGCGCGTCACCGGTGATCGAGCCGGTGATCAGCGGAACCGGGCGGCCGGCTTCGGTAAACGCCTCGGCGATCACGCGGGATTCCGATCCGGCGGTCCAGACCGCATCGATGGGCGCGGGATTGGTCGCAAGCGTCTGCAGGACCACGGTCTTGGTGACATTGGCCGTCCAGTCGCCATTCACGACGCGCGAGATCTTCAGGTTCGGGTAGTTCGCCATGGCGGCATCCCCGCCCGCGCGCTCCTGCGCGACGATGGGATGGCCCGCGATACCCTCGACGATCAGCACATTACCGCCCTGGGGCAGCGCCTTGCCGATGGCGTCCATCATCTCATAACCCCAGCGGGAATAATTGCTGTCGACATTGACCGCACTGGGCGCCGTGACCGATCCCGCGGCAGTGACGAAGGGGATCCCTGCTGCCGAGGCCGCGGCGATCGCATCATCCAGGCCCGTGGCCGAGCCGGGGATCGAGGTGATGATGCCGCAGTCCTTGTCGATGAAGGCGCGGATCTGGTTGATCTGCTGGCCGACATCGCCATTGGAATCCGAGACTTCGAAGCTGGACACCACGCCTTGCGCAATCAGCCCGTCGACCAGCCGCTTCAGTTCGGCGGTGACGGAAACCCGCCAGGGATTGCCCTGATAACTTTCCGAGTGGCACCATTTATAGGGCTTCGCCTTGGGGGTGAAATCGCCCAAGGGGCCGGCAGCGACCGCTTGGGGCGCGCCTTCATATTGCGATTTCAGGGCGTCCGGCAGGCCGGCAATCACCTCTTGCACGGATTGCGCCGACGCCGGCACGGCCGCCGTCAGCGCGGTTGCAGCCAGAAGGCCGCAGATCATCTTCTTCATCGGGTTCCTCCTCCCATATGTCCCGGTGCGCCCGGGATCGTTCGCGTCGTCAGAAACTTTCGCGGAACAGGCGGTTCACGTCGGCGATCACCGGTCCCGCAGCCTCGCGCGCGGCAAGACCCGTGGTGATCCGCTGGGCCGCCGCCTCCTGGAATTCCATGTAGCCATTGTGGCGCGGACGCACCCAGGCCCCCTCCAGCGTGGCGCGAGTGTCGCGATAGAACCCGCTGGTCGCGGCATTGACCGCCGCATCTTCCCACGCCACGGCATGGCCCGCCTGACCGCCCGCCGCGGCAAAGGGCCCCCGCTGAACATCGCCGCTGGCGACCCAATAGGCGAAGTCGATGGCCGCGTCCCGTTCCGCCGAAAATGCCGACACCGCGATCCCCGTGCCACCAAGGGCAGAACCGATCGGCCCCGCCCCACCCGCGACCGGAATATCGGCGAAGCGGATCAGGTTCGGGCGGAATCCGGGAATGGCATAGTTGACATAGCCATAGATCAGCGGCGCGCAGGCGATCTGCGATCCGGGCTTTGCCATTTCCTCGAACACCGCGATGGGATCGAAACCGGAGCAGGCCGGATCGACCAGATCCGCCAGCTCGCGCAGCATGTCCCAGACCCGCGCGCCGGCAACCTCGTCGATCATCCGGTCGCCCTCGACCATGCAGGGCGCGCCCAGGTTGCCCGCCAGCGTGAACAGGCACATCAACGAATGCGGCGCACGCAGCGGCAGCAGGACACGACCTTCACGCGCCAGCGCCACGACCTCGTCCCAGGTCGCGGGCGGGGCCGCAATCAGGTCAGGGCGCCAGGCCAGCACCTGGGTCGCGGCATCGATGGGAAAGCCCCACTGATGTCCGCGCCAGGCATAGCTGGGATAGCTTTCCCCCACCGACCCGGAGGCAAGCGCGGCACGTTCCTGTTCGCGGCCGGGCACATCCAGGGGAACAAGGCAGCCCTCGTCGGTGATCTGACCGACATGGGGATGGTCGATGACGATCAGGTCATAGGCGCGCGCCAGTTCCTCGACCGGGAAGCTTTCGAAATCCTGCAGAGACCGCTTCTCCCAGTCGATCACCACGCCGGTCCGCTCGGCCCAGATCTTCGAACAGGCGACCATCGGATCATAGCCGCGCGGGTGGTTCCAGGTCATGCCCTTCAGGCGGATCATAGGTCGAACTCCTTGCGGATGGCGTCGGAATGGGCACCGACGAGAGGGGCGGCTTCGGGGCGGCCGGGGCGATGACCGTTCAGACGCAAAGGCAGGCGCGTCGTCTCGATCGAAACGCCGTCGTCACGCGTCACCGTCTGCAACATGTCCAGAACGCGGAACCCTTCCGAGGACAGAAGCTGCGGCCAGTCCATCACCCGCGCGCACCAGATGTCCGCCTGTTCCAGCACCGCCAGCCATTCGTCGACGGTCTTTGTCGCGACCTTTTCGGCAATCAGGCGCTTGATCGTATCGCGCTGGGTAAAGGCCAGCTTCGCATCATCGCGATACGCGGCAAGGGTTTCGATCTCCATCAGGTCCGCCAGCCGCGGGATCGGCGTCATCGCGATGGCAAGCCAGCCATCCTTGGCCTCGTAGACACCATAGGGCGCCGACAGATAGGCATGGGCGCTGCGGAAGTCCGAGCGTTTCGGCGTGCGCCGACCGTCATTCAGGTGGGTGGTCAGGACTTCGAACTGGAAATCGACCAGCGCCTCCATCAGGCTGGTCTGGACATGCATCCCCTGCCCCGAGATGCCGCGCCGCACCAGCCCGGCAAGGATGCCCTGACAGCAGGCCGCCCCGGCCAGCATATCCGCAATGGCAAGGCCGAAGGGGACCGGCCCCTGCCCTTCGTCCCCGTTCAGCCACATCACGCCCGACCGCGCCTGCGCCAGCAGGTCCTGACCGGGACGCGCGACCCATGGGCCTTCGTCGCCATAGCCCGAGATCGAGGCATAGACGATGCGCGGATTGATCGCCCGCACCGCGTCGTAGTCCAGTCCAAGACGCTCGATCACACCGGGACGGAAGTTCTGGATCACCACGTCGGCGCTGCCGATCAGCTTTTTCAGCGCGGCAAGATCGGACGGGTTCTTCATGTCGATGGCAAGGCTTTCCTTGCCGCGGTTGATCGCGTGAAAGATCGTCGAGTCGCCGCCAATCTCGGTGTCCGACAGGTAAAGCCGACGCGACAGATCGCCGCCATCGGGACGCTCGATCTTGATGACCCGCGCGCCAAGATCGGCAAGCCGAAGCGAGCAATAGGGGCCCGAAAGAAACTGGCTCATGTCCAGCACGATCAGGCCGTCAAGCGGCAGGGTAGCAGTCTCGGTCAAGTCAGTTTCTCCCCGGCGGTGCCGCGCGCCACCCTCCACTTGCGGCGACATGGCACGGTCTTTCGTTGATGAATGACATTTTCATTTATGGAAGCCGCCCGCAAGATGGAATCCTCGCGCCGCTCATGAAAACGCCCCGGAGGAACCGGGGCGAACAGGCAGTCGACGGGGTTGGGAAGAGTCAGGCGCCCGCAGGAATGCCCGAAAGCTCTCGCCCTGCATCCAGCAGCAGCGCCAGAACGCTGTCCAGATCGGGGGCGTCGGGGTTTTCCAACCGCCGCACGAAGGGGCAGGTCAGCGCAGCCAGAACGGTGCCGTTTCCGCCAAGAATAGGGACCGACAGGTTGTAGACTCCGGCCGTCTGCTGGCTTTCCATGGATTCATAACCGCTGGCGCGGACCTGCGCCAAGCGCGCCTCCAGATCCTTCGGGGCGCGGGGTTCATAGGGCATCCATTCATGCTCCTCGAACATCAGCCGCCGCTCCTCATCCGACGCTTGGGCCAGCAGCACATGTCCGGACCCGGTGCCGACCATCCCGACCCGCGCGCCGACCCGGATGGTGACGCCCCAATATCCGGGCGCCTCGACCTGGGCGATCACAACCAGATTGCCGCGATCATACTTGACCAGATGACAGGCTTGCTCTGCCGCACCGGTAAAGCGGCGCATGATCGGCATCGCCTGCCCCACCAGCCGCCGGATCGGCGGGCGCAGATGAGCCAGCAGGAACAGCTTCATCGTCAGCTCATAGGTATCGCCCCGCCGCGCCACATAGCCGCGCCGCGCGAGACGGTCGAGCATGCGGTAAAGCTCGGTCGGAGAACGGCCAAGCGCCAGAGAGATATCCTTGAGCGTCATCCCCTCTTCCTGCGCGGCCAGCAGCTCGATCATGTCGAGCCCCTTGTCCAGCGCGGGTGCGCGATAGCGGCCTTCGCCCTCGGCTTCGTTCTCGACCATGATTTTACCTGTGAAAAGCGAACCCATGCTACGCAAGGATGGGGCGCGGTCAATATAATTTACCAGTGGTATGGCATTTCAAATATAGAATAGGATTACTCAAGGCAAGACCACGGGGGGATTCATGACGGGTGATTTGCTGTTGTTCATTGGCACGCTCAATCGCGAGGCGCCGTATTTCCAGGGTGCGCGAGGCGAAGGGCTGTGCGTCTTTCGCTTTGACGAAGCAAAGCTCGGCTTCGAGCGCCTCGCCAGCTATCCCCAGGTCGAGAATCCGACCTATCTGTCGGTGACACCGGATGGCCGCCATGTCTATGCCAATTCCGAGGTCGCGGATTGGCGAGAGGGGCTGGTGACCGCCTTTGCCTTCGACCCACAGGCCCGGCGGCTGACCTATCTGAACACCCAACCAGCCTTGGGCAGCATTACGGCCCATAACGCGATCTCGGCTGACGGGCGGCACCTGTTCGTCGCCAATTACTCGGTCGGCGAAGGCGGGCCGGACAAGGCGCTTGCGGTCCTTCCCCTTCGGACGGACGGGACACTCGCCCCGGCCATCGCGGGGATTGCCCGCCAAGGCACCGGCCCGGTCCAGGACCGGCAGGAACGGTCCCATGCCCATAGCGTGACCGAAACCCGGCAGGGCGGCATGGTCATCCTGGCGGATCTGGGAACCGATGAACTGGCGACCTATCGAATCGGCGCCGATGGCATGCCTGTCCTGATCGCGACCTCTCGCACAGCCTCCGGCGCGGGTCCGCGTCATCTGGCGCTGCACCCGGACGGTCGCTTCCTTTTCGCGATCAACGAGCTTGATTCCACTGTCACCGCACATGATCTGGACCCGGCCAGCGGCCAGATCCATGCCATAGACAGCCAGTCCACCGTTCCGGCCGAGGCGCGGGACCACAACCATTGCTCGGACATTCAGATCTCGCCCGACGGCCGTTTCATTTATGCGGGCAACCGCGGGCATGACAGCATCGCCATTTTCGAAATTGACCAGAATTCGGGTCGCCTTTCGCCGCGCGGCCACGTTCCTTGCGGCGGAAGCACGCCGCGCAACCTGGCGTTGACGCCCTCGGGCGGTCATCTGCTGGTCGCAAACCAGAATTCCGACAGGGTCAGCGTACTGGCCCGCGACGCGGCAAGCGGGGCGCTGACCGATACCGGCGTGGCCCTGAACATCGGCACGCCCATGTGCCTGAAATTTGCAAAGGTTTGAAAGATGGCTGAAATCGGCGTTCACGCAAGAGGGCTGCCCGGTCTGCCCGAAGATCATGCCAAGATCCCGGTCTGGAATTCCGAAGACTGGTATTATGAAGATTTCGAGATCGGGGACCGCATCCGTTCGATCCGCAGGACCATCGCCGAAGGCGAGTCGATGCAGTTCAACAGCCTTGTCATGGACCATCACCCCTATGTCAGCGATGAACGCTTCGCGGTCGAGGAAGGCGCCTTCGGCCGCCGCCTTGTCGCGGGGGCCTTCGTCTTTTCGCTGGGTCTGGGTCTGGCGGCGACGAACTGCCTGAACTCGTTCAGCTACGGCTATGACCGCCTGCGGTTCATCAAGCCGGTCTTCATCGGGGACACCATCTACACGATCCGCGAAAACCTGTCGAAGGTCGTTCATAGCGAGACGATGGGAAAGCTGCGGGTCAGCTATTCCGTCTACAAGGGCGATGGCGAACTGGTGCTTTATGCCGAGCATCTCCTGACCGCGCTCTATCGCCAGCCGCAGGATTTCACCGAAGCCGTCGCCGCGAAACGCGCGGAAAAAGCCGCGCAGGCGTGACGCGAGGGGGGGCAGACCGCCCCCCCCGCTTACCGCAATCACGTTTCACTGTTTTTCAAATACCCTCAGGGGGTGAAATGGCCTGGGCCATGAGGGGGCGCGAGCGCCCCCTTTCTGGTTCAGGCGTCGTTCACGCAGGTCTGGCGCTGCTCGCCCAGGCCCTCGATCCCCAGCGTGACCACGTCGCCCGCCTTCAGGTATTGCGGCGGCTTCATCCCCAGTCCGACGCCGGGCGGCGTCCCGGTCGAGATGACGTCCCCCGGATGCAGCGTGAAGAATTGCGACAGGTACGAGATCAGGAACGGCACGCGATAGACCATCGTATTGGTCGATCCGTCCTGCATGGTCTTGCCGTTGACCTTCAGCCACATGTGCAGTTCGTTCGGGTCGGCGACTTCGTCGCGCGTCACCAGCCACGGGCCGATGGGACCGAAATTGTCCGAGGACTTGCCCTTGGACCATTGCCCGGAGCGCTCGGTCTGGAAGGCGCGCTCGCTGACATCGTTGCAGACGCAGAAGCCCGCAACATGGTCCATCGCATCGGCCTCGGCGATGTATTTGCCGGGTTTGCCGATGACGAAGGCCAGTTCCACCTCCCAGTCGGTCTTTTCCGAGCCGCGCGGGATGATGATGTCATCGTTCGGGCCACAGATCGCGCTGGTATACTTGGCGAAGATCACCGGTTCGGGCGGAACGGCCATGCCGCTTTCGGCGGCATGGTCGGAATAGTTCAGCCCGATGCAGATGAACTTTCCAACGCCGCCCACACAGGCACCAAACCGCGGATTACCCTCGACCAGCGGCAGCGAGGCCGGGTCGATCCGCTTCAGCGCGTCAAGGTTCACCAGCACCTCGCCCGCGATGTCCTGCACATGGGCGGACAGATCGCGGATGCGGCCTTCAGCGTCGATCAGGCCGGGCTTTTCCGCCCCGCGTTCGCCATATCGCACAAGTTTCATGGTCTTTCCCTCCTCAGATGGTCCAGCCGCCGTCCAGCGCGAGAAGCTGGCCGGTGGTATAGGCGGATTCGTCGGCAGCAAGATAGGCGACCATTGCCGCGATCTCTTCCGGCTTGCCGATCCGACCCATCGGCTGGCGCGCGATAAACGCCTCCAGCGCGGCCTCGTAATTGCCGGTATCGCGCAGGCGCTGGTGCAGCGAGGGGCTGTCCACCGTGCCGGGGCAGACCGCGTTGCAGCGGATGCCCTGCTTGACGTAATCCTGCGCGACCGATTTGGTCAGTCCGCCTACCGCCGCCTTCGACGCGGAATAGATGAAGCGGTTCGGCGGCGCCGTCAGCGGACCGGCGACCGAGGCCATGTTGATGATCGAACCGCCGCCCTGCGCCACCATTCCCGGCAGCACGGCGCGGATCGTGCGATACATCGCCTTGGCGTTCAGGTTGAAGGCGAAGTCCCAATCATCCTCGGTCGAGGTCAGGATGTCGCCCGCATGGACCACGCCTGCGCAGTTGAACAGGATGTCGATCCGGCCCGCCGCCGCAATCGCTTCCTTGACCGCTTCGGGATCAAGGACGTTAAGCACCTTCGTGGTGATGCCCGGAGTTCCAGCAATCTCGGCCAGCGCGGCCTCGTTGATGTCGGTCGCCAGAACCTCGGCCCCTTCTTCGGCCAGCCGCAGGGCGGTGGCCCGGCCAATCCCTTGTCCGGCGGCGGTGATCAGGGCGCGCTTGCCCGCAAGTCTTTGCATCTTTCTTTCCTTCAGGCTGCGCCCGGCAGGCAGGCCGGGCCAATCGGTTCGAATGTCTTGTAGGTCAGGATGAATTCGCGGTGCCCAAGCTCTTCTGACCTTGTCTGACGACCAGAGGCAACATCGATTACGAGGTCGCGGATCTCGCGCCCGACCTCGGGGATCGTGCGCCGTCCCTCGATGATGTCGCCGGCATTGACGTCCATATCCTCGGACAGGCTGCGATAGGTGTCGGGGTTCGCGCAGATCTTGATGACCGGCGAGATTGCCGAGCCGACGACCGAACCCCGCCCCGTCACGAACAGCGTCATATGCGCGCCCGAGGCGATCATCTCGACGATCTCGGCATTGTCGCTGATGTTCGGAAAGCCGAAGCGCACGTCGCCATCGGGCACCACGTCCATCAGGTAAAGCCCGCCCGCCGGGGGCACGTCGCCCGGCTTGATCAGCCCCGAGATCGGGCTGTCGCCGGATTTGACATAGGCGCCAAGGCTTTTCTCCTCGATGGTGGACAGCCCGCCAGCCGCATTGCCCGCCGCAAAGCTGCCATAGCCCAGCGTCGCGTAATAGCGTTCGGCCTTTTGCACGCTGTCGCGCAGGATCTGGCCCAGTTCGGGGGTCACGGCGCGTTCGGCCATGATTTCCTCGCAGCCGATCAACTCACCCGTTTCCTCGAAGATGCAGGCCGCGCCCTCGGCCACCAGCAGATCGAAGGCCTTGCCTGCGGCAGGGTTCCCGGAGATGCCCGAGGTGCCATCCGATCCGCCGCAAACGGTCCCGATCACCAGTTCGTCGACGCCCATGGGAACGCGCGGAACCTCTGCGATCTGGGCCAGCGCCTCATGAACCCAACCGACACCGGCGTCGATGGTTGACCGCGTGCCGCCCGCGCGCTGGATGACCAAAGTCCTGACCGGGCGACCCGAGGCATCGACCGCATTGGCCGCGCGCACCTTGTCGAAGCTTTCGCAGCCAAGGCTGACAAACAGGACGGCCCCCACATTCGGATGGGTGCAAAGCCGTTCCATCATCCGCGCGGCGTATTCGTTCGGATAGCAGCCCGGAAAGCCGATCAGCTGCACCTGGCCTTCATGGGGGGTGTTCCGAAAACGCTGGACGATCTCCGAAGCGACGAAATGCGCGCATTCGACTAGGTAGGCCACGACGACCGTATTGCGGATCCCCTTGCGGCCATCCTTGCGCAGCCAGCCCTGAAGCGCGGTCATAGCGAAACCCCCGCCGAAACGCCGTCGGCGTCCTGCAGCATATGTGTCGGCGTATAAGCCGACCGGATGTTGTGGACATGGACATGCTCGCCCGCAGAGATCGCTGCGGTCGCGATGCCGATGGGCATGCCGTATTTCAGGATCACCTCGCCTTCGGCGATAGCGCGGCGGGCGATCTTGTGGGCCATCGGGATCGCGCGGGCCAGCACTGCCGTGCCGTCTTCAAGACGAACCTCCAGGCCCTCGGGAGAATTCGCGCGGGCCACAAGGACGTTGTCCTTGTCCGACAGCAGCAGGAACGGTCCGAAATCTGTCTGGGTCACGGGCGGCACTCGACCATATAGATGTGGTCGGCGACCAGTACCGTCTCTCCGGTCTGCTTGGTGACGGTCAACCTCTCGGTGACGCGGCCATAGCCGGGGCGTTTCTCCATCAGCTCCTTGCCGATGATCTCGACGCGGCTTTTGATCGTGTCACCGATGAAGACCGGCTTCACGAAGCGCATCCGGTCATAGCCATAGCTGAAGGCGACGGGGTTGATGACCGTCGCCGTCAGCCCGACACCGATGGTGAAGACCATCGTGCCATGCGCGATCCTTTGACCGAAAGGCAGGGTCTTGCAGAATTCCGCATCCAGATGATGGGGAAAGAAGTCGCCGGAATGCCCGGCATGGACGACGAAATCGGTCTCGGTAATGGTGCGGCCCACGGTGTCGCGGCCTTGGCCGATCTCGTAATCTTCGTAATATGTGACCTGTTCAAGCATCGGGAGACGTCCTGATCGGATGCGCCGGGGCGCTGCTGCTTTCATATGCGGCTTCGACAAGGGCCATGGTGTGCCAGGCATCCTCGGCCGAGCCCTGCAATTCGGGATCTTCACCCACGGCGAAGCGCATCACCTGTGTGATGCGACCCACGAAGGCCTCGATGAACCAGTTTCCGGCCAGCGGAACCTGCCGCCATTCGCCGTCGGTGTTCAGCCACAGCTCGTCCGGTTCGCCGCGGGGATAGTCCAGGTTGACACCCAGCTTCATATAGGCTGCGCCCTTGGTCCCCGAGATGCGAAACTCGCAGGCCTGGAACTTGCGGCCAAAGGCGTGATTATGGTTGATCGACAGGCTGGCCCGGACATGGCTGCCATAATCAAGGATCATCGCGCTGCGCGTGTTCGATATGGCCGAGGACGGATGCCCCATCGTTCGGGCATGAACCCCTGCGGGATTACCCAGCAGATCGCGCACGAAATCCAGATAGTGGATCGAATGCAGCAGGATCTCGACCCGCGGCAGGCCGTTCAGAAAGGCCCAGAGGTGCCAGGGCGTGTCCAGCGCCAGCCATGCGTCGAAATCGACGACCTCGCCCAGAAGGCCGCGCGCGATCGCGTCCTTCACCGCAAGCGACATCGGCGCGAAGCGAAGCTGGAAATTCACCGCAGCCCGGATCTTGCGGGCGCGCAGGATGCGGATGATCTCGTCAGCCGCGGCAAGATCGCTGCCCAAGGGCTTCTGGATCAGGGCGACCGCACCTTCGGGCAGCGTCTGCAGGATGCCCGCAATCGCGGCGGGCGGCACGGCCAGGTCATAGACCGCCCCGGTGCCAAGCGCCGTCGCTTCGGCCATCGAGGCATAGGCGCTGGCGCCCGCCGGCGCCACCCGCGCAGCTTTTTCCCGGTCGGGATCATAGATTCCCGCCACCCGAAAACCCGCCTTGGCATAGGCCGGCAGATGCGCGTCCGTGACGATCGACCCCGCGCCGAAGATGACGATGGGCAGGCTTCGCGACGGGGGCGCAATGGTCTGGGTCAGGTCAGTCATGGTGGAAGATTTCCGTCATCTCTGCCCACCACTCGCCGTCCTTGCGGGTGTCGAGCGGTTGTTGCAGCGGCTTGTTCAGCGCCCACCATTCCTGCGTCACCAAATCGGCCGCCATCCTTGCCATGTCGCCTGCGAAATCCGCGCCGTGATACTCGAAGAACGAAAACAGCAGGTTCTCGGGCTCTTTCAGGAAGATCGAGTAGTTGCGGATATTGCAGTCGCTGATCTGGGCCAGAACCCCCGGCCAGACCGCGGCATGCAGGCGCAGATAGTCGGCCTTACCCTGCTCGGACAGCCCGATGACCGATCCGTGCCGGGTCATTTCGCGGCCTCGGTCACGATGAAATGCGAACCTTCGGCCGTGCGTTCGGTCAGTGCCTGATGATCCCAGTCGATGCCAAGGCCCGGCTCTTCCGGGGCCAGCGCGAAGCCGCCATCGCGCCGCATCGGGGCGGCGATATCGTCCAGCTGGGGGATGTATTCCAGCCACGGCGCATTCGGGACCGCGCAGACTAGGCTGACATGCAGCTCCATCAGGAAATGCGGACAGATCATCAGGTTATGCGCCTCGGCCAGATGCGCGACCTTGAGCCAAGGAGTGATGCCGCCGATCCGGGCAACATCGGCCTGGACGATGCCGCAAGCCTCGGCCGCGATATAATCGCCGAACTGGCCGGGCGAATACATCGACTCGCCCACCGCGATCGGGACGCGGCTTTGCCGGTTCAAGCGGGCATGGCCCGCGATGTCGTCGGCGGCAATAGGTTCCTCGAACCAGGCGATGTTCAGGCTTTCCAGCAGAGACAGGCGGCGGCTGGCCTCGGGCTGGGTCATCGACTGGTTGGCGTCGGTCATGATTTCGTAATCGTCGCCAAGCGCGGCGCGCACCGCCGAAAGCCGGGCCGCATCACCCGCGACGGTTGGCTTGCCGATCTTGATCTTCGATCCCTTGAAACCGGCCTCGCGCATGGCGAGCGCATCCTCGACCAAGGCCGAGGGTTCAAGATGCAGCCACCCGCCCTCGGTCGAATACATCGGCACGCGGTTCTTGGCCCCACCCGCCAGCAGGTGCAAAGGCAGGCCCGCCCGCTTGCCGCGCAGATCCCAAAGTGCGGTGTCGATGGCCGCCAGCGCCAGCGACATGATCGGCCCGACCGCCGTCGCATGCGAGCAGAACAGCAGGTCGCGCCAGATCCGCTCGATCATCTCGGCCTCACGCCCCATCAACTCGGGCAGAAGCGTGCGCTGCAACAGCGACAGCACCGCCGGGCCACCATCGCCGATGGTATAGGAATAGCCGGTGCCGGTCGCACCCTCCGCGTCGGTCAGGGTGACGAAGATCGTCTCCTGCGACTTGAAGGACTGGATCGCGTCGGTGCGCTTGACCTTGGGCACCAGGTCAACAAGGAAGGCCTCGGCCCTGACGATGCGCGGCATGGATTATCCTTTCAGGCTGACGCCGGTTTCGGCGTCGAAAAGGTGGCACTTGTCGAGCGAGATGCCGAAGCGCAGCACCTCTCCCGGCGCGACAAGGCGGGGATTCAGCATCTTGGCCTGGACCTCGGTGCCGGCGAGCGTCGCGAACAGCAGCGTCTCGGTGCCCAGCGGCTCGGTCAGCGTCACCTGCATCTCGACCTGCGCCATATGCGCGGTCGGGGGCAACGAATGACCCTCGGGCATGATGTTGTCGGCGCGGATGCCAAGCTGGACCTTGCGCCCGTCGGTCACGCGCAGGCCGGGCGGCAGCGGGATCGCGGTGCCGTCGGCCAGAACAACCTGCCCAGCCTTCACGACACCCGACAGCAGGTTCATGGGCGGCGAGCCGATGAAGGTCGCCACAAATGTGTTCACCGGATTTTCAAAGACTTCCAGCGGCGTGCCGACCTGGACGATATGCCCGTCCTGCATGATGACGATGCGGTCGGCCAGCGTCATCGCCTCGACCTGGTCATGGGTGACATAGATCACGGTCGAGCCGACCTTCTGGTGCAGCTTCTTGATCTCGACCCGCATCTGGCTGCGCAGCTTCGCGTCCAGGTTCGACAGCGGTTCGTCGAACAGGAACACGTCCGGATGGCGCACAATTGCGCGGCCCATCGCGACCCGCTGGCGCTGGCCACCCGACAGAGCGCCCGGCTTGCGGTCCAGAAGCGGCGTCAAAGCCAGCACCTCGGCCGCCTGAGCCACGGCCGCATCGACCTCGGCCTGCGGGCGTTTGGCGATCTTAAGCGAGAAGCCCAGGTTTTCCCGCACCGTCATGTGCGGGTAAAGCGCGTAGTTCTGGAACACCATCGCCAGGTTGCGTTCGCGCGGCGGCAGGTCGTTGACGACCCGTTCGCCGATCAGGATCTCGCCACCCGAGATTTCCTCAAGCCCGGCGACCATGCGCAGCGTGGTGGACTTGCCGCAGCCAGAAGGGCCGACCAGAACGACGAACTCGCCCTCGGCAATGCTGAGGTTGATGGAATGGACGACATCCAGCGCGCCATAGCGTTTGACGACGTTGCGAAGATGGACCTGAGCCATGGTTATCCTTTCACGCCGCCAAAGGTCAGGCCAGCGATGAGGTGCTTCTGCACGAGGAAGGTCAGCACCAGCGCGGGGATGATCATGAGCACCGCCAGCGCGCACATGCCGCCCCAGTTGAGGGTGAATTGCGAGGTGAAATCCAGAAGGCCCACGGGCATCGTCTTCGACGTGGTCGAGCGTGTCAGCTGGCTGGCCAGCGCGTATTCGTTCCAGCTGGTCAGGAAGGCGAAGATCCCGGCCGAGGCGATGCCGGCGCGCGCCACCGGGAACTCGACCCGCCAGAACGCCTGCCATCGGGTGCAGCCGTCGATTTCCGCGGCCTCGGCCAGTTCCTTCGGCACCTGCCGGAAGAAGCCGTCGATCAGCCAGATCGTGAAGGGCACGTTCATCGAGACATAGACGAGGATCAGCCCGAAATGCGTGTCGATGATGCCAGTGCGGCCAAAGATGATGAACAAGGGCAGCGACAGCGCAACGCCGGGCACGGCGCGGCTGGCCATCAGCGCGACGAACATCGAGGCCTTGCCCTTGAACTTGTAGCGGGCAAAGGCATAGCCCCCCGCCATCCCGACCAGAAGCGCGATCAGTGTCGAGGTGACCGAGATGATCAGCGAGTTCCTGAAATAGGTCAGGACCGGAATTCCCCCCTCGCCCGCGCCACCGAACATGGCGCGGTAATGGTCAAGGCTGAGGCTTTGGGGAATCCAGACCGGCGGCTTTGCCATGATCTCGACCGTGGGGCGAAAGCTATTCAGGACGACCCACAGGCCGGGAATGCAGATGATGCTCATCGCCAGGAACAGACCGATGAAATGGCCGGTCTTCAGCAGGCGCTTGCGCAGGCGGTGTTGGGCAGCCGATGCCATGGATCAATCCCCCATCCCAAGCTCGCGCCGCGCGGATTGCAGCTTCAGGAAGAAATATACAGTGAAGGCGATCGACAGCAGGATCGCGATATAGCCCATGGCATTGGCGTAACCCATGCGGGCATCGACATAGCCGGTGCGTCCGATGAGGGTCCACAGCAGCTCGGTCCGTCGTGCCGGCCCGCCATTCGTCATCACCTGCACGATGTCATAGGCCCGCGCCACGTCCAGCGACCGGATCGCCATAGCGATATAGATGAAGGGCATCAGGAACGGCAGCGTCACATAGCGAAAGCTTTGCCAGGGCGTGCAGCCATCGACCTTGGCGGCCTCAAGCGGGTCCTGCGGCAGCGCGAACAGCCCGGCCAGGATCAGGATCGCGAAGACCGAGGTCGAGGTCCATACCTCTGCCACGATGATCGCAAACAGCGCCAGGTTCCCGTCGACCAGCCACGGGATCGCCACGTCGGTCAGGCCCAGCGACTGCAGGGCGTTATTCACCAGTCCGACATTGTCGTTGAAGATGAACTTGAACTGGAAGCCGACAAGGATCGGCGAAAACATCATCGGGAACATCATGGCGGTGCGCAGCAGCCGCTGGCCGCGCGTCACCCGCGCCACCATCAGCGCCAGGCCAAGGCCAAGCAGCATCTCGGCATTCAGTGCGATGGTCAGCAGCGCCACGGTGCGGCCAAACGCGCGCCAGAAATTCGGGTCGGTCGCAGCCTTGCTGTAATTGTAAGTCCCGATCCATTTCCACAGCGTCTCGGGCCGGGTCAGGTGATAGGGCGTGAAGCTGGAATAAAGCGAAAGCAGCAATGGGATCATCACCACCCCAAGGATGATGATGAATGCAGGCAGCAATAGAACC
Organism: Paracoccus sp. KR1-242; assembly: GCF_049446195.1. Taxonomy (NCBI): domain Bacteria; kingdom Pseudomonadati; phylum Pseudomonadota; class Alphaproteobacteria; order Rhodobacterales; family Paracoccaceae; genus Paracoccus; species Paracoccus sp. KR1-242. Next base: position 112,295 of record NZ_JBMSED010000003.1, read on the forward strand.
AGCCATGGCGGCAACTTTGCGCGGGTCATGGGCTATCCGGATATTGGCACCCATGCAGGGCGCGGGTGTCTTGAAGAAAGGCCGGACGGCACGCCGTCCGTCCGGCCAGCCGGTTCAGATGACGCCGTTTTCGCGCATCAGGTCCTCGACCGCGCCGGATGCGTCTTCAAGCGCCTGATCGACGGTCTTGTCACCAAGGATTGCGGCCTGCAATTCGGGGAAGATCAGGTTCCCGGCCTCGATCCAGTAAGGGGTCGGCGGTACCGGGAAAGCGGTCTTGGCGGTCTCCTGGAAGGCGGCCAGAACTTCGGACTTGTACGGATCATCCTTGGCGGCCGCGGTGATGGCATCCCAGACCGCCGTGCGCGTCGGCAACGAGCCGGCTGCCGATTCCAGCTTCTGGCTTTCCTCATTGGTCAGGAAGTCGACAAGTGAGGCTGCGGCCTCCTTGTTCGCGCAGTTCTCGGTGACCGAGAAGCCGTGAAAGCCCGACCAGCCGGTGCGCACGCCGGCCGAGCCCTTGGGCGCGGGGGCCACACCGACATTGCCCGCAACCTTGGAATTGGCCGGATCATTGAAGAAGCCCGACCAGCCCGGCCAGTCCAGGTTCAGCGCCACCGTACCCGAGGCAAAGCCATTGCCAAGATCGTCCCACAGATAGTTGGTCGTGCCGGGCGGCACCGCACCCGCCTTGTAAAGATCGACGAACCACTGCAACGCCTGCTTCCCGGCATCCGAATTGAAGGCGGGCGTCCAGTCGTCGTTGAACATCTTGCCGCCATTGGCGACGACCAGTTCATAGAAGCGGCCATTGATCGCCTCGTCCTTGCCGGCATATTGCGTACCGTAGAAATTCGGCGGCGCAGCAAAGAAGATCGCCTGATCGCGGAACTGGTCCCAGGTTTCCGGAGGGGCCAGATCATAGCCGAACTTGGCCTTGAAGGCCTCGGCCTTGGCCGGATCGGCGTAAAGTGACTTCTGGTAATACAGCGCCGAGACGTCGAACTGGGCGCGCGGCAGCATCACCAGCTTGCCCTCGATGGTCGCGGCCGAAATGTTCGCCGGAACGAAGCCGGCCACCGTCTCGGGGGGCAACAGCGGCGCGAGGTCGGTGAACAGGTTTGGATATTGCGGGGCGAACGACGAATGGTTCGATCCGACGCACCAGTTGGTCGTGCCTGCGGCGATATCGGCCTTGTATTCCTTGTCCAGTTCGAAATGGTTCTTCTGGCTGATGATCTTGACCTTGGCCCCGGTCGCAGCCTCCCAGTCGGCGATACGGGCATAAAGTGCCTCGTATTGCTGGCCGCCAATCAGCTTGGCCTCGATCGTGACGCCGTCGAATTCGTTCTGGGCCAGGGCGGTCGTGGCAAGACCAAGGCCCGCGGAAAGCGCCAGCACCGAGCCGGCAACCCATGATTTCATAATCTCTCCCCCCCGTTTGAAGTCGGCGATGTCCGCCTGACGAGGCGGATTTCATATCTCGAACTTCATTTCATGGTTAAACGTGACAGCTGTTCAAGAGTCAAGTAAGACCGGACTGTCAGTGCGCTTGGCAGGAGGCCACCATGATCTTCGACACCCACCTTCATCTCGTGGATCGCGACAGGCTGTCCTATCCCTGGCTCGCCGAGGCACCGGCGCTGGACCGGGACTGGACCTATGCGGAATATGAGGCGACCGCCCGCCGCATCGGCATCACCGATGTCCTGCACATGGAGGTTGATGTCGCCCAGACCGATATCGACGCCGAAACCGCCTTCATCGCAGAACTCATGGCGCGGCCCGGCAGCCTGCTGCGCGGTGCGATCAGCGCCGCGCGCCCCGAAAACGCGGATTTCGCGGCATGGTTGGAACGCATCGACCCTGCCGTGGTCAAGGGTGTCCGCCGCGTGCTGCATGTCGTCCCCGACGACGTCTCGCAAACGTCGGTGTTTCGCGAAAATATCCGGCGTCTCGGACAGGCCGGCCTGCCTTTCGACATGTGCCTGCTGGCGCGGCAGCTGCCCCTTGGCGCGGCCCTTGCGGATACCGCCCCGGACACAGAGTTGGTGCTTGATCATTGCGGCGTGCCCGACATCGCGGGTGGCGCCTTCACGGAGTGGGCGGCAGCAATCTCGGATCTGGCGCGGCGGCCGAATGTCAGTCTGAAGCTGTCAGGCATCACGGCCTATACCGGCGGCAACTGGACGTTGAAGACCCTGCGCCCCTGGGTCGATCATGTGCTGGACAGCTTCGGCCCGGATCGCATGGTCTGGGGGTCCGACAGCCCGGTCTGCACGCTTCAGTCGAACCTTGCCGAATGGGTCTGCGCCAGCCACGATCTGCTCAGCGGCTGCACCCCGGACGAGCGCGCCGCGATTTTCCACAAGAACGCGCGGCGGATCTGGAAGATCGCGGGCTAGGACCATGGCCGGCCGCCTGCTCCGCGCAGGCGGCCAGCCGGTTCAGCGCGGAAGCCCCCCGGCCATGCCGACGACATGGACCGGCAACCCATGCTGGGCAAACCGGCCCGTCACCTTGTCCAGCGCCGCGGCGGCGGTAATGTCCCACAGGGTTGCGCGCGTCAGGTCGATTGTCACCGGCTCTTCATGGTCGCGCGGATCGAAAGCGTCAATGAAGGCGTCGGACGAGGCGAAGAACACCTGCCCCTCGACCACATAGGTGTCGCCCTGCCGGGTCACGCGCTGCATCCCCGCCACCTTGGCCGCGAAGAAGATCCCGCTCAGCAGCACGCCGACCAGCACGCCCAGCGACAGGTTGTGGCTGATCACGGTCACGGCAACGGTGGCCAGCATCACCACGTTCGACAGACCCGGATTGCCCCGCAGCCGCCGAAGCGACGCCCAGTCAAGCGTGTCGATCGACACCATGATCATGATCGCGACCAGCGCGCCCACCGGCACCTGCGAGACGATATCCTTCATCGCCACCATCAGCAGCAACAGGATACCCCCCGCCGCCAGCGTCGAAAGCCGTCCCCGTCCGCCATATTTCACGTTCGAGACGGTCTGCCCGATCATGCCGCAGCCCGCGATGCCGCCGAACAGGCTTGCGGCGATATTGGCAAGGCCCAGCCCGCGCGCCTCGGCATCCTTGTCCGACGGGGTGGCGGTCTGGTCGTCGACGACACTGGCTGTCATCAGCGATTCCAGAAGCCCGACCATGGCGATGGCCAGCGCGGGCAGCAAAATTACCCGAAGCAACCCAAGGTCGAACGGCACCTCGGGCAATGCAAGGATCGGCAGGCCTTGGGGCAATTTGCCAAGGTCCGCGACCCGTGCCACGTCGATATCCAGCGCGACGCACAGTGCGGTCAGCACCACCACGCAGATCAGCGGCGCGGGAATGCGGGTCGTCAGGCGAGGCGCAAGATAGATGATCGCAAGCCCTGCCGCGATGACACCGTAACCCATCGCCCCCGCGTTCAGGATATGCGGCAATTGCGCCGAGAAGATCAGGATCGCCAAGGCGTTGACAAACCCGGTCCGAACCGAGCTTGAGACATAGCGCATCAGCGAACTCAGCCGCAAAAGACCGAAGACCAGCTGCATCGCCCCGGCAAGCAGCCCTGCGGCGAAGAGGTATTCCACCCCATGTTCCCGGACCAGCGGGGCGGCAACCAGCGCCACCGAACCCGCCGCGGCCGAGATCATGGCGGGCCGTCCGCCAAAGACCGCAATCACGATGCTGATGACGAAAGACGCGAAAAGTCCGACCTGGGGATCGACCCCGGCGGTAAAGGAGAAGGCGATGACCTCGGGGATGAGCGCGAAGGTTGCGACTGCACCGGCGAGGACTTCCCGGACAGGTTTTTCCTGCCACTGGCGCAGATAGTGCCGTGAGCTGTTCATGATGAAAGGCGCGTTTATGAGACGTTATCCGGCGGATCGGCGGCCGGAAGAGCCACCCGGATTTGCACCGGGTCCGAACGATTGCCCGCGTGATAAGGCGAGTTGGTCCGAATGCCAAGGGCACCGGCCTCGCACGGTGTCCAGAGGGCGCGCGGCTTTCTGGAGACTTTATAGCTGGGCTGGCCGCAGCAGATGCGCCTTCGCCCTCTCTGTTCCACACTGTCGCGCGGCATTTCGCACATTCTATTTCATAATATGGAATTCCATCTGATTGAATCCGCAAAAAATGTCGAACAAGTCGATTTTCCATCTTGGCATCCGGTAAGTTCTGCCTCCAAGATCGGCCCGATTGCGCAGCCACACGTCCATATCATGGAACTAAGGCAAGGCTGGGGAGAGCCGCGCGACGAGGGAGGAAGAAATGCAAGTCACCGAGCTTCAGCCAGACTCCGAGCTGGCTCTGGGCGGTATCGAGTCCTTGGCCCAGCCCAAGCGGGCCGAGCGCTGGATGCGCCCTATCGAAATTCTCGCGGCCGGGCTTCTGCTGGTCATGATCGTCACGGTGCTGGCGAACGTCTTTTTCCGCTATGTGCTGGCCACGCCGCTGATCTGGGGGGACGAGGTCGCCTCGATCAGTTTCATCTGGATGGCGATGCTGGGTGCCGCGCTGGCCGTCGACCGTCACGAGCATATGAGGCTGACGGTCTTCCTGCCCCTTTTGCCGGAACGGATCGCCCGCATTGCCGAGACAGCCGGACAGGTGCTGGTCTGCCTGCTGCTGCTGCGCTTGCTGCCGGTGGCCGTCGAATATGCCTATGAGGAAAGCTTCGTCACCTCGCCCGCGCTTGGGCTGCCAATGTCCTGGCGCGCCGCCGCTCTGCCAACAGGCATAGCGTTGATGGCAGTGCTGACGCTGATCGCGGTGCTTCGCACCCGCGACTGGGGCACAATCCTGGGCACGATCCTGATCACCGCGCTTGTGACAGCGCTTTTCTTCCAGATCCGCCCGGCCCTTCTGGGAATCGGGAACTGGAACCTTCCGATCTTTCTGGGCCTGTTCGTCGTCATCCTGCTGGGGATCGGGGTGCCGATCGCCTTCTGCTTCGCGCTTGGTACGCTGTCCTATCTGACCTTCGCCACCAGCGCCCCCGTCTTCGTGATGGTGGGCCGGATCGACGAGGGCATGTCCTCGCTGATCCTGCTGTCGGTGCCGGTCTTCGTGCTGCTGGGCTGCATCCTTGACGCCACCGGGATGGGCAAAGCCATCGTGAACTTCCTTGCTTCGCTCTTCGGGCATGTGAAGGCAGGGATGAGCTATGTGTTGCTTGGCTCGATGTTCCTCGTTTCGGGCATCTCGGGTTCCAAGGTCTCGGACATGGCCACCGTTGCACCCGCGCTGTTCCCGGAAATGCGCCGCCGCGGCCATTCTGCGCCCGAAATGACCGCCCTGCTGGCAACCGGCGCGGCAATGGCCGATACCGTGCCGCCCTCGATCGTGCTGATCGTGCTGGGTTCGGTCGCGGGCGTGTCGATCGCCGGGCTGTTCACCTCCGGCTTTGCCATCGCGATGGTGCTGCTGGTCGTCCTGGCGCTGCTGGCCCGCTGGAAGGCGCGCAAGGAGGACATGAGCGGCGTGCGTCGCGCCACCCTGCCGATGATCCTGAAAGCGGCAGTGATCGCGGCACCTGCACTGGTCCTGCCCTTCATGATCCGCAGCCTGGTGGGTGGCGGCGTCGCCACCGCGACCGAGGTGTCGACCATCGCGGTGCTTTACGCCTATATCATCGGCGCGATCCTGTATGGCGGCATCCCGCTGAAGGCAACGGGCAAGATGCTGGTCGAGACGGCGGCAATGTCGGGCGCGATCCTGCTGATCCTGGGCGCGGCCTCGTCCATGGCCTGGGGGCTGACGCAATCGGGCTTTGCCCGCGACCTGATGAACCTTGTCACCGGCCTGCCGGGCGGGTGGATCGTGTTCATGCTGGCGTCGATGGTGATCTTTCTGGTGCTGGGCTGCGTGCTTGAAGGGCTGCCCGCAATCGTCCTGCTGGCGCCGATCATGTTCCCGATCGCCCGCGGGCTGGGCATCCACGACATCCATTACGCGATGGTGATCGTCACCGCGATGAACATCGGGCTGATGGCCCCGCCAATCGGCATCGGCTTCTATATCGCCTGCAAGATCGCGAACGTCCCGGCCGAACAGGTGATGATCAAGATCTGGCCATATCTTGCCGCGCTTCTGATCGGACTTCTGGCCATCGCGGCAGTGCCGTGGTTCTCGACCGCGCTTCTTTGAAAACCGACAACAAAACGAAACGACTGGAACCCTTTGGGAGGAGGAACCCATGATCATTACTCGTCGCTCTGTCCTGCTTGGCGCAACTGCAGGCGTACTTGCCGCCCCCTTCATCCGTCCGGGCGCTGCCCGCGCGGCCGAATTCAGCTACAAGATCGCGAACAACCAGCCGCTTGAGCACCCCAGCAACATCCGCCTGCAGGAAGCGGTAAAGCGCATCGCCGAAGAGACCTCGGGAAGCGTCGACATCCAGATCTTCCCGTCGAACCAGCTTGGCGCGGATACCGACGTGCTGGGCCAGCTGCGCTCGGGCGGGGTCGAGTTCTTCCAGCTTTCGCCGATCATCCTGTCGACGCTGGTGCCGAACGCCTCGATCAACGGCATCGGTTTTGCCTTCCCCGATTACGATGCGGTCTGGAAGGCGATGGACGGCGACCTTGGCGCCTATGCCCGCGGCCAGATCGAACAGGCCGGGCTGGTCGTCATGGAAAAGATCTGGGACAACGGCTACCGCCAGACCACGTCCTCGAAGCAGCCGATCGTGACGCCCAAGGATTTCGAGGGCTTCAAGATCCGCGTTCCGGTCAGCCCGCTCTGGACCTCGATGTTCTCGGGCTTCGGCGCGGCCCCCGCCTCGATCAACTTCGCCGAGGTCTATACCGCTCTCCAGACCGGCATTGTCGACGGGCAGGAAAATCCGCTGGCTATCATGAAGGTCGCAAAGATGTGGGAGGTCCAGAAATACCTGTCGATGACCAACCACATGTGGGACGGCTTCTGGCTGCTGGGCAACCGCCGCGCCTGGGCCGCCCTGCCCGAGGACGCCCAGCAGATCGTTGCCAAGAACTTCAACGCCTCGGCCGTCGAGCAGCGCAAGGACGTCATGGAGTTGAATGCCTCGCTGAAGGGCGATCTTGAGAAGGAAGGCTTCGTCTTCAACGACGTCGATCCGAAACCCTTCGAGGACAAGCTGCGCGAAGCGGGCTTCTATGCCGAGTGGAAGAAGACCTATGGCGACGAGGCGTGGGAAATCCTTGAGACCGCGATCGGGCGCAAGCTCGTCTGATCCCGCGCAATGACCCCCGGCCCTCATATCGCGCTGTCACCGACTGCCCTTACCGGGGGATCGGGTTCGCAGGCGGTCATGCGCGCGCTCTCGCTGCTGTCGTTGGTCGGCAGGGGCGGCAGCGAGGGGCTGGGGCTCGCGTGGCTGGCGGATCAGGCCGGGGTGACCCGGCCGACCGCCCGGCGACTGCTGCTGGCGCTGGCCGCGGCACGGCTTGTCGATCAGGACCCGCTGTCGCGCCGCTATCACCTGGGCCCCGAGACCTATCTTCTGGGCAGCTTCGCAGCCGAGCGCCACGGCATCCTGCACCATGCCCGGCCCTCGATGCTGCGGCTTGCCGAGGAGACGGGGGACACCGTTCTTTTGACGGTGCCGCAGGACGACCACTCCCTGTGCCTTGAGCGGATCGAGGGCAGCTTTCCTGTCCGCACCTATGCCCTGATGCGGGGTGACCGCAAACCGGCGGGGGTGGGCGCGGGCGCGCTGGCAATCCTTGCAGCCCTGCCCCCAATTGTGGCCGAGGCACTGCGGCGTCGCGTCGACCATCTGGTCGGAGACCTTGCCCCCGCCCTTGCCGCCGACGAGGTTCAGGCCCGCGCGCAGGGCTTTGCCTTCAATCAGGGCCGGATCGTGCCGGGGTCATGGGGCCTTGGCGTTGCGTTCCGCTGGCCCGATGGCCGTCCCGCCGGGGCGCTGTCCATTGCCGCGATTGAAAACAGGATGCAGGCCGACCGTCGCCCGCACCTGATCGCGTCCCTGCGCACAGAGGTGCAGCAGATCGAAACACGACTGGCCGCGCTTGGCCGCAAACCGGAATCCGATCCGAAAAGGAGTTCAGCATGACCGACCCCCTGATCGTAGGCTGGGCGCATGGCAAATTCGGCAAGTCCGAAGCCCCCGATACAATGGCCCTGATGCGGGAGGTCGCGCTTCCCGCACTGGACCACGCCGGGGTCGGTGCAGGCGATGTCGACGGCATATTCACCGGCGTCTACAACAACGGCTTCACGCGGCAGGATTTCCAGGGCGCGCTGGTGGCGATGGGCACGCCCGAACTGGCCGGCATTCCGTTCATGCGGACCGAGAACGCCTGCGCCACCGGCTCGGCCGCGGTTTATGCGGCTGCGGATTTCATCGCATCGGGCCGGGGCAAGGTCGCGCTGGTGATCGGGGCCGAGAAGATGACGGCGACGCCCGGCGACCAGATCGGCGACATTCTTCTGTCGGCCAGCTATGTCGAGGAAGAGGGCGACACGCCCGGCGGCTTCGCAGGTGTCTTCGGCCGCATCACCGAGACCTATTTCCAGCGCTACGGTGATCGCTCGGAAGAACTGGCAATGATCGCGGCCAAAAACCACGAGAACGGGATGCGCAATCCCTATGCCCATATGCGCAAGCCCTTCGACCTCGCATTCTGCAATACGCCCTCGGACAAGAACCCTTTGGTCGCGGGACCGCTGCGGCGCACCGATTGCTCGCTGGTGTCAGACGGGGCCGCTGCAATCGTCCTTGCCGCGCCCGAGGTGGCCGAAGGCTTGCAGCGCGCGATCAGCTTTCGGGCGCGGGCGCAGGCAGGAGATTACCTTGCGCTGTCGCGGCGCGACCCCATCGCCTTCGACGGACCGCACCGGGCCTGGCGGCAAGCGTTGGAACAGTCGGGACTGGGGATCATGGACCTTGACCTGGTCGAGACTCATGACTGCTTCACCACCGCCGAGATGATCGAATACGAGGCGATGGGACTCGCCCCCCGCGGACAGGGCTGGCGCGTCATCCGCGACGGTGTGACCCGCTTTGGCGGCGCCCTGCCGGTGAACCCCTCGGGCGGGCTGAAATCGCGGGGCCATCCCATCGGCGCGACCGGGGTTTCCCAGCATGTCATGGTCGCCATGCAGCTGATGGGAGAGGCGGGCGAGATGCAGCTTGCCGGCGCCGAACTTGGCGGCGTGTTCAACATGGGCGGTGCCGCCGTCGCCAGCTATTGCTCGATCCTGGAGCGCCGCAAATGACCGATCCCAAGGGCGGAGTCGCGCCCGTCTCGACCCGCGTGATGAACCTTGCCACCTTCCTGACCCAGATCGCCCGGCGCGAGCCGGACGCGATTGCCCTTGTCATGGGCGACATCCGCTGGACCTGGGCCGAGTTCGAGGCGCGGACGGATGCGCTGGCCCACGCCCTGCAGACCCGTTTCGGCCTGAACAAGGGCGACCGGGTCATGTGCCAGTCGCAGAACTGCCTTGAGATGATGCAGGCGATGTTCGCGGTCTGGCGCGCCGGCGGCGTCTGGGTGCCCGCCAACTTCCGCCAGACCCCCGAGGAGGTCGTCTATCTGACCCAATCCTCGGGCGCGCGGCTGATGATCTGCAATGCAGCCTTTCCCGAACATGCGCGAGCCTGCAAGGCCGGGTGTCCCGAACTCACGACGATCCTGTCCTTTGGAGAGTCGGATTTCGCGCCCTCGGTCCAGCAGATTACGGCCGAGTCCCTGGGACAGCGCCCGGCGGTGGCCCCGGTACTGCGCGACGATCCGTGCTGGTTCTTCTTCACCTCGGGCACTACAGGCCGCCCCAAGGCCTCGGTCCTGACGCATGGACAGATGGCCTTTGTCGTGACCAACCACCTTGCCGACCTGATGCCAGGGCTGACCTCGGATGACGCGTCGCTGGTCGTCGCGCCGCTGTCCCATGGTGCGGGCGTCCACCAGTTGACCCAGATCGCGCGCGGCGTGAAAACGGTGCTGCTGCCGACCGAGCGTTTCGACGTCGCGCAGGTCTGGGATCTGGTCCGGGAATGGCGCGTCTCGACCATGTTCACGGTGCCGACGATCCTGAAACTGCTGGTCGAACACCCATCGACCGCGGCGGCCGATCTGTCGTCGTTGCGCTATATCATCTATGCGGGCGCGCCCATGTATCGCGTTGACCAGCAAAAGGCGCTGCGCACCCTGGGCAAGGTGATCGTCCAGTATTTTGGGCTTGGCGAATGTACGGGCAACATCACCGTCCTGCCCGCCCATCTGCACGAGGCAGAGGATGGCCCGACCACCCGCATCGGCACCTGCGGCCATGCCCGCACCGGGATCGAGATTCAGATTCAGGACGACAGGGGCGTCGACCTGCCCCCCGGCCAAACGGGCGAGATCTGCTGCATCGGCCCGGCAGTCTTTGCAGGCTATTACCAGAACCCCGAGGCCAACGCGAAATCCTTTCGCGACGGCTGGTTCCGCACCGGGGATCTGGGCCATATGGACGAACAGGGCTATCTGTTCATCACGGGTCGGGAATCCGACATGTATATCTCGGGCGGTTCCAACGTCTATCCGCGCGAGATCGAAGAAAAGCTTCTGACCCATCCCGCCATCGGCGAAGTCGCCGTTCTGGGTGTTCCCGACCCCCTGTGGGGTGAAATCGGCTGGGCCATTTGCGTCGCCTCGGGCGCGGTCGGCGAAGACGAGGTGCTGGCGTTTCTGGACGGCAAGTTGTCGCGCTACAAGATGCCAAAGAGGGTGCTGTTCTGGGACGCCCTGCCGAAATCGGCCTATGGCAAGATCACCAAGAAGATGATCCGCGAAGAACTCGAGGCCCGTGGCCTGATCGGTGAAAAGGCCAACGCGTGACCGCTCGCATGAACCATCCCGGCCCCCGCGCTGCGCAGCGGGCACAGGTGTGCGCCGCGCAACTGAAACCCGTATCCGGCACCCTGCCCGCCGGACAGACCGTCATGCAGGCGGTCGCTGCGCTTTTCGCATCCCACGACTGCAAGGGCGGCACGCTTTGCCTTGACCGTGTTACGTGCGAGCCGATGCGCTTCGTTCTGCCGGCCTTGTCCAAGGACGGCCAACACGCCGCCTGGTATTCCGACACCCACGCCCCGGAAGGGGTCTGGACCATCCGCAACTCGACCGCTTCGGTCGGCATCCGGGACGGCGCGACCTTCCTGCATTGCCACGGCATCTGGTCCTCGGACGGCCAGACATGGATGGGCCATCTGCTGCCCATGGAGGCAATCATCGCGGCGGATGTCGAGGTGACAGGGCTTGGCTCTGCCGGAACCTGGTTCGAGGCGCTGCCCGACCACGAAACCGCCTTTACCCTGTTCACCCCGCAGGGTGGCGAGGCTGGCGCGGGCCTTTTCGTCCGCATCCTGCCCGGAGAGGACGTGGTGACCGCAATCGAACAGATCGCCGCGACCCACGGTATCCGCGACGCCCGACTGCATGCCGTCGGCAGCATCGACCATGTCCGCTTTGCCGAAGGCCACAGCTTGGACTGCCTTGCGACCGAATTGCGCTTTGACGACGCCCGGTTGGTCGATGGCCGCGCCCGCATCCGCATCGATGTCGTCGATATCGACGGCAGCATCGCGACTGGCACGCTGACGCGGGGAGACAACCCCGTTGGCGTGACGCTTGAACTGATCATTGAACCTGAGGAAACGACCCCATGAATAAAGTCGCCATCGTCACCGGCGGATGCCGCGGCATCGGCCTTGCCGCCACCGAAATCTTCCTTGAACAGGGATGGCGCGTCGCGATGGTCGATCGCGATGTCGAGGAGTTGCGCGCCGTCGCCTCGAAAATGGAAAACGTGCTGGCGGTCGAAGCCGACATCTCGGATCCGGAACAGGTCGAGCGCATGGTCGCGCAAACCGTTGCCGCCTTCGGCCGTATCGATGCGCTGGTCAACAACGCGGGCGTCGCGCTGTTCTCGCGCGTGGGCAAGACCAGCTTTCAGGCGTGGCGCGAAGTCATGGCCACCAACCTTGATGGTGTCTTCCTGTGCACGCAAGCCTGCACCGAGGAACTGGCCAAGACCAAGGGCGCGGTCGTGAACATCGCCTCGATCTCGGGTCTGCGGGCATCGACGCTGCGGGTGGCCTATGGCACATCGAAAGCTGCGGTGATCCACCTGACGAAGCAATTCGCGGCGGAACTGGGCGAACAGGGCATCCGCGTCAACTGCGTGGCCCCCGGCCCTGTCCGCACCAAGCTGGCGATGGCCGTCCACGCGCCCGAGATCATCTCGGCCTATTACGACGCGATCCCGCTGAACCGCTATGGCGAGGCGCGCGAGATCGCCGAGGCTGTGGTGTTCCTGTGCTCGGACAAGGCGAGTTTCGTTTCCGGACAGACATTGGCCGCGGATGGCGGCTTTGACGCATCGGGCGTCGGCCTGCCCGCCCTGCGCCGCGGCGATGACCTGAACTAAGGGCAAACCGCAGCCATTGCGACATGAGGAAGCGGCCCCGCCCCCGGCGCGGGCCGCATTTCTTGCACGTGGACTTGCCGCTGCGTCACGGTCCCTTGGCTTGGCCGCTTTGCGCGCTTTCCGCCAGGCACAGATGTAATTTTTATTTCATAATTTCAATATATTACCTTGAGTTAAGCGCGCGACGTCGGCATCAGCGTTGCTGATTCACACATTCCCGATAGCGCCGTTGCCGCAGCACGGCACCGGATCTAGGTATCGGGAAACCCGGTTTGCGCATTTCATTGCACCGACTGCCTATCCTGCGAAATTTCCACGGACTGTCCTGTCTGCCAGCGTCGACTGCATCTTGGTTGGGGGTCGCGGGTCCTGACAGAATCCATGACGAAAGGATTCACAATGAAGCACGATCGGACGATCCCGATGGACGCCTCAGAGGTTCAACTGGCCGCCTGCCTTTACTGCCGTGCGCGGCAGAAAACCCTGTGCGGCGGTTGCGAACTGACCGAGTTGCGTAGCATCAGCCAGCTAAAGGGCAAACGGGAATATTCCGCGGGCGAGACCATCTTCCGCCCTGGCGATCGCCCCCATTTCACAGGCATTGTTGTCGAGGGCACCGTCTCGGTCGGATTCGCCTTGCCGAATGGGGATGAAAGGATCGTACGGTTCCTGACAGAGGGCAATTTCTTTGGCCGAACCGGCGGCCAACCCGTCCCCTATTGCTTCCGGGCCGAGACGGATGTCAGGGTCTGCGCCTTCGACCAGCAAGACTTCGAGAACTCGATGCAGGCAATGCCCGCGATGGAAGCACAGCTTCGCGACATCCTAATCAAGGAGATCGATGCCTCGCGCGAAATGATCGCCTGGTTGTCCGGTCCCGATGCCCGGCAGAAGCTGACCCTTTACCTGGTCCATCTGTGCGAACAGCAAGACGGGGCGGTCAAAGGCAATGCCGGGCCGGTTCGGATCACCTTCCCGGCCACCCAGGGCATGGTTGCCAACCATCTTGGCATCACCCGCTGGTCGTTCAGCCGCGAGATGAGCTGGCTGCGATCACAAGGGATCATTAGCTCAAGCGGGCATAGGACGGTCATCGTTCACCGGCCCGACCGCCTGATCGATATCGCAAGTTCAGGGCGGAGTGACAGGAACAAGGCACGGCCCGCGCTCAGCGGAACAGGTGTAGAAGCAGCGGTGCAATGATCGCGGTCAGCACGGCATTCAGCCCCATGCCGATGCTGGCAAAGGCACCCGCCGTCTCGTTTACCTGAAAGGCCCGCGCCGTCCCGATGCCATGCGCCGCGACACCGACCGCAAGGCCCCGCGCCCGCCAATCCCGGATCCTTAGCAGGTTCAAAAGCGGCGTCGCGATGATCGCCCCGAACATACCTGTCAGCAGCACCAGAACGGCGGTGATCGTCGGCTCACCCCCCAGGTTCTCGGCAATGCCGATGGCGACGGGGGCGGTCGTGGATTTGGGCGCAAGGCTGGCCAGCATGACCGGGGACAGCCCGAAGCCCCGGGCAATCAGCAGCACGGACAGGACCGCCGTGACCGATCCCGCGACCAGCGCCGCGATCAGTGGCAACGCTGCACGCCGAACGCGGTGCAGGTTCTCGTAAAGCGGCATCCCCAAGGCGACCGTGGCGGGGCCAAGCATGAAATGCACGAACTGTGCGCCCTCAAAATAGGTCTGATAGGTGGTTCCCGTCACGAGCAGCACAAGTGCCAGCAAGATTACCGCGAACAGCACGGGATTGGCCCAGCTTTGCCGCCCGGTCGCGCGAAAGAAGCGATCGCCCAGCCAATAGGCGATCAGGGTGGCCGTTAGCCAAAGCAGCGGCTCTTGTGACAGATAGGACCAGATCAGCGCAGGCGTGGTCATTCGTCGCCCCCCCTTGCAACCAGCCTGAAGACGATCGCCCCCACGCCGATCGCCAATGCGGTCGACACAGTCAAGGCAATTGCGATGGCAAGCCCATCGCTCCGGAACTCTCCCACATGGGCGATGACGCCGACTCCGGCGGGCACGAAAAACAGTGACAGGTTGCCCAGCAGGCCCTGCACCACCGGCCGCAGGCGCTCGGCAAGCGGCGGGCGCAGGCTGCAACTGACGACCAGCGCCAGAAGCCCGATTACGGGGCCGGGTAAAGGCAGTCCCAGCCCGCGTGCGACAACCTCGCCGACGAGTTGGAAGGACAGCAAGATGGCCAGTGCTGGGATCATCTGTCTGTGCTATCAGGTCCGGTACGACCTGTTTAGCCCGCATTTCGGAATAGGTTCTTCATCGGACAGGGCAACCACCGGGGTCCGCCCCCTGCCCCACCCGGGCCTTGGTTTCAGCTATGGCCTTTGGGGCCGCCTAGCTTTCCCACTCGGCCTCCCCCGGTGCGCGGACGATACAGGTCAGCCCCTCGGGGTCGTAATGCAACTCGACCTCGCCTCCCAGTTCGGCGGCCAAGACATCACGGATCAGGACCGAACCGAAACCTTCGGCGGCGGGCGGCGTAACTGCCGGTCCGCCGCGTTCAATCCAGCGAAGCTCGAAGCCGGCCTGCTCTTCACTTGTCCTGTTCCAGGAAATCTCGACGCGCCCTTCGGGCGCCTTCAAAGCGCCATACTTCACGGCATTGGTCGCCAGTTCATGAAGCGCCAACGAAATCGCCACCACGACACGGGGCGGGATGGTGAAATCCGTTCCCTGCATGCTGAACCGGCCGGGATCATAGACGCTGAGGATTTTCGCCACCACCGTCGATATCCGCGCGCCCTCCCAGCTTTCCTGGGTCAGCAGGTCATGAGCCGTAGCCAGAGATTGCAACCGCTTGCTGAAGACCGTAGCGGCGGTCGGGTCCACCTCGCGAAAGGTCTGCCGGGCAATGGCCTGAACATTCGCCAGGATATTCTTGACGCGATGCTTCAACTCTCCCATCAGGACGCGCTGCAGACGCTCGGCCTCTTTCCGGCCGGAAATGTCGCGGGCAATCTTTGAGGCGCCGACGACCTGACCGCATTCGTCCCGAATGGGCGAGACCGTCAGCGACACGTCCTTCAGCGTGCCATCCTTGCAGACCCTTTGCGTCTCGTGCGGTTCCACCCGCTCTCCGGCAAGGATCTTCTCCATGATCTCCTCTTCCTCATGCGGGCGATGCGCGGGGACAAGGATGGTGACGGAGCGGCCGATCACCTCCTCGGCGCGATAGCCGTAAAGCTGCTCGGCGCCGTGGTTCCAATCGGTGATGCATTGCGCGGTATCCGTCCCGAGGATCGCATCGTCGGATGAGGACACGATCGCCGCCAACCTGCTTTCGGTCGCAAAGGCGCGCACCCGCTCGGTCGTTTCACTGACGATGCAGAACACGGAATGGACCTTTCCGGCCGGGTCACGGATCGCGGAATAGGAAATGTCGAAATAGACGGTCTCTGGCAGGATGTCGCGATGGATATAGAAGGGCCGATCCTTGGCCGACACCGTTTCCCCGGTCTGCCGGACATGGGCGAGAAGCGGTTCAAGATCGGACCAGAGTTCCGCCCAGTATTCGCGCGCCGGGCGGCCCAGTGCATGGGGATGCTTCTGCCCGATGGTCGGGGCATAGGCATCATTGTAAAGCGCGACATAATCCGCGCCCGCGAAGATCACGATTTGCGCCTGAGCGGGCAGCATCAACTCCACTGCGGCGCACAAGGACGGTGGCCAGCCTTCGACAGGCCCCAATTCCGTTTCCGACCAAGGGAACGCGCGGATGCGATCCGCCATCGTTGACAGCGTATTCATCAGATCCATTAGGCTGTTTTCCCCCAGAGCTTCCAATGGATCATAGGGGGGCGCGCCGGGTCGTCAATTGGGTCTTGCATGGCGCATCCTGCCAACTTGCCAGCCCGCGCCAGTCTTGCTGTTCCTGCGTCATATCCGCATTTAATATATAACTTGCGGATTAGTAAAGGATATTGGTCCGCGCCTGATCTACTGGCCGGCAAGATCATCCAACACACAAGTTTCCGCGCGGAAAGGCTGACGTCGCGTCCGATATCTGGGCCGGGTTCCTATTGGGGTTCCCTCGCCGATAGAACGTTGGCGCAGGTATCCAATGATCGCCCTTGATGAATTCGCTCTACGGACAGGCGAGTGACCTCGCCCAATTTTCTGAGCGCTATCTAGAATGCCCATTCGCCCTTTCTACACTCTGTGATCGGGCACTCGCCCCCTCCCTTCTGCGCCGTCCAACCCCAGGTATCGGAGGCCGCCCTATGCCTTCGACCCGCAATGTTTGATCGCCATTCAACGAAGCGTCGGGAAAATCTCAACGCCAGCGCTCGCCTCCCCCGCATCTCGGTTTGCCGTGGACCGGCCGCACCCGCGGTTGCACGTTGCCGAGTAACCCACGGGTTACACCTCTGCAGCCGTCCTCCCCAAACAAAAAAGGGTAACCCGCGGGTTACCCTTTCCTTCGTCCGAAATACTCGCCTCGTTATTCCGCAAGAGCGCGCTGAAATGCCTCGATCGCTCCCTGCAGGCGCTTGCGGTCGATGGCGGAAAAGTCGACCTCCGACAGGATCCGGCACTCACCCTTGCGGGCAGTGACCTTGGCCGCGCCCACGCGGAACTCATACTTCACGCCTTTTGCGGTGCGTCCGGGTCTGGCCACCGTGTTCGGATCGACCGTGTCCTTCAGGAAGCCATCAAGCACCGCGGCTTGTTCCTCCGCAGTGGACACTCCCTCCAACTGCGCCCGCAGATCGTCGACCCTGTCGGGCGAGGCCTGAAGTTTCCGCGCGACCTCGGAACCCTGGTTCCGCGAAATGGCCTTTGGGAAAGGCAGCGCCCCCTCCAGCCGCTGCAACAGAAAAACGAAGCTGCGGATATAGGACCGCTTCATCTTGTGGAGCGACGCGTAAAGCCGCCCGACCAGCGCATCGGCACCCTGCCCGTCGGTGTTCAGGTCCTCGGCTGCGGCAATCGCGACCTGGGCCATTTCGGCAAAGCTCAGATCCTCGCGGATCACGTTCTCTTCGACCATGTCGATGTAAAGATCGATGCGGCTGCTGCGCTCTTTCGAAATTCGCGCCACGACCTTGGAAAAGCGCTCATCCCCGGTTTCGGCCCAAAGTTGCTTCAACGCGGTCAGCCTGCGCCAACCCTTCTTCAGCTGAAAGGCCGCGCCGGAGATGAACACTTCGATGGGCTCTTTCTGGCCCCGTTCGCGGATGGATGCTTTCAGCTCTTCCATCTCGTCCGAGCTGGCAACCAGAGACAGGTCCAGGCGGTCCCGCGGCAACTCGTCGGTACGGATGTCATCGACCGGAAGCAGCTCCAGCAGGCGGCCCTGATCCTGCGCGGCACGGAACGACTTGGCGTCTGCCGCATTCTGACGCCGCTGTTCGACCAGGCTTTCCGTGCTTTCGGCAAGGTTGCCCGCGGCCTCCCGCACGGCGGCCCCCATAGGTCCGACCTCGCGCATGCGGGGCTTCAACTGCGCCGCATCGACTGGGTCAAACCCGAACTTGTTCTTGCCGCTCATTCTTCACCTCCCTCGGCCGAACCACGCTTCTCCCACGCCCGCAGCACGGTATCCCGGAACTCGGAATATGCCGCGTCGAAGCTTTGCCTTGCGCGCTTCCAGGTCTCGCGCGTCATCTGGCGATAGTCCTGCTCATAGACCGATTGCTGGAACCGCCCAGACTGTTCGACAGCCCGCGTCATCTCGATCGCGTTTCGGCAGACATCGGCGCCAAACACGTTCTGGAACGCATCCATCATCGCGACATGCAGCGAATTCGACGCCTCGAACCGGGTCATCAGCAGACGGATATCGTCGAAACGCTTCGGGAGGCGGATCCCGGCATCCTCGGCGATCGCGGAAAAGCCTGTCGAGATATCCTCAAGCGCATCACCCAGCTGGCCCAGATAGCTGGTCGTCGAGTCGTATTCCCAATAGCCGGGGCCCGAGGGGACATACAGGATATCCGCCGCGAATGCCGCGTTCAGCGACTGATAGCCGATCGCTGGGGGGCAATCGAAGATGATGATGTCATATTGATCCTCCGGCAGTTCATCCAGATAGCGCGAAATGCAGCCGAAGAAGCTCCAGGCCTTGTGCAACGCACGATACTGGGCGCTGGCGAATTCGACGAATGCCGCATTGGCGCAGCTTGGGATGATGTCGATCGTGGGCCAGGCGGTCTTCTGGATGAAGTCCTGCGCGCGTTGAGATCCGATCGACTGCACGTCCTGCGGTAGCTCGTCCGAGGAAGGGTAGGGGCAATCCGCGGGATCGTCATAGGCCGCGACAATGCGGTCGGCCTCGCGGCACAGGTCGCGGCACATGATGCCCCAGACCGTGTTCCACTCCTTGATCTCGACCAGTCCCATCGAATGGGTCAGCGTCGCTTGCGGGTCGAAATCGATGGCAAGCACGCGATATCCGTCCAGGGCCGCGGCATTGGCAAGATGGTGGGCAACCACGGTCTTGCCGACGCCGCCCTTGAAGTTCGACACTGCCACGCGGACCGCGCGTCCTGGCGGTCGCTTCGGCAGCAGGGACTTGCCCCTGAACCTCAGCCTGCGCCGCAATTCGTTGATCTCGGCAAGCGAGAACCAGCGCTGCCTGCCATCCTCCTCCACCACGCCTTGGGGGAGCGAGGGATCGTCCGCCAGCCGCTTGCGCAGGGTGTCGGCCGGCACATCGAACATGAACTGGCTGATCTCCCAGATCGAAAAGGGCCTAAGCGTCTTCTTTTCCGACGGAGAGAATGTCGCCCGCCGCACCGCCGCCTGCTGCGCAAGGCTGCGTTCGTTCATCGACTGAAGGTCAGAATGGTCTCGCATATTCACTGCTCGTGTTTTATGTCGCTACCAAATGAATAACGCGAAAACCCGGAAACGCAAATCGCAGAGATTGTAAAAGTCGCGATTTCGCCGCGATTCGGGGAAAAACGGGATTGGTTAGCGAGGATTGCCGTATTTCGGTGACAGGGAATGGTCGCTCACATGGTTTAAGGTGACAAACGGAGCCATTTATAGTGACATCAGTCTGTCCCCCTTATCCATTATAACCTGTTTTTCTTGAATTCTGGGATTGGCTGACATTTTCCCGTAATTTGGTTTTCGTTGACAAACGACGGGAATTTCGCCCAATCTGATTGCAGGATGGAATCGGTCGCAGAAGCCGATTGTCGAGCGGTGGGGACGTGGGATGGATCTGAAGCGATATACCGGGCCGCAGGCCGGATCGCAGAAGTATGACCTGTTGACGGCATTGGCCGTCGCCGGGCTGGCCGGCACACCGGGGCACCAGACCTCGATGTTACGTCTCATCGCCGTCGTCACGGCAAGGTATAACTGGAAACTTGATGAATTCAGCGTCGGACAACGCGATCTGGCCCGGATGTGGTCGGTTGACGAACGGACCGTCAAACGCGAGATCAAGAAGCTGACCGATGCCTCGATCCTGCTACAATTGCGACCGGGTAGGCGGGGCAGGGTGGCTGCATACCGGTTGAACCAGGTCGAGATCCATCGACTGAGCGCCCCTCTTTGGGAAAAGGTCGGCCCCGATTATTCCGAGCGGATGACCGGCAGACAGGCTGGAACCGGCTCTGCAGACGAAAAGGTCGTGCGCATCGACTTCCGTGCACGAGGGGGCGACGACAGCGTGACGCGGCCGTGGACGCGCAGCATGGAGCGTCTTGCCGAACTGTCTCCGGGTCTTCACCAGAACTGGTTCTCGCATCTGACATATGAGGGCTATGAACACGGCCTTCTGACGCTGACAGCATCTTCACCCTTTGTGGCACAGTATGTGCTGACACATCATCTGCACGCCATTCAGGATATCGCGGGGCTGGAGTTTTCGGGTCTGCGTCGCGTGCAGATCGTGGCGCGCCGAGACTAGCCTAAGACCATTGCGCGACGATCCAGAACCACGGCCGAGTAATCCGCGAATACGAAGAATGTTGCGGAAACTTCGAATCGATCGGCGTCTACAAAGGACGGGAGGAAAGTAATATCAGCCCGCGTCTGCCCATCCTGTCCGCGCGCTGCTATAGAGGTCGCGGAGGCTGAATCTGGCGATGACACTCAAGAACGACCTTCCGCCCCTGACCAGCCTGCTGGTCTTTGAAGCTGCCGGGCGACTGGGCAGCTTTTCAGATGCCGCGCGCGAGTTGAACGTGACTCGAGAGGCTGTCAGCCGCCAGATCCGCGCGCTGGAGTCGCATCTGGGACTGTCCCTGTTCGAGCGGAATGCGAACAACACCGCGCTGCGGGACTGGGGCCGGCATTATCATGAGGCGGTCTCATTGCATCTGGACAGCCTGGCACAGGCATCCCGCGCGATCAGTGGCGAAATGCCGACCGTTCATGCGGCGACCGATCCGGCGCTGGATGACGGGGACGCAGCCTGCATCCTTGTCGTGGACGACCTGCCCGCCAACATCCGCAGGCTGCATGACGTCCTGCGCGGGCGCTATGAGGTGGTGGCCCATACGAATGCACCGGATGCGCTGGACTGGCTGGCTGCCGGGGGTCGGGCCGATCTGGCCCTGCTTGACGTACACATGACCGGTATGGATGGCTACGCGCTTTGCCGCAGGCTCAAGGCCGATCCGCAGCATGCCCGGCTGCCGGTGATCTTCCTGACCAATCTGGACACGCCGCAAGACGAGACCGAAGGTTTTGCGGCGGGGGCCTGCGACTATATTGCCCGCCCCTTTGCCCCCGCCGTCCTGCTCGCCCGGATCGAGGTGCAACTGGACCTGCGCAAGACAACCGCAGCGCTGGAAGCCCTGCTTGAGCGTCGGGCCGACCGGCTGGAACGCGCCGAGGCCCTACTGACGCGGATGCAACGCGAGATCGCGGATTACATCGGCTGATCCTGCAGCAAGGCCGTGGCCCGACGGAAATCCAGCCGCTCGGCACAGCCCGCCAGCCGTTTGCCCAACGGCTGGGGCAGATGCGGCAACAGCGCGTCAAGCAGGTCGAACCCGCGCATGTCGTTGCGTCCCAGCGCCTCGACACATTCGGCGCAAAGCTGGGCGGGGTCTTCGACCAGAGTCGCGGGCATATGATGCACGACCTGCGGGACGCCGGCTTCCAGCCGATCCAGTGCGGCGGTGATGCGCCGTCGGTCAACCGGTTCCTCTGCGCAGACGGCATGCAGTTCGGCCGCGCCCAGCTGCGCGGCGGACCCCCGGATTGCGTGCAGGGCCTCGGGCAGGGGCAGGGCGCCCGCGAGAAGCTTGCGCCAGCTCTCGATCTCGGCTGGCAGCATGGCAAGCCAATGGTCTTTCAGGTTGTCGTCACCCGCCGTGTTCCGGTCCAGCATTCCGTGGTCGAGTACCGGCACCGCCTGTTCAAGAACTGTCGACAGGCAGACAGTCAGCGCCGCACCGGTGACCGGCTTCGGCAGAAAATCGGCAAAGCCCGCCTCGCGGCAGGCAAGCCGCGTCTCGGTCGAGACATCCGCGCTGGACGCCACGACCGGAATATCACCGAAACCGCGTGCCCTCATTTCACGCAGGGTGGCCAGACCGTCCAGGTCGGGCATGTGCAGGTCGGTCAGGATCACGTCGGGGCGCTGCATCGCCAGAACCGCGAGGGCACTGCGTCCGTCGGGGGCGCTGGCAACCCGCGCATGGGCGCGCCGCAGCAGAGATTCAATGACGGTGCGGTTGATCTCGCGATCCTCGATCAGAAGCACCCGCCTTTCGCGAAGAGCCAGGGCCTCGACCGGCTCCAGCGCGGGACCCGCCTGCAGCTGCTGCACTGCGTCGCTCAATTCGCGATGGGTCAGCACCTGCGGCAGTGCCTCTTCAGAGCCGTCAGGGCGGGTCAGCAGGAAACCGTCCCCGGCGGCACGGATCGTGATGTCGCTTTCAACCGGCTCAAGGGGCAGGCGTGCAAGCATCCGACGCAGGCGCCGTCGTGCGCGGGCAGAAGATAGATCCAGACGGGGCCTGGGTAGGGCAGGGGAGGGGTCCCGCACCTCACCGCGCAGCGGCAGGTTCAGGACGAACAGGCTGCCGCGACCGGGACGGCTGCGCAGCGTCAGGCTGCCGCCCATGCCTTCGGCCATCTGGCGCGCAATGGACAGTCCAAGCCCGGTCCCCGACACCCGGCGCGACGTGGAATCGTCGGCCTGCGAGAAAGGCGCGAAGATCATCTCCTGATCGCCGGGGGCGATACCCTTGCCGCTGTCCATCACCGCAAGGCGCAGGACCGGCCCGCGTCGCCACATGCGCAGCCGGATGCGGCCCCTTTGCGTGAACTTCACGGCATTGCTGGCGAGGTTCAGCAGGATCTGGGTCAGCTTCTGCCGGTCGCCCCAGACAAGGTCGGGAACATCCGGCGTGATCTCACCCTCCAACGCGACGGGGCGCGACCCGATCAGCGCACGGGTTTGGGCCAGGACTTCGTCGAAGACTTCTTCGATCGGAAAGCGGACGGTCTCGAATACCATCTGGCCGGCTTCCAGCTTGGACAGATCCAGCACGTTGTCGATGCTGCCCAGAAGCTGGCGCGCGGCGCTTTGCATGTCGACCAGATGCCGGCGCGAGGCTGCGGGCAGGCGCTCGGCCAGCATCAATTCCGAAAGCCCGGTGATCGCATTCAGGGGGGTGCGCAACTCGTGGCTCATATTCGCGAGGAAGGCCGACTTTGCCCGCGACGCGGCCAGCGCGTCGTTGCGGGCCACGACAAGCTCGGCCGTGCGTTGCTCAACCTCGTCGCGCAGGTTGTCGCGGTAATGTTCCATCCGGTCGACGGTCAGGGCGAAGTCGCGGGCAAGGCTTGCGATCTCGTCCTCGCGTCGGGTCGAGAAATGCCGCGCCGAGCGCTCCGCCAGTTCGAACTTGCCGCCGTCGCGCAGCGCCAGCGCGGCGCGGCTCAGCGCGTTCAGGGGCGTGATGACCAGACGCCGCGTCAACCCGAACATGATCGCCGCGATCAGCAGCGCCTGCAGGACAGTCGTGCCGATGATCCCAAGCGCGCGCCGCCACAGGTCATCGTAAAGCCGGACAAAGGATAGCGTGACCTGCAATTGCGCGATCGGTTGCCCGCTGCGGGGCGCGACCAGTTGGACCTCGCGCCGGTCCGACAGCCAGGCCTGCGGTACCAGCCAGCGCACGGGCCATTCCAGACGCTGCGTTCCGTCCGAGGCCGCGCCAAGCCGGGGCATCTGGGCGCGCTGCATCTGCTCGGGGGAAAGGACCAGATCCCGGACGGAAAGGGACTGGATCAGCGGATCCTCGGCCAGCCGGTCCAGGATCGATTGCGACCCGATCAGGTCAATGTCCCAATAGGTCCGCTCAAGCTGTGGTGCTGCCGCCTGAAGCACGCGGTCGGTATTATGCAGCGCCAGATCGAAGCTGCGCCGGAATTCGCCGATTGCGCTGGCGCCGCCCAGCCCGATGCCCGAAGCCGTGCTGATGATGACGCCCGCAAGCGCGATCCGCCTTGCGATCCCCTGCCCCTGCCGTGCCATTTTCACTGGGCCAGGTTCCGGTGCAGGATGGCATCGATCCGGCCATCCATCTGCATCCGGGCAAGGCTGTCCTGCAGCAGCGCCGCCTTTTCAAGCCGGGCCGGTTCGCGCAGGAATCCGGTATAGCGCGGCTGCACATCCAGTGGCGTCGGCAGAATGCGGATCGCGTCGCGCATGCCCAGCTTGTCGGCAGCATGCAGGATGTTCGGTTGCCCGCCGACGATCAGCTCCACTCGGCCCAGCAGCAGCTTGCGCAGGCTGGTTTCGTCGTCGACCGAGCCTTCGCGCGTGAAATGCGGAGCGGTATTGAACTCGGGCGTATAGGTAAAGCCGTTGACCGTCCCGATTACCCGGCCCCGCAGATCGGCAATACCGGTGAAATCCTGCACACCCGACCCAGCCAGCGTGGCAAGAACAACGCGCGTCGAGCGCATCGGGCCAACCATCTGCCAGTCGCGGAACCGCTGCGCCGTCGGGGCAAGCTGGAACATCCCATCGACTTCGCCCGACTGGAACGCCATCAGCGACCGTCGCCAGGGCAGGGGCACGAATTCGATCCGCACACCCATGTCTCGCGCGGCCTCGGCCATGATGTCGACATCGATGCCCATGAACCGGCCCCCGGAGACATAGTTATAGGGCGGGAAGTAATCCATCGCGACCATCCGCCAGGCCGGATCGGTCCCGCGAGCGATCGCAGGGGCCGACAAGGCCGGCCACATCGCGGCCGTCAGCACGAACTGTCTGCGTCCGATCCGCGTGGGGGTGCGGCTCGATCCTGCGCTGCCGTCCAAATCCTGTTCCTCGGTCTGTTCGGGCGCGCGGGCCACGCCGGAACGAAAAGTTGCCCTCGCAGGGCAAGGTTTTTGACTCTCACGCTGCGGTGATCGGCCCTGCTAATCGTGCCACGAATGAACGGGGAGTTGTATCCATGAAAAAAGCGATTACCGGGTTTCTGGCTGCCGTCGTGGCCCTGACGCCCATTGCCGCCGCCGCTGGCGATGCCTGCACGAATGCCGGGCTGAAGCGCGTGCAGGAACGCGGCAAGCTGACCGTCGGCGTCAAGGCCGACTACAAGCCCTGGGGCTATCGGGACACCGATGGCAAGATCATCGGGCTTGAAGTCGACATGGCGCAGAAGGTCGCCGATACGCTGGGCGTCAGTCTGGAACTGGTTCCCGTGATCGCGTCGAACCGGATGCAGTTCCTGCAGCAGGGCCAGATCGACCTGCTGATCGCGACCATGACCGACATGCCCGACCGCCGCGAGATCGTTGGCATCAAGGGCCCGAACTACTATGCCTCGGGGACCGCTGCCCTGACGCCCAAGGCCGTCGGAATGACCAAATGGGACGACCTGCGCGGCAAGCCCGCCTGCGGTGTGCAGGGCTCGTTCTATCTGCAGAACATCGAGAAGAAATACGGCGCGACCATCGTTGCCTTCGGCAATGCTGCCGAAGCCAAGCAGGCGCTGCGCGACAAGAAATGCGTGGCCTTCATCTATGACGACACCACCATCGGTGCAGATTTCGCGGCCGGGGGCTGGGACGACTTCGAGATGTCGCTGCCGGTCGAAGACTTTGCCCCCTGGGGCATGGCAGTCGCCAAGGAGGACGAGAGCTGCGCCCTGGGCGAGATGGTCTCGGGACTGCAATATGCCTGGCATCGCGACGGCACGCTGATCGAGCTGGAAAAGAAATGGGGCGTCCGTCCCAGCCCCTTCCTGGCCGAGATGCACGAGCGGATGGCCGATCCGCTGGCGCAGTAAGTCCGGGACAAGATGATGACGGGAATTCAGGATTTCTTCCGGGAGCTTGCTGCCTCATCTCCGCGCTGGAACTTCGTCTGGCTTTATGATGCGCACCAGATGGACCGCGTCCTGACCGGATTGTGGATGACCATCAAGCTCAGCCTGTTCTGCCTGGTATTTTCCGTCGTCATCGGCATCCTTGGTGCCTGGGCGCAGGGGGCGAAAAGCCGCCTCCTGCGTGGCGCGGTTTCGGCCTATGTGCAGTTCTTCCGCAATACGCCGCCGATCCTGCAGCTGCTGTTCTTCTATTTCGCGCTGGGACAGTTCACGCCCAGCTACAGTCCGGACGGCTGGCTTGAGGTGCCGATCATCTCGAATGTGGGCTGGGCCATCATCTCGCTGTCCTTCTTCGCCGGCGCCTTCAACATCGAGATCTTCCGCGCCGGGGTCGAGGCAGTGCCCCATTCCACCCGTGAGGCGGCCGAGTCGCTTGGCATGACCCGGCTGCAAACCTATACGAACGTGGTCTTTCCGCTGGCGCTGCGCATTTCCATGCCCTCGCTTTCGGCGAACCTGATCAACCTCGTGAAGACGACCAACCAGGCATTCGCGATCGCGGTGCCCGAGCTTCTTTACCAATCCGTCTCGATCTGGAACGACTACCCCTCGGCCCAGAACCCGACGATGCTGCTGCTGCTGGTCTGCTACCTTGGCCTAGTGGGCTTCCTGTCCCTGGGCATGGGCCGGTGGGAGCGTAGACTGAGGATCCCCGGCTATGGCGCGTAATACTCCCGTCCCGATGGCGCAGGTCGCGGGTGCGATGCCCGTCCTGCTGCCGTTCCGCCCGCGCGGCCCGGCCTATGACCAGTTCTTCATGGCGCGCTGGCTGGGCGCGATCCCCGGCAAATGGCTGGTGCTGGCGGCAATGCTGTTCCCCGCGGCGGTGCTGGCGCAGTCCGGGGCGCCGGCTGCGGCATCCGCTTTCGAAAAGCTGGTGCGCTGGATGCCCTTCCTGTTCAAGCAGGGCTTCCTGTTCAACGTGCTGATCTCGGCCCTTGCCATGGGGCTTGGCACGCTGGTCGGGGCCTTGGCGGGGCTGGGGCTGATCGCGCGGAACCGTGCCCTGCGCTGGGTGATCCAGGCCTATGTCTCGTTCTTCCGCAACGCGCCCTGGCTGGTTTTGCTGTTCATCATCCTGCTGGCGGTGCCGTTCCAGTTCACCATTCTTGGCGTGACGATTCCTCTGTCCGGCTGGGTCAAGACAGTGATCGGTCTGGCCTTCCCCGTCTCGGCCAATATCGCCGAGGTCGTGCGCGGCGCGGTCCAATCCGTCCCCACAGCCCAGTGGGAGGCTGCCGAATCCCTTGGCTTCACCCGCCGCCAGACCATCTGGCAGATCATCCTGCCGCAATGCGTCAAGCGGATGCTGCCGCCCTGGATGAACTGGTATGCGATCCTGACCATGTCGACCCCGCTTTGCTCGCTTCTGGGCGTCGACGAGATCATCAACCTGACCCGGCAGGCGATGGAGGCCGAGGGCAACGGCCCCGAGCTGCTGATGCCCTTCTATGGCTTCGCGCTGCTGTTGTTCCTTGCCTATTGCTACCCGATCGCGCGCCTGACCATGCGGCTTGAGCGTCGCTTCACGGTCAAGAACTGAAAGGTGTTCCCATGACCCAATGGACCCCCGACCAGCCCATCGTCCGGATCCGAGACGTCCACAAGTCCTATGGTCCCGTCGAGGTGCTCAAGGGCATCAGCATGGACATCATGAAGGGCGAGGTGATCTGCATCATCGGCCCGTCGGGATCGGGCAAGTCGACCCTGATCCGCTGCATCAACGCGCTGAACGACATCCAGTCAGGCTCGATCGCGGTCGAGGGGCAGGAGGTCCATGACGCGCGGCTGGACAAGCTGGCGCTGCGCCGCAAGGTCGGGATGGTGTTCCAGCAATACAACCTGTTCCCGCACAAGACTGCACTGCAGAATGTCATGATGGCGCCCATCAAGGTGCTGAAGGAAAACCCGGCCGAGGTCGAAACCCGTGCCCGCGCCCTGCTGAAGAAGGTCCGCCTTGAGGGCAAGGAAAGCCATTACCCCGGTGAGCTTTCGGGTGGTCAGCAACAGCGCGTCGCCATTGCCCGCTCGCTGGCAATGCGGCCCGACGTGATGCTGTTCGACGAGGTGACGGCGGCGCTGGACCCCGAAACGGTCAAGGAGGTGCTGGTCACCATCAAGGATCTGGCCGCCGAAGGCATGACCTGCATCCTTGTCACGCATGAGATGGGCTTCGCCCGAGAGGTCGCCGACCACATCTATTTCACGGACAAGGGTGTCATCGTCGAACACGGAGCGCCGGCTGAATTCTTCACCAATGCCAGCGACCCGCGTACGCGGAACTTCCTGAGCCAGGTTCTGTGATCCCGGCCCGCGCGGGGTGTTCGGTCCCGCGCGCGAAGATCGCGAGCCTGGCGGCCTTCACTGGGCCAGACTTGCCGTGCGCCGGAGATCAGGTTTCCGCCGGGACCGGTCTTGCGGCGTGGTCCCGCACCAGCCGGTGCAGGAGGGTCGCGCCGATGGGCAGGATCTTGTCGTTGAAGTCATAGGTCGTCGTGTGCAGCCCGGTGGAATCGCCATTCCCGATGAAGGCATAGGCGCCCGGAACCTCGTCCAGAAAGAACGAGAAATCCTCGCTGCCCATCATCGGCACGCGCAATTCCTCGACCGCGTCCGGGCCAAAGGCTGCAATGGCGGCCTCGCGCACCGACTGGACCGAAGCGTCGTCGTTGATGACCGAAGGATAGCCCGTCTGCCACGCGAATTCGACGCTTGCGCCAAAGCTGGCGGCCTGACCCTCGCAGATTGCCACCACCTTGTCCCGCAGGGCGGTGCGCAAGGCGGGATCGGTGGCCCGCATCGAGATTTCCAGCCGGGCGCTGTCGGGGATGATGTTGCAGACGGTGCCGGAATGGATCGCGCCCACGGTGACGACGGCGCGGTCATGCGGGCTGACGTTGCGCGCGACGACGGTCTGCAGGGCCATGACGATGCTGCTGGCGATGACGATGGGGTCGATCGTATCCTCGGGAAAGGCGCCATGCCCGCCCTTGCCGTGGATGGTGACCGTCGCCGCGTCGATCGAGGCAGACATCGCGCCTCGCCGCACCGCGAACTTGCCGGTCTGAAGACCCGGATAGTTGTGCAGCGCATAGACGCGGTCGCAGGGAAATTCCCGGAACAGGCCATCGCGGACCATCATCTGGGCGCCGCCCTCATTTTCTTCGGCCGGCTGAAAGATCAGGTGTGCGGTGCCCGAGAATTCGGGGTCATGCGCCAGCAACCAGGCCGCACCCAGAAGCATCGCGGTATGGCCGTCATGTCCGCAGGCATGCATCCGGCCGGGATTCTTGCTGGCATAGGCAAGGCCGGTTTCCTCGTCCATCGGCAACGCGTCCATGTCGGCGCGAAGCCCAATGGCGCCGGGACCATTCCCACGCCGCAAGGTTCCAACGACGCCGGTGCTACCAAGCCCGCGGGTGACCTGGAAACCCCATTCCGCCAGGTAGCCCGCCACCAGTTCCGAGGTCTGGTGCTCTTCCAGCCCGAGTTCGGGGTTGGCGTGCAGGCGATGCCGGATCTGGACCAGTTCGGGCAGGAAATCGGTCAGTGCGGGGTTCATTGCTGATCCTCCATCCGCAGGAACTGGCGCAACCGGGCCGAGCGTGGGTTGCCCATGACCTCCGCCGGAGGGCCCTGTTCCTCGATCCGGCCCTGATGAAGAAAGATGACCTGGCTGGAAATATCGCGGGCAAGGCTCATTTCATGTGTCACCATCACCATGGTCCGATGTTCGGCCGCAAGGGCGCGGATCACCTGCACGACTTCCTGCACCAGTTCGGGATCCAGCGCCGAGGTGGGTTCGTCGAACAGCATGACCGAGGGGTTCATCGCCAGCGCCCGCGCAATGGCGGCGCGCTGTTGCTGGCCGCCCGAAAGCTGAGAGGGATACTGGTCACGCTTGGCGCGGATCCCGACCTTGTCCAAAAGCGCCTCGGCCTCGGCAATCGCCTCGTCGCGGCTTTTGCCAAGGATCTGGCGGGGGCCTTCGATGATGTTCTCCAGAATGGTCATGTGCGACCACAGGTTGAAGTTCTGGAACACCATGCCCAGCCGCATCCGCATCCGTTCCAGCTGGCGTTTGTCGGCGACCCGGACATTGCCGTGGCGATCGGTGATCGTCCGCAGCGTTTCGCCCTCAAGCGTGATTTCACCGCCGCCGGGTTCCTCCAGCCGGTTGATGCAGCGCAGAAGCGTGCTTTTTCCCGAACCGCTTTGCCCGATCAGCGAGATGACTTCGCCCCGGCGCGCCTCGAAGCTGATGCCCTTGAGCACCTCGACATTGCCAAAGCTCTTGCGGATGTCTTTGACGGAAAGGGCAATCTCGGTCATGGGATTTCCTTGGACTGGCGCGGCGGCATCAGCGCGCCCGGAACGCGGTCAGGCGCCGCTCGGCGACGTTCATCAGGCGGGTCAGGGTGAAGACGACGGCGAAATAGAGGAGGCCGGCCGCGATCAGCGGCTCGAAGATCAGCAGTGACTGGCGTTGCAGTGCGCGCGCGGTGCCCATGACCTCCATGATGGTGATGGTCGAGGCAAGCGAGGTCGATTTCAGCAGGATGATGGTATCGCTGGTCAGGACCGGCAGGGCGTGGCGCAGCGCCTGCGGCAGGGTGATGCGGCGCAAGACGCGACGCGACGACATGCCGATGGCAAGCGCGGCCTCGACCTGGCCGGCCGGGACCGAACGGATCGCGCCCCGGATCACCTCGGAGTTATAGGCCGCCTGGTTCAGCGTCAGGACAAGGATCGCATACCACAGCCCGTCGCGCAGATAGGGCCACAGGAAGCTGTGGCGCACCCAGGTTCCGGGCAGGATCTCGCCCAGCCCGTAGTAGATCAGGTAAAGCTGGACCAGCAGGGGCGTTCCGCGAAATGCAAAGCTGAAGGCGCGGCACGGCCACGCGATGATCCTCCACGCGGACAGGCGGCCAAGCGCAACCAGCGTTCCCAGAACCAGCCCGCAGATCCCGGCCACGACGGTCAACATCAGCGTCAGGGGCAGGGCGCGCAGAAGGTCGGGCAGAAAGCCCAGCACGGTCGACAGCGAACCCATCAGTGGTGCCCCCGGCTCAGGCGCTTTTCAAGAAGCGAGATGGCAAAGACCGAGACCAGCGAGATCGCAAGGAACAGTGCCGCGGTCAGGGAATAGAAGAAGACATATTCCTTGGTTGCGGCGGCGGCGCGGTAGCCTGTGTAAAGCAATTCGCTGAAGGCACCCAGAACGCTGACGATGGCACTTTCCTTGGTAATCGACAGCCACAGGTTGCTCATCCCCGGAATGGCGTGACGCATCATCTGGGGCAGCACGATCCGCCGGAACATTTTGGCGCGCGGCATCCCGATCGCAACCGCGGCCTCGATCTGGCCCTTGGGCACCGCCAGCAGCGCGGCCCGCATCACCTCGGTCATGAAGGCGCCGCAGACAAAGGCTAGCGCGATGACTGCAGCCAGAAACGGGTTGAACTCGAAATTCGGTCCGACCAGTCCGAAATGGCGCAGAAGCTTTTCGATTCCGGTAGAGACCGAGAAATACAGCAGCAGGATCACCAGCAGTTCGGGCAGCGACCGCACGACGGTGGTATAACCCTCGGCCAGCCAGCGGCAGACGCGGTTGCCCGACAGCTTGCCCGCCGCGCCAAGCAGTCCCAGCACCACCGCAAGCAGATACGAGACCGCCGAGATTTCCAGCGTGAGCAGAAGCCCATGCGCGAACTCGTCCCCCCAGCCGTCCGCGCCCCAGGCGAGCAGTCGTAACCAGTCCATCCGTCCCCGCTTCCGATTTTAGTGGGGCGAAGCGACTGGCGCTTCGCCCGGATGGCTCATTCGCGGCCGAAGATCCACTTGTCGACCATCTTCTGCAGCGAACCGTCGGCCTGCATTTCGGCCAGCGCCTTGTTCACCTTGTCCAGCGTGGCGGCATCGCCCTTGCGCACGGCATAGGCGACGCCCTGACCCAGCTTCGGGTTTGTGGGAACTTCCAGCTTGACCTCGAACTCGGCGCCGTCGTCGCTTTTCAGGAAGCCGTCGATGAACATGTCGGGCACCAGCAGGTAATCGACGCGGCCCGCGATCAGGTCCGCGACCGAGTTGTCGGCGGTGTCATAGGCCTTGGCCTCTACATTGGGCAGATAGGCCGCGACATAATTCGCCTGCACGCTGGAG
Organism: Paracoccus sp. KR1-242; assembly: GCF_049446195.1. Classification (NCBI taxonomy): domain Bacteria; kingdom Pseudomonadati; phylum Pseudomonadota; class Alphaproteobacteria; order Rhodobacterales; family Paracoccaceae; genus Paracoccus; species Paracoccus sp. KR1-242. Next base: position 144,233 of record NZ_JBMSED010000003.1, read on the forward strand.
CTTTGGACGCCGATGATGCCGCTTTCGATGCCTTCCTCGGAAAGAACCTTGCCCGAGCCGTCTGCCGCATCGATCAGCTTCGGTTCGACATCGTCGTCCTTCATGCCGACGAAGCTGGTGCCTTCGGTGTAATAGGGCGTGCTGAAATCGACGACCTGCTTGCGTTCATCCGTGACCGAGAAGGCCCCGATGATGAAGTCGACCTTGTTTTCCTTCAGCGACGGGATCAGCCCGTCCCAAGCCATCTGCTTGAACTCGCAGCCCTCGGGGATCTTGGCGCAGACGGCGCGCGTCAGGTCGGCCTCAAGCCCGGTCCATTGCCCGCCCGCGTCGACCGAGGTGAAGGGCATGTAGGGTTCGGGCGTCATGCCCAGGCGCAGCGCGCCGTCGGCATGTGCGATCGTCGCGCAAAGGGCGCAGGCGGCCGAAAGAAGGATGCGTTTCATCTGGGTTTCCCTGTTCGTCTTGTTGATTAGCGGCGGGGATCGAACCAACGCAGGGACATGCAGGACAAGCCCGCATCCACCTTGCCGATCTCGGTCGTCTTCATCGGAACGACATTGTAGCCGGCCTTTTCCAGCGTCTCGATGGTGCGCGGGAAGTCCGAGCCGACCATGACGACGTCATTGACGCGCAGCGCGTTGGCCGCAGCTTCCTCGCCCTCGGGGACGATGATGGTCTTGAAGCCGGCAAACACGCCCGAGGCCGCCAGACGCGCCGTGACCAGCATCGTCTCGTCGTCCAGCAGAGAACAGTCGGTTTTGAAATGCAGGACGCCTTCGGGCGTCGTCACGATTTCGGATTTGCGGCCAAGCTGGGCCAGGCAGGCCTGCAGGGCCTCGGCACCGGCCTGGTTGGTGCGGGCGGACAGGCCGATCATCACGGCCTTCGGAGTGGTCAGGATGTCGCCGCCATCGGCAAAGCCGGTCTCGGGCAGATCGATCACGGTCTCGAACATGTCGCGCAGAACGGGCGCCGTCACTTCGGCCTCGCCCAGTCGGGTTTCGGTTCCGGGGCGCAGCACGATGGCGCCTTCCGGGAAGACCAGCGCCGGATCTTCGACGAAGATCGAATCCGGGAATTCCTCAAGCGCGGGCAGGACGGTCACCTCGACGCCGGCATCGCGCATCGCCTGGATATAGGCGGTGTGTTCGGCGACCACGCCTTCATAGGTCGGATCGCCGCGATCGTCGGCGCGCAGGCCGTTCACGACCGAGCGCGCCGGTTCGCGCACGATGACCGAGTTGAAGCGATAGACAGCGGGATTAGACATGAGTTTTTCCAATTGCTTGGCTGATTGTTCCATTGATCGCGGACGGCGTGGCGACAGAGAGTCCCGGCTGATCGTCATTGTCGCGCGACGGCGGGTTGCCTAGCGGGAATGTCGGGGCTGCGCAATCCCCCGCGCGGCAGCAGGTGCACGCCCGCGATGGTGCAGCGGACCGATCCGCCCGCGCGTTCGATGGTCGGGATGTCCAGCGGCAGCAGGCGACAACCGCGTTCGATCTGGGCGACCTGCTCGGGTCGCAAGACGTCATGGGCGGTGCGGGACAGGGCCAGCACCCGACCCGAGCTGCCTTGTAACTCGATGGCATTGCCCGCGAAATGGGACACTTGCCGTGCATCCAGTTCGACGATGTCACGCCCGGACGCCTCCAGCCGGGATACGATCTCTTCGCGCCGGACGCGGTCGTCGATCATCGACAGCCCGACCAGTGCTGCATCGGTGGCCACGCACATCAGGACATTGGTGTGATAGATCGGAACACCATTTTCATCACGGGCGTCAAACACCATTGGCTCGAAATTGAAATGGGTGCAGAACCGTTCCAGCGCGATGGGGTCGGTCCGGTCCGAGCGGACGGCATAGGCGACGCGGTCGATATGATCGAGCACCATCGCGCCCGTTCCTTCTAGGAACAGCCCGTCCATTTCCAGCCCGGAATAATCGATCACGTCCTGAACGCGGTATTCGCGCTTCAGCATCTCGATTACGTCCCAGCGCCGTTCGCGACGGCGACTGACGGCCTTCATCGGGTAAACCGCGACATGGCCGCCGCCATGGGTCGAGAACCAGTTGTTCGGAAAGACCGAATCCGGCGTGTCGGTGCCTTCGTCCTCGAACAGGTGCACGGTGACGCCGTGGCTGCGCAGCGCATCGACCGCGCGCGAAATCTCGTCATAGGCGCGGGACTTCAGGCCGCCGCTGTCCTCGTCCATGCGCTGAAAGGTATTGTCCGCCGCCGTCTCGGTATTGACGGTGAAGTTGTGGGGCCGGACCATGACGACGGCCGCGGGGGCCTGGATGGACCTCGATCGGGCCGGGATCATGCCGCGTCCTCGGACGGGGCGGCGCGTTGCAGCATTCCGAACAGATCGCGGGGATCGTCGGGGTCGGCGATCATGTCCAGCCGTTCGAAATAGCTGGTGCCCTTCAACCAGTCGCGCAGGCAGCGCAACGCGCTGAAATCCTCGACGGCAAAGCCGACGCTGTCGAACAGCGTGATCTGCTGGTCCGAGGTCCGGCCCTTGGCGGTCCCGACAAGGACTTCCCAGAACTCGGTCACCGGGAAATCCTCGGGCATCTGCTGAATCTCGCCCTCGATCCGGGTCTGGGGCGGATATTCCACGAAGACCTCCGAACGCGCCAGGATGCCCGGATGCAGTTCGGTCTTGCCGGGGCAGTCGCCGCCGATCGCGTTGATATGGACGCCCGCCCCGACCATGTTGTCGGTCAGGATCGTCGCATATTGCTTGTCGGCGGTGCAGGTGGTGATGATCTGCGCGCCCAGGATCGCCTCTTGGGCCGAGGCGCAGGCGGTGACGGTCAGCCCGGTCGATGCCAGGTTTCGTTGGGCCTTGCGGGTCGCAGCAGGGTCGATGTCGTAAAGGCGGACCTCGTCGATGCCGACGATTGCCTTCATGGCCAAGGCCTGGAATTCGGCCTGCGCGCCATTGCCGATCATCGCCATGCAGCGGGCGCCGCCGGGCGCAAGCCGCCGCGCGACCATGGCCGAAGTCGCGGCGGTGCGCAGCGCGGTCAGCAGCGTCATTTCCGACAGCAGGACCGGATAGCCCGATGACACCTCGGCCAGAACGCCGAAGGCGGTCACGGTCTGCAATCCTTCGGCGGTGTTCTTGGGATGGCCGTTGACGTATTTGAAGCCGTAGCTTTCCCCGTCCGAGGTCGGCATCAGTTCGATCACGCCGTCGGCCGAATGGCTGGCCACGCGAGGTGTCTTGTTGAAGCTGGGCCAGCGGCGGAAATCTTCCTCGATATACTCGGCCAGTTCACGCAGGGCGTTCTCGATGCCGCGATGATGGATCAGCCGCATCATGTTCTGGACGCTTACGAAGGGCACGAAAGCCAGATCAGAGGGAGGGGATGCGGGCATGGGCCACCTGTCAGCAGGAACGAAGTATCGAACAGGTTAGGGCGGTCGAATATCCAAAAAAATACAATCGACTTGCAAAATTCTACGATTTTATGATCAATATGCTAACCATTTTACAAGTTTTCACATGATCCGACAGAACGAAGCGAAACATATCTTTGACGATCTGGACCGTGGGATCGTCGGTCACCTGCGCGTCGACGGGCGCGCACCCCTGAACAAGATCGCCGAGGCGCTGGGGGTATCGCGCGGGACGGTCCAGAACCGTTTGGACCGGCTTCTGGATTCCGGCGCGCTTTTGGGGTTCACGGTGCGGGTGCGGCAGGATTACGACGTGGACATGGTCCGCGCGATCATGCTGGTCGAAGTGGTGGGGCGATCGACCACCCAGGTCATCCGCAAGATGCGCGGGATTCCCGCAATTCAGGCCCTGCACACCACCAACGGAAACTGGGATCTCATTGCAGAGATCCGGGCCAGCTCGCTTTCCGATTTCGACATGGTCCTGCGCGAGATCCGCCTGATCGACGGTGTCTTGAACAGCGAGACCAGCATCATGCTGAGCAGCGTCTAGGGCAGGGCCGTGCCTTGGTGCTGGCACGGCCCCGCAGGTTACGTCCGGAATTTCGCCAGCAGCGCCTCGGTCTCGCGCGCGAGGATCCCGACATCGACGCCCACGGCGGTGAAGGTCGTGCCAAGTTCGATGCAGCGCGCGGCAAAATCCGTGTCGGGGGTCAGGATGCCCGCCGGCTTGCCAGCAGCGCGGATACGGGCAATGGCGTCCTCGATGCGCGCGACGACCTCGGGATGGCCCGAGGTGCCGGGATGGCCAAGGCTGGCGGCAAGATCGGCGGGGCCGACGAAGATGCCGTCGACGCCATCGACCGCCGCGATCTCCTCAATATGGTCCAGCGCTTCGCGCGTTTCGATCTGGACCAGCAGGCACAGTTCATCGGCGCAGCGCGTGGCGTAATCGGCGATGCGGCCGAAACGGGTGGCGCGCGTCAGGGACGACACCCCCCGGATGCCTTCGGGAGGATAGCGGGTGGCGGACACCGCGGCGCGCGCCTCGGCGGCCGAGTTCACCATCGGGATCAGCAGGCTTTGCGCCCCCGCGTCAAGAAACCGCTTGATCAGCACGGGGTCATTCGCCGCCGGTCGCACCACCGCCGATACCGGATAGGGTGCTGCGGCCTGCAACTGCTCCAGCACGGTCAGCGGGTCGCTTGGGCTGTGTTCGGTATCGAACAGCAACCAGTCATAGCCGGACCCTGCCATGCATTCCGCAGCATAGCCACCCGGCAATGTGCACCAAAGCCCGATCTGGCTGCGGCCTTCGGCAAGGCCGCGCTTGAAACGGTTAACCGGCATATCCATTCTGCTCTCCCTCATGCGAAACTGACGCCGATGGCGCCCAGCGGACCGTAATCCGCCTGGATCACGTCGCCCGAGGTGATGTCTAGCGGCCGGGTAAAGGAACCGCCAAGCACGATATGGCCTTTTTTCAGACCGCCACCCACTGCGGCAAGCTTGTTGACAAGCCAAGCGACGCCCGCGGCGGGATGGCCCATGATCGCGGCGGCAAGGCCCGTATCCTCGATGATGCCGTTCTGCGCCAGCGTGGCCCCGACGCGGGGCAGGTCGACATCGAAGGGCCTGACCGGCCGCCCACCCAGCACGATCGCGCCGAATGCGGCATTGTCGGCGATGGTATCGGTGATGGCGCGCGGCAGTTCCGTCCGATAGTCGATGATTTCAAGAGCGGGCACCACGAATTCTGTCGCCCGCAGCACGTCATGGACAAGGGTGCCGGTTCCCGACAGATCCTCGCCCATGACAAAGGCCAGCTCGACCTCGATCCGGGGCTTGATGAAGCGCCCGGCCGGTATGCGCGCGCCGTCGTTGAAAAGCGCGTCGTCAAGGATGCGTCCGTAATCCGGCTCGGTCATCTTTGAGGCAAGCTGCATCGCGCGCGATGTCAGGCCGATCTTGTGCCCCACCACCCGGGCACCAGCCGCGATCCGTGCCTCGGCCCAAAGGTCCTGGATGCGATAGGCATCCTCGATTTCCATGCCCGGCCATTGCTTCGATGGCTGCACCATCGGCACCCGAGAGCGTTCGGCATCCAGGATTGCATCGGCCGCGGCGCGGCGTTCGGTCTCGGTCAGCATCTAGCCTCACTTGATGGGGCGCGGGGCAGCTTTGCCTCGCCCGGTTCCATGACACAGGTGTAATGCAGCGAATACCACGGTGTGCCAAGCTGGGGGTGATCCGGGTTCGGTGCGGTCATGACTCGTCAGCAGCATCGCGCAACCCGATTTCGGTCGAACTTCGCGCTGCGGAGGGGCAGAATACGGTCGCGCTCGTCCGAAGTTTGCGCCCGTGGGCTGGTATTAACATGATGTTAAATCTATGAACGATTTGGCAATTTGCGTTACGCGCAATTCGCCGTAAGCATCATGCGGAAGGATTGGCCGGAACCCGCTTGCCGGGGGATTGCCGCGAAGAACGTCCCCAAGGGAAGGGGGCGCGAGGGAGGAAAAGAAGATGAACGCGCTTGATTTCAGCGTGATCCTTGAGCGCTGGCCCGAGCTTTTGCGCGGCACGCTGTCCACGCTGGGCCTGGCGCTGGCCGGGATGGCGCTGGCCATGGTCATCGGCATTGCGGGCGTCACCATCCGTCGATCGGGCAACCGTTTCGGTTCGGCCGTGGTGGTGGGATTTGTCGAGCTGATCCGCAACACGCCCTTCCTGGTCCAGATCTTCTTCATCTTCTTCGCGCTGCCGCTGGCCGGGATCCGGCTGAACCCGACCGTCACCGCGATCGTTGCGCTGGGGCTGAATGGCGGCGCCTATGCGATCGAGATCATCCGCGGCGGCGTCGAAAGCATCCCGAAGGGCCAGACCGAGGCCGGGTTGGCCCTTGGCCTGCATCCGGGCGAGGTCTTCCGCACGATCGTGCTGAAACCCGCGCTGCGCGCGATCTATCCCTCGCTTTGCAGCCAGTTCATCCTGCTGACGCTGACGACTTCGATCTGCACCTCGATTTCCGCGTTCGAGCTGACGCAGGTGGCGCAGCGCATCGACGGCGACACCTTCCGCAGCTTCGAGGTCTATTTCACCGTCACGGCCATTTACCTGCTGCTGTCCTGGGTCATCATGGCCCTGCTGGCGTTCATCGGCAGTCGTGCCTTCGCCTATCCGACGCGCTGAAAGGGGGGATCATGCCGCATCTTGGAATCAACGAGATCACCTTCCTGGCGCAGGGCCTGAAATGGACCCTGTTCCTGACTGCCATCGGTTTCGTAGGGGGCATCCTCTTCGGCCTGATCGTGGCCCTTGCGCGGGTTGCGCAGAACCGGCTTGTGCGCGTGCTGGCAATGGCATGGATTGCCCTGTTCCAGGGCACCCCGCTGCTGATGCAGTTGTTTGTCGTCTTCTTCGGCCTGCCGCTGTTCGGCCTGAATGTCAGCGCCTGGGCCGCAGTCGCCATCGCGTTGACCGCCCATGCCAGCGCCTTCCTGGGCGAGATCTGGCGCGGCGCGATCCAGGCCATCCCGAAGGGGCAGTCCGAGGCGGCCCACGCGCTTGGGATGCATTACCGCGCCCGCATGTTCGACATCGTGCTGCCGCAGGCGCTGAAGATCTCGTTGCCCGCGACCATCGGTTTCCTGGTGCAGTTGCTCAAGGGCACGTCGCTTGCCGCGATCGTCGGCTTCATCGAGCTGACGCGGGCGGGGCAGATCATTTCGAACCAGACCTATCAGCCGCTTTTCGTCTTTGGCCTGGTGGGCGCCCTTTACTTTGCCATGTGCTGGCCCCTGTCGCATTGGGGCCGCCGCATGGAACGGCGGCTGGCCGAGGCGCCGCGTTGATTTACCAAAGGGCGGGCGCAGAAATCCGCCTTGTTACCGACCAACTGAGGAGGAGATAACCATGTTGGCACAATACGCATCCGGGCTGTCGCGCGTGGCGCTGGTCGCCGGGCTGGCGCTGGCCGGGCTGTTCGCGCAAGGCGCGCAGGCGCGCACCGTCGAAGACACCAAGGCCGCGGGAACGATCCGCATCGGCATCCAGGGCGACAACTGCCCCTGGGGCTGCATCAACTCGTCCGGCGCGGCGGATGGCTATGACGCGGACATGGGCAATGCCTTCGCCAAGTTCCTGGGCGTCAAGGCAGAATTCGTGCCGCTGGCCGTCGCGAACCGGATTCCGGCGCTGACCACGGACAAGGTCGATGTGCTGTTCGCGACCATGGGCATCACCGCAGAGCGCGCGAAATCCATGCAATATTCCGTGCCCTATGCCGCCAACCAGATTTCGGTTGTCGGTCCCAAGGACGTGGACATGTCGACGCCGGAAAGCCTCAAGGGCCATGTCTTCGGTGTGCCGCGCGCGGCTGCACAGGACACCGCCCTGACTGCGCTGGCCCCCGAAGGAACCGAGATCCGTCGCTTTGACGACGACGCCGCGACGATTCAGGCGCTGCTGTCGGGCCAGGTCGAGGGCGTTGGTGGCAACCAGTTCTACATCACCCGGATCGAGCAAGCTGCCCCCGGCAAGTTCGAGAACAAGCTGCCGCTGACTGCGCTTTACAACGGCGTCGGCACGCGGCTTGGCGAAGCCGACTGGAACGAGTCGGTGAACGGCTTCCTGACCGAGTTCATGAAGACCGACGAGTTCAAGGCGATCTACAACAAGTGGATGCACATGGACCCGCCGGAACTGCCGGCCTCGATCGAGGGCGTGCAGTTCACCGTCCAGAAATGACTGACCGCCGGGGCGGGCCCGCTCGCCCCGGCCTCACCTGAAAGAAAAGCAGATGCCGAATACCGTCTATATCCTGAATGGCCCGAACCTGAACCTTCTCGGCAAGCGCCAGCCCCATATCTATGGCCACACGACGCTGGCCGATGTCGAGAAATCCTGCTCGGAGCTGGGCGAAGCCCTGGGCGTCGGCATCCGCTTCCTGCAATCGAACCACGAAGGCCAGATCATCGACTGGATCCACGAGGCGCGTGGGACCGGGGCCGGCATTGTCATCAATCCCGCCGCCTTCACCCATACCTCGGTCGCGATCCTTGATGCGCTGAACACCTTTGAAGGACCAGTGATCGAGGTTCATATCTCGAACGTCCACAAGCGTGAAAGCTTCCGCCACCATTCCTATGTCAGCCTGCGAGCCGATGGCGTCATCGCCGGCTGCGGGACCGAAGGCTATCTTCTTGGCCTGCGCCGCGTGGCCAGTCTGATCGCAGGGGCCGCGGCGTGACCGCGCCCGTCCGCCTTGCCGTCATGGGCGCTGGCCTGATCGGCAAGCGCCATGCGATGCATGTCCACGCCTCTGACGAAGCCGAGCTGGTCTGTGTCATCGATCCGACCCCCGCGGGTGAGGCGGTGGCCCGCGAATTCGGCAGCATCTGGGCGCGCGATCTGGACGATGCCCTGCAGAAGGCCCGCCCCGAAGGCGTGATTGTCGCGACCCCGAACCAGATCCACATGCAGAACGGCCTCGACTGCATTGCGGCGGGCATCCCCGCCCTTGTCGAGAAGCCGCTTTGCGACAGTGTCGCCGATGCCGAGCGTCTAGTTTCGGCTGCAGAAGCTGCGGGAGTCGTGCTGCTGACGGGGCATCACCGCCGCCACAACCTGCTGATGCAAAAAGCGCGCGAAATTATCGACAGCGGCGCCATCGGCACCCCGATCGTGGCGAACGCGATGTTCTGGCTGCACAAGCCCGACGATTACTTCGACGTCGCCTGGCGGCGCGAAAAGGGCGCGGGCCCGGTCTTCCTGAACCTGATCCATGACGTCGACAACTTGCGCTATCTGCTGGGCGACGTGGTTGCGGTGACGGCACGGGAATCGAACGCGGTGCGCGGCAACGCGGTCGAGGAAACGGCCGTCATCCTGCTGGAATTCGCCTCAGGTGCGCTGGCCACCGCCTCGGTCTGCGACAGCACCGTCGCCCCCTGGAGCTGGGAGATGACGACCGGCGAGAACCCGGCCTATCCCCGCTCGGAAGAGCATTGCTATCTGATTGGGGGCACGCATGGTTCATTGGCCCTGCCGTCGCTGGACCTGCGCACGGCGCAGGGTGCGCGCAGCTGGTATTCCCCCTTCGACCTGCAGCGTCCCGGTATCCCGAACGAAGATCCGCTGGCCCGCCAGGTCACCCAGTTCGCACGCGTCATCCGGGGGCAGGAGCCGCCGTTGGTCTCGGGCCGCGAAGGGCTTGAGACTCTGCGCGTGATTGAAGCCGTCAAGCGTTCCGCCGCCAGTGGCGGTCGCGTCACCCTGTAGGAGGTTCCGATGGAAGACGCCCTGATCCGCATGGAAAACGTCGAAAAATGGTATGCTGGTTTCCACGCGCTGAAGAATATCAACCTGACCGTGCGGCGGGGCGAAAAGATCGTGCTGTGCGGGCCGTCGGGGTCGGGCAAGTCCACCCTGATCCGCTGCATCAACCATCTGGAAACTATCAAGTCCGGCCGGATCGTTGTCGATGGCACTGCGCTGACCGACAGCCAGAAAGCCGTCGACACCGTCCGTCGCGAAGTCGGAATGGTCTTCCAGCAGTTCAACCTGTTCCCGCACAAGACGGTGCTGGAAAACTGCATGCTTGCCCCCATGCGCGTGCGCAAGGCCAGCAAGGCCGAGGCCGAAGCGACGGCGCGCAAGTATCTTGAGCGCGTCCGCATCGGGAACCAGGCGGACAAGTATCCGGCGCAGCTTTCAGGCGGCCAGCAGCAGCGCGTGGCCATTGCACGCGCGCTGTGCATGGAGCCGAAAGCCATGCTTTTCGACGAACCGACCAGCGCGCTGGACCCCGAAATGGTCAAGGAGGTGCTTGATACCATGATCGGGCTGGCGCGCGACGGCATGACCATGATCTGCGTGACGCATGAAATGGGCTTTGCCCGGCAGGTCGCCGACCGCGTGATCTTCATGGCCGATGGCGAGATCGTCGAGGAAAACGACCCCGAAACCTTCTTCCACAATCCGGGCCATGCGCGGACTCGCGCCTTCCTGGGCGAAATCCTGGCCCATCACTAAGGACGATGCGATGACGCAAACCCAATCCCTGCGCCTTGGCCTTCTGGGGGCCGCCAATATCGGGCGCCAGTTCACCGCCGCGGTCGCCGGTTCGGACAAGGTGACGGTTGCTGCCGTCGCCAGCCGCAGCGACGATCGGGCCGCAGCCTATGCCGCCGAAAACGGCATCCCGCGGTCTCATGGCAGCTATGAGGCGCTGCTGGCCGATCCCGCAATCGATGCCGTCTATATCCCGCTGCCGAACAATATGCATGCGGAATGGGCGATCCGTGCGCTGCAGGCGGGCAAGCACGTTCTGTGTGAAAAACCCCTGGCGATGAATGCGGATGAAGTTGCGGGCATGTTCGATGCGGCACGCAGCGCCGGTCGCCTGCTGGTCGAGGGATATCCCTGGCTTGCCCAGCCCCAGACCGCACGTCTGCGCGAGATGCTGGCGGCGGGTGAGATCGGCGAGGTGCGCCAGATTTCGGCCGCGTTCGTGGCCCCGTTCAGCGACCCGACGAACATTCGCCTGAAGCCCGAGAATGGCGGTGGGGCGCTGCTGGACCTGGGCAGCTATTGCGTCAGCATGCTGCGGGTCGTCGCGGGCACCCGGCCAGTTTCCGTCACCGCGCAGGCCGACTGGTCCGATACCGGCGTCGATCGCGGCATGGTCGCGACGCTGCTGTTCCCGAATGGGGTTTCTGCGACGCTGAATTGCAGCTTCTCGGCCCTGTATCAGCGTCGGGCGCTGATCTGTGGCAGCGGCGGCAGCATCACCACCACCTATCGCAACCATGCCCCCGGTGCGGAGGCCGAACCGATGCAGATGTGGCAGGGCGGCGCCATGCTGACCGAGGTCCAGACCATCCCGTCCGCCGGTGTGAACGGCTTCCGGGCCGAGGCCGAATCCTTTGCCGACGCCGTGGCGTTTGGTCCCGACCGCTGGACCGGAGCGTCCGAGGCAGAGTCGCTGGACATCGCGATGATGCTGGACGCCATTACTGCCAGCGCGCGCACAGGCCGCATGGTCGAACTGCCGCAGGTGACGGCATGATCGACGGCCACACCAAACTGATCGCGCATCTGGGTTTTCCGACCCACTCGTTCAAGGCGCCGATGATCTACAACCCGTGGTTCCGCCAACAGGGGATCAACGCGGTCGTCATGCCTATGGGCTGCAAGGCCGAGGACTACGCGGCCTTCCTGCCGCTGGTCTTCCGCTTGTCGAACATCCACGGTGCACTGATCACCATGCCCCACAAGGTCGCGACGGTCGGCATGGTGGACCGGCTTTCGACCACCGCGCAGGTCGCTGGGTCGGCCAATGCCGTCCGCCTGGGCGCGGATGGCAAGCTGGAAGGCGACATGTTCGACGGCGAAGGCTTCGTGCGCGGCGTCCTGCGCAAGGGGCAGAAGCTGGACGGCGCGCGCGTGCTGGTCGTCGGTGCGGGTGGCGTCGGTTCCGCCATCGCGGCATCGCTTGCCAAGGCCGGCGTCGCCGAGCTTGCGCTTTTCGACCCGAATGCCGCAATGGCCGGGGCTTTGGCGGATCGCCTGCGCCGCGCCTATCCGCAACTGCGGGTCCAGACCGGCTCGAAGGATCCGGCGGGGTTCGAAGTCGTGGTCAACGCATCGCCTTTGGGTATGAACGAAGGGGATCCGCTGCCGATGGACGTGTCCCGCATCGCGCCCGAAACCTTCGTCGGCGAAGTGGTGATGAAGACCGAGATTACCCCTTTCCTGGCCGCGGCGCGTGAACGCGGCTGCCGCTTCCAGGTCGGCACCGACATGCTGTTCGAACAGATCCCGGCCTATCTGGAGTTCTTCGGCTTCGGCACGACGACGCCGGATGAACTGCGCGCGGTCGCCGAAATCAGCTACTGACCTGTCGCGTCACTTGCCGCGCTAAAGCCCCATGTCGCGGGCTTTCAGCGCTGCCTCGACCCGGTTTCGGACCTGCAGCTTCTGCAGGATGTTGGTCATGTAGTGCTTGATCGTCTTTTCCTGCAGATCAAGTTCGCGCGCGATTTCCTTGTTGCTGAGACCGGTGGCGACAAGTCGCAGGATCGTCGCTTCGCGCTGGGTCAGATCCTCGCTGACGGCCTGCACGTCGGGGGCCGGGCGCGCCTGCATCGTTGCCAGCACCCGCGCCGCCAACGAAGGCGAGACATAGGACGCCCCGTCCGCCACGCTTTGCAGCACCTCGATCAGCTGGGGGGCCGAAACGCCTTTCAGGACATAGCCGCGCGCCCCCGCCTTCAGCGCCGCCATCAGGTCGTCATCGGATTCCGATACTGTCAGCATCACGATCCCGACCGCGGGAAATCGGCGCGCGATCTCGGCCGCGGCGTTCAGGCCCGAGCCGGGCATTGAAATGTCCAGAAGCGCGACATCCGGCAGATGGGCCTCGACCGCGGCGACGGCCTCGGCAGCGGTGCCGACCTGTGCCTGGACATCGAAATGGCCATGCTCCTGCAGGGACAGCACCACGCCGCCGCGCAGCAGGGGGTGGTCGTCGGCAACGATGATCTGGATCTTGTCTGTCATGCGAGGGCCTCTGGCGACAGGGTGATGGTCAGGCGGGTGCCTTGGCCGGGCGCGGTGCGGATGTCAAATTCGCCGCCGATGCTTTCGACGCGTTCGCGCAGGCCGGAAAGGCCAAGCCCGTGCCCGTTCAGGGTGCGAGGGTCGAAGCCGGGGCCGCCGTCTTCGACCGCGATTTCAAGCCTGCCGTCGGGGGACAGCCCGCAGGACGCAGTGACGGGCGCGTCATTGGCGTGACGCCAGGCGTTCATCAACGCCTCCTGTGTGAAGCGATAGGCGCAGATCAGGATCGGGTGTGGGGCGGGTCGGTCGATCCGCTCATCGCCTGAAAAGCGGCGCTGCACGGTGGTCGCGGTCCGCCGCTCATGGGCGCTGATTGCCAGCTCCAGCGTTTCGGCGACGCTGCGCCCCTCCAGGGTCGGCAGCGTCAGCCCGCGGCACAGGTCGCGCACATCCCCCATCGCCTCGTCAAGCGAGGCGCGCAGGCCACGTGCCTCGGGGTCGTCCGGGGGAACCGAGGCGCGGCGCATCAGCGCATCCAGTCGCAACGAGGTCAGCGCCAGGGCCTGCGCCGGCCCGTCATGCAGTTCGGCACTGATGCGGCGCATATAACGTTCGTTCGTCTCGCTGACCCCGCGCGAGGCGGCTTGCACCCGTTCCCGCAGCGCCTTGTTCTGGGTCGAGACACGGGCCAGTTCCGCCAACCGCCCCGTCAGTTCGCGGTTCTGGGCGTCGATGGTGCGACTGCCCGCGCGGACGATGCCGAACAGCGCGGCAAAGGTCAGCGCCATCACCCCGGCGACGGCTGCCCAGGCGCGGGCCTGCGCCGCGCGCAGGTCGGCCTTCAGCTCCGACCCGTCCAGATAGAATTCGGCCACCGCGATGATCTTGCCCGTCAGGATCGAATGAATGGGGTTATAGACCTCAAGCAAAGGGATGCCCTTCATCTGCTCGCGCGCATTTTCAGCCTCGTCCAGATCGTCGAACGAGGCGCTGAGTTCACCCGCCCAGGCGCGGCGCAGCTTTTCCCCCGGTTCCAGAACCTTGCCGATCAGGTCGGCATCGCTGCTGAAGGCGATCAACCCGCCCTTGCGCCAGATCTTGGTGGACAAGACGCGCTCGGACATCGGGGGTTCGTCCAGCAAATCGCGCATGCGCTGGATGCTGGCGGGGGAAAGCGTCTGGCTGTTCGTCAATTCCTGCGACATCGGGGCGATGAAGCTTTCCATATAGACGGCGCTGGACAGGGCGGCATTGCGCACGACGCTGGTCTTGATGCTGTCGCTGACCAGGCTGCCGACCGCGACCATGCCCAGAAGCGTGACGATGCTGCCGACGATCGCAAAGCGGTGATGCAGGGGAATCGCCGCAATGCGCCGGCGCCAATGGGCCGGTCCGGTCTGGGTTGTGGCGATCATTCTTTCACTCCGCTTTGGGCGGATTGTTGCTGATCCGGACGGCATCCGCCAAGGTGGGATCGGCCTTTCGGACCAAGGTCTGACGCGATTTTCGGACCCTTGGCCCGTCACCCCCTGCGCATCAGGTCCGACGGGCCTGCGCATGGGTCGGGACAGGCTGGAGCGGATGCGCGCGGCGATGCCAGATGGGGTCAGCCGGGTTTTACGCCCGCCCATCCAGGAGGATCATTTCATGAAGACCCTGACCAGCCTTCCCCTGATCGCCGCCCTGTCCCTGTTCGGCATCGCGCCATTTGCGGCCACTGCCTCTCCCGCAAGCGTCCGGGCTGCGCCTGCGACGATCTTTCTGGCGAAGATGCCCGCGAAACAGTTGGCCCGGCGGGGCCGCGGCGCGGATGACGGTCCGAACCACGACGTCGGAGACGATCACGGGCGTCGCGGTCGCGGTGCCGATGACGGCCCAAACCATGACGTCGGGGACGATCACGGCGGCCGCGGCCGTGGCAGCGATGACGGTCCGAACCATGATGCCGGAGACGATCATGGCGGACGCGGTCGTGGCGGTGACGACGGCCGTGGCCATGATCGCGGGGACGATCACGGGGGCGGGGGCCGCGATGGCGGCGGCGGTCGCGGACGAGGGGGCGATGATGGTGCGAACCACAGCCAGAACGTAATCCCCGCACCGGTTCAGGTTGCCCGCCACGGCGCCGACGACCGCAAGGGCGACGATCGTGGTGGCCACGGTCGCGACGACGGTCCCCGCCACTCCTGAGGCGGCGCCCGTCGATCACGGCCCAGACACCCGCCTCCGCCAAGGCGGGTGTCGACATGTCCGGGTCTCCAGTGGCGAAGGCTGTTTACAGTGAAGTGTATATTCCGTAGATATACAGCATAGTGTAAAAGTCCGAGATTTACACCGGAGTGTATATATGCCTCTTGCCCGCTCGCTTGACGATCTGGCGCAGATCCTGCGCGAGGCGCGCCGTGCCCAGGGCCTGACGCAGTCCGAACTGGGAGACAGGGCGGGCGTACGGGCACACCATATCTCGAATATCGAGAATGGCGTCACCAATCCCACGGCCGCGACCATCCTGTCGCTGTTCGCCGCGCTGGAGCTGGATTGGCAGGTCGTGCCCCGCGCGACGGGTGCGCGGATCGAGGATATCTTCTGATGGGGCGTCGGCCAAGGTCGGTTCCGCTGGCGGTCCATGTCAATGGCAGGCGCGCCGGCACCCTGACGCGGGAAGCGGATGGCGCGACCAGCTTCACCTATCACCCCGACTGGCTGGAGTGGGAGCATCGCTTCCGCCTGTCGCTTTCCCTGCCGCTGACCGATCAGCGGCAGCGCGGTCAGGCTGTGCTGGCGGTGTTTGACAACCTGCTGCCCGACAGCATGAACCTGCGCCGCGCATTGGCGGAACGCATGGGTGCCGGTGGCGACGATCCGCATTCGCTGCTGGCGGCGATCGGGCGCGATTGCGTCGGTGCGATGCAGTTCCTTCCCCAGGGCGAGGATCCCGGCCCGGGCTTTTCCGACGTAAGCGAGGCGCTGGTCCCGGACCAGATCGCCCGGATGCTGCGCGATCTTGGCCGTCATCCGCTGGGGCTGGACCGGGATCAGGCTTTTCGCGTCTCGGTCGCGGGGGCGCAGGAAAAGACGGCGCTGCTGTGGGACGGCGGCTGGCGCCTGCCGTTGGGCATGACGGCGACGACACATATCCTCAAGACCCGGATGGGCCAGCTTCAGAACGGCATCGACATGAGTTCGAGCCTTGAGAATGAGTTGCTGTGCCTGAATCTGGCCGAGGCTTTCGGATTTTCCGTGCCCCGGACCCGGATCGAGCATTTCGACGGTATCGACGCGTTGGTGGTCGAGCGTTTCGACCGCAGCCTGTCGCGTGGCCGCCGCCTGCGTCTGCCGCAAGAGGATCTGTGCCAGGCGCTGGGGGTTCCCTCGGCCCGGAAATACGAACAAGATGGCGGGCCGGGGATCGCCCAGGCCCTGCATCTGCTGTCCGGATCCAGCGACGGCCTGCGGGACCGCGCGGATTTCCTGGCGGCGCAGATCTTCTTCTGGATGATCGGCGCGACCGATGGCCACGCCAAGAACTTCTCGATCTTCCACGCGCCGGGCGGGTTCAGGATGACCCCGCTTTACGACATCCTCAGTGCCGAACCTGCGCGCGCCGCGGGTCACATCCGCCACCAGCAGATGCAGATGGCGATGGCCGTGACCGGCAGCAGGCGGCATTACCGCATCGACCAGATCCATCCCCGCCATTTCGAGCGGACCGCGCGCGAGGCGGGGCTTGGACCCGCGATCATCGAGCAGGCCTTTGCCCGGTTCCGGAACGCCGGAGATGCCGTCCTGGACGATGCGGCGGCACGCGTGGCGGCGGATGTCCCCGCCAGCGTGGCAGAGCCGATCCTGACTGCCGCACGGGCGCGCCTTGACGTCCTGCGCCGCTACGGCTGAGCCGGGACGGCCCGCGTTCAGCGGCCGGTGATGCCCTCGATCGGTCGCGGCGGGACCGGCTGCGTCACCAGGAAATTCTTGCGCTTTTCGTAGAAGGCATTGCCGCCCGTCACCAGAACGTAGTGCATGTTGTCATAGGAAAAGCTGTAGCCTGCCTGATGGAAGAACATCGCGTTTCCGATCAGCGGGTGACGCTCCCCCCGTAGGACCGAGCGTGCGGCCTCGCGCACCTTCGGCAGTTCCCTGGGGTTCATCTTGCGCGTCATGATCCCGGACGCGAACTGGTTCTTCTGCGCGACCACACCGCAGACGGTATTGGGATATTTTCCCGACTGCACGCGGTTCATGACGACGCTGCCCACCGCGATCATGCCATCGCGGCTGGAGCGGTTCGATTCGAAATACATCGCGCGCTCCATGCATTCCTGTTCGCTGTGGCGGCGGGGAAACCCGCAGCCCGCCAGCATCAGCAATGCGGGGGCAAGGAATACCGCGAACCGCAGCTTCCGGCTTTGAAATGTCATCTCGGTCCCTCCTGGCGCGCGAACACGCTCTTGTCATGAGAACGAGGATTAACAGCAGGGGTGAGGTCGTCTCAACTGCGCCGTGTATCGTCGGGCAACGGCCGTCACCTGCGGGCAACGCGCGAAGCATCGGCCTGCCGGATCAGGCGGGTGGGCCCTTCGCCAGCACCGTCAGCGCCGGATCATGGCGGTCCCAGCCAAGCGCCCGGCTGCCATAGGCGACAAGGGTCGGGTGGAACCGTTCGGGCGCATCCAGGCTGGCTGGGTGGATCGCCGTAATTGTGGGGGCGGCGACAAAGGTCAGCAGGACGGGCGTGCCGCAGGTGGGGCAGAAGGCGTGGGTCTTTTCGTTGCCGCTGTCGCCGGCGACGCTCCAGCCCTGCAACCGTCCTGCCACCCTGACCGCGTCCACCCCCGCGAAGACGAGATACGACGAATGGCCGGTGCCGCTGCGCATCTGGCAATGGCGACACTGGCAGTGAAGCTCGGCGACCGGCGCTCCCGTCGCCTCATAGCGGACGGCGCCACAGGCGCAGCCGCCGCAATAGGTGGTCTGGCTCATGATCTTGCTCCGATGTGCCGGGCGGCCTGTGGTCACAGGTCAAAGCCGCGCCCAGTCTCCAGAAAGGATTTCATGCTGGACAGCACCAGCGGCCAGCCTTTGCCGACCGCGTTGCACATGCCGCTGCCGGGTTGCAGGTCGTCATGCGTGACGGTCAACTTGACCATGTCGTCCTGCGGCTCGATGTCGAAGGTCACGCGGCTGTATGGGTCGGGATCGTCCTGCTGGCTTTCATTCGCCCAGCTGATGACCAGCTTGTTGGGCGGATCGCTGCTGATGACCTTGCCGACAAGGTCCACGGTTCGCGCGGCATCGGCGCGGACATGCTGCCAGCCAGAGCCGGTCTGCCAGTCGGCCGAGACGTTTTCGTGCCCCCAATACCGGCGCGCAAGATCGGGTCTGGTGATCGCCTCGAACACCTTTTCCGGGGTGGTGCGGATATAGGTGACGTAAACGAAACTGGCGGATTTGTCGGTCATGGCTTGCTCCTTTCAAGTTCGTGCTTGAGGTCGTGGAGAAGGCTGAGACGGCTTTCCTCGAACTTGCGGATCCACCGTTCATAGACCTCGTAAAGCGGGACGGGGTTGATGAAATGCAGCTTCTCTCGCCCGCGACGGGCGGTGCTGATCAGATTCGCGTCTTCCAGAAGTCCAAGATGCTGAGTCACGGACTGGCGCTGCATGTCCAGCGTTTCGCATAGCTGGCCAAGCGTCTGCCCGTTCCGTTCGCAAAGGGCATCAAGCAGTTTCCTGCGGCTTGGATCGGCCAACGCCTTGAAGACCTTGTTGTCATCCATGGGCCGCTCCATCCGTATCGCGACCATTTATGCAGGTAAATACCTGCATGTCAAGATATGCAGGCACCTACCTGCATATTTGGATGCAAGAGGCAGATCGGGGTCTATCTTGCGCCAGCGGCGACCAGGATGCGTTGGATCTTGTCATAGCCGGCGGCGCGAGCATGACCCAGCGGGGTCACTCCGTTGCCATCTGCAAGGTTGACGTCGGCACCCGCCTTGACCAGCAGGTCGACGATCTGCTGGTGACGGGGCCCGCCATCGCCCAGGATGATCGCCTCAAGCAGGGCCGTCCAGGCCAGGTTGTTGACGTGATCGACATCGACGCCGGCCTCGATCAGCGTGCGCACGGTTTCCACATGCCCGCGTTCGCAGGCGGGGATCAGGGCGGTGCCGCCGAACCGGTTGGTGCTTTTCAGGTCCGCGCCATGTGCCAGCGTCAACTTGAGGATCTCCAGATGCCCGCGCGCCCCGGCGTAAAGATAGGGGCTGTCCTGGATAAGATCCTCGGCATTGACGTCGGCCCCCGCCTGGACAAGGACCCGTGCCGCCTCGACGGCATTGGCGTGGGTCGCAACCAGCAGCGGCGTCGCACCGTTGCGGTCGCGCGCCTCGATCTCGGCGCCTGCCGCCAGAAGCCGGGTGATCGCCGCGGCGTCGTTCTGTCCTGCCGCCTGATG
This sequence comes from Paracoccus sp. KR1-242, assembly GCF_049446195.1. Lineage (NCBI taxonomy): Bacteria > Pseudomonadati > Pseudomonadota > Alphaproteobacteria > Rhodobacterales > Paracoccaceae > Paracoccus > Paracoccus sp. KR1-242. The sequence goes on from NZ_JBMSED010000003.1 coordinate 163,669, forward strand.
CAGTCGGGTTCCGTTCATGGTCTTTCCTGTCGCAGAGACGGGGGCCGCAAGCAGCGACAGGAAGGCGGTTCCGACAAGGAAAGCGCGGCGTGGCATGGCGCGTTTCCCGATCGAAGGCTTCGACTGGCGTGACGGCATGAATGCCCCCGGTCTAGTGGTTCTCGCCCAGATAGGCAGGACGGCTGGCATTTGAAAATTAAATATCAGGATGACTTTCATCGCAAACATGAATACTCATGGGGGCGGCCTCATCCTTTGCAATCGCCATGCTTGACCCGCGCCTGCTTCGTTCTTTCACTGCCATCGTCGATGCGGCCAGTTTCACGCTGGCGGCCGAACGCCTGCACATGACGCAATCGACGATCAGCCAGCAGCTTGCCCGGCTGGAAACTCTGGTCGGCTCCCCCCTGATCGAGAGGACGGCGCGCCCCGTCCGGCCCACCGCGAGTGGAGAGCGGCTTCTGGGCTATGCCCGCAGGCTTCTGGCCCTGCAGGCCGAGGCCGAGGCCGCGCTTGGAGATCCCGCGGGCTCTGCCTCGATCCGCATCGGCCTGCCCGAGGATATCGTCGATGCCGCGATGGCGAAGACATTCGGCGATTTCGCCCGTCGCCACCGCGAGATCCGTCTTGATGTGACGGCCGGTCTTAGCCGCGACCTGACGCGGCGCTATCGCGGTGGCGAGTTCGACATCGTGATCGTCAAGGACGCGCGGCCTGGCCCGGATTGCCGCGCATCCTTCCCCGAGCCGGTCGCCTGGTATGAAAGCGCCGAGGCGCCCGCCACATGGCCCGATCCGCTGCCGCTGGTGGCCTTTCCGCCCGATGGTCTTTACCGCGACACGATGTTCCAGCGGGCCGAGCGCGAGCGGCTAGGCTGGTATGTCGCCTTTGCGGGCAGCAACCTGCACAACGTCCTGGTCGCGGTCGAGGCGGGATTGGGCCTTTCCCTGCTTCCGGTCAGCGCGGCGGGGCGATACCGCGTGCGGCAATATGCGCCCTTTGGGATGGAGGCGCCGATTTCGGTCTCGCTTTACTCTTGGGAAAAGACCGGCCCGGTCTCGGAACTGGTTGGGGCCATGCGAGGGGTGATGGCCGCGCGCTCGCAACCGCTGGGCCGTGATTGATGCACGGCGCAGAAACCTGACGAGCCGCATTTAGGCCACGCGTGAAACCTGCAAGAATGGACCCATGACAGGCCCGAACCGCCCGATCCTTGAAAGCCCGCTGAAGCTGATCGCGATCGGCTGCCTGCTGCTGCTGGCGACCGCGGGGGCGGTTGCGATCCTTCAGCGCCACGCGTTGATGGTGGAACTGGAACAGGAAAGCTCGGTCCTGCTGCGGCTGGCCTCGCAGCGCGCGGACCAGCACGATGCCCACCTGACGGCGCTGTCGGCGATTGCAGTCGCCGGCGAGGCCGAGCAGAACGGCCTGTTCCTTGAGGTGGCCCAGACGATTTCTCGTTTCTATCCGCGCATCGACGAGGTTCAGCTTGTGCCGTTCGATGCGCGGGGCAAGGCGGTCGGGACGCTGCCGCTTGCCCCGGCGCTGGCGGATACCATTCGCGCGTCTGCACAGGCCTCGACCGGCCATATCGCGTTGCTGCCGCATCCGGAGCGGCCGCAGCATTACATCATGGTCAAGCGCAGCCCGAATACCGATGCGGCCCGCTATGGGCTGATGCTGGGCATCGATGCCGAGAAGCTGGTGGACGAGGCGGGAACATTCTGGTCGCGGCCCGATGTCGCGCTGACCCTGTCATTGCCGGATGGTCCCGCCCTGTTCCATCGGGGCGCCGCTCCCGAGACGATCCGGTTTGCGCGGGCACTTGGAAGTGCATCCCAGCCGCTGCTGCTGGAAACGGGGATGCAGATCGGCATTGCGAACCTGCTTCCTGCCTTGCGGACCGGGCTGGCGCTGCTGGCGGTCACGCTGGCCTATCTTGCCGCGCTGTCGGCGCTGCGCCAACGCGCCCGCGTGCGTGGCGCGATCGAACAGGCGCGGCTCAGCGCGCTGGATTCGCGCCTTGCCCATGCCTCTCGCGTCAATGCCCTGGGCGAGATGGCAAGCGGGCTTGCCCATGAACTGACGCAGCCCCTGACGGCGATCCTGGCGCAGGCGCAGGCGGGCCGGCGGATGCTGGCGCGCGGGGATTCGGCTGCGCTGGCGCCGATCCTGGATGATACGGTCGCGCAGGCGCGGCGGGCCTCGGCGATGCTGGAACGCTTCCGCAACTGGTCGCGCCCGCATCCGGTGCCGCGCGTGCCCTTTGACCTGCGCGAGGCGCTGCGAAACGTGCAGACGCTTCTGGCGCCGCAGGCCGCCGCACAGGGCGTGCGGCTGGCTTTCGATCTTGGTCCCGGTCCCGCGCCCGTCATCGCCGACCCGGTCGAGATGGAGCAGGTGGTCTTCAACCTTGCCCGAAACGCCATCGAGGCCACTGCCGGGCTTGGCAATGCCGGGCAGGTTGTCGTGGCGCTGAAGCCGCAGCAGGATCGCGTCGTGCTGGAGGTTTGGGATAACGGGCCGGGCATCGCGCCGCAGTTGCGCTCGCGCCTATTCACGCCCTTCACCACCACGCGGCCCAACGGGACCGGGCTGGGCCTGGCGCTAAGCCAGCGTCTGGTCGAACGCGCCGGAGGAGAGATCCAACTGGTCGACGGTACGTCGGGGGCGACGTTCCGGGTGGTGCTTCCGGGACGATCCGCAGAGGCTCGGGAATGAACCTGCCCGTCTATCTGGTGGATGACGACGAGGCGGTGCGCCGCGCGCTGGCGTTGCTGATGTCGACCGTGGGAATCGAAGTCACGGGCTTCGCCGATCCTCAGGGGTTTCTCGCGCAGCTGCCCAAACTCGCGCCCGGTTGCCTGATCCTGGACATCCGGATGCCCGCCATTTCCGGCCTGAAGCTGCAAGAACGGCTGGCCGAGCAAGGCATCGACTGGCCGGTGATTGTCATCTCGGGGCACGGCGATATCGAGGCCTGCCGCCGCGCCTTTCGCAATGGCGCGGTCGACTTCCTGTCGAAGCCCATCGACGAGCAGGATCTGATCGATGCCATCCAGAAAGGGCATGAGGCGCTGGAGCGGGCGCTGGACCGTCGCGCCGAACAGGCCGAGACGCTGGGGCTTCTGGCTTCGCTGACGCCCCGCGAAACCGAGGTGCTGGATCGGATCGCCGAAGGTTTCACCACGCGCCAGATCGCCGAGGGGTTGGGCCTGTCGCCGCGCACCGTCGAAAGCCATCGCGCTGCCATCGGGGCCAAGCTTGGCACAACCTCGCAAGCCGAGATGACGCGTCTGTGGCTGGCCGGACGCGACACTCCGTAGAACTACGCAGACGGCTGCAAGGGATACGAATACCGGCATGGGGCGGGGCGGGCTAATTCCCTTTCATCATTCGGAAAGGATACCCCTCATGACCCGGAACCTCGTGCTTGCCATCGCGCTTCTCGCCCCTTTCGGCGCTGCCGCTCAGGATTTGCCGAGTGCGCCCTATCTGCCGCTTGATCTGGCGACGAAGGCCGCGGACGCAGCGCTGAAGGCCTGCACCGCCGAAGGCCACAATGTCAGCGTCGCGATCGTCGCCCGCGACGGTTCGACCAAGGTTCTGCTGAAGGCCGACAATGCCGGCCCGCATACGGGGTCGAGCGCGCAGGGCAAGGCCTTCACCTCGGCCGCGATGGGTCGCGACACGGCCGGCCTGGCCGAGTTCATTGCCTCGAAACCCGCCAACGAAGGTCTGCGCGATATGGACCCGCGCATGGTCATCCAGGCTGGCGGCCTGCCGGTCAAGTTCGGCAAGGCGCTGGTCGGCGGCATCGGCGTCGGCGGCGCGCCGTCGGGTGACATCGACGCGACCTGCGCGGCGGCGGGACTGAAGGCCATCGGTGCGGGCGAGTAATCCCGACCCTGACCACGACGCGGCCCGTCCCAAGGGGGTGGGCCGCTTTTTCGTTCGGCGGCAAGGTCATGCTGCAAATCATTCGCGCAGTCATCGCGAATTGACTCGGCACTTCACCGTCGAGTTAAACTCCCCCCTGGAGGAAAAGGTTGTCCCGCCCGATTGGGAGGTCGGTGGGAACATCCGCGCAAAACCCAGCAGCATGGATCGAGGGAGGAGTAAGTCGCATGAAGAATCTCAGCCTATGGCTTTGTGGATTCGCAGCCCTGCCGTTCGCGGCACAGGCCCAGACCGAAATTTCGTGGTGGCACGCGATGACCGGCGCCAATGCCGAGGTTGTCGAGAAGATCGCCGGTGATTTCAACGCAAGCCAGTCCGATTATGTCCTGAAGCCGGTGTTCAAGGGCACCTATCCCGAAACGCTGAACGCGGGCATCGCCGCCTTCCGCGCGGGACAGGCCCCGGACATCATCCAGGTCTTCGATGTCGGGACTGGCGTCATGATGGGTGCGCAGGGCGCGATCAAGCCCGTGGCCGAGGTGCTGACCGAAGGCGGCTTCACCTTCGACAAGAGCCAGTATCTGCCCGGCATCGTCGGATATTATTCGACCCCGGAAGGGGAAATGCTGTCCTTCCCCTACAACTCGTCCTCGCCGATCCTGTATTACAACAAGGACATCTTCCAGAAGGCCGGGCTGGATGTCGACGCACCGCCCCAGACCTGGGCGGAGGTCTGGGCCGCGGCGCGCAAGATCAAGGAATCCGGCGCGGCAACCTGTGGCTATACCTCGACCTGGCTGACCTGGATCCATACCGAGAACTTCGCGGCCTGGAACAACGTCTCGTGGGGGACCAACGAAAACGGCTTGGCCGGCACGCCCGAGCTGAAGATCGACGCCCCGCTTTTCGTCAAGCATTTCCAGGAACTGGCCGACCTGGCGAAAGAGGGGGTCTTCGTCTATGGCGGGCGCACCAGCGAGGCGAAGCAGAACTTCACCTCGGGAGAATGCGGCATTCTGACCGAAAGCTCGGGGGGATTGGGCGATATCGTCAAATCCGGGATGAATTACGGCATCGGCAAGCTGCCCTATGACGAGACGGCCCAGGGCGCGCCGCAGAACACCACGCCGGGCGGAGCGTCGCTTTGGGTGATGGCGGGCAAGTCGGACGACACCTACAAGGGCGTCGCCGCTTTCTTCAACTATCTCTCGAAGACCGAGGTGCAGCAGTTCCTGCACGAGCAGTCGGGCTATCTGCCGGTGACGATGGCGGCCTATGAGGCAACCAAGGCGTCGGGCTTCTATGAGAAGAACCCGGCGCGCGAGGTGCCGATCCTGCAGATGTCGGGCAAGCCCCCGACCGAGAACTCCAAGGGGGTGCGCGCGCCAAACCTGCCGCAACTGCGCGACATCCAGAACGAGGAATACGAAAAGATGCTGGCCGGCCAGCAGACCGCCGAACAGGCGCTGCAGAACGCGGTGACCCGCGGCAATGCCGCGATCAAGGAAGCCGCAGGCGGCTGATCCCGCCAATCGGGCGCGCGCGGTCCCTGGACGGCGCGCGCCCCGGTTCCGATAAGGGGATCCCGCATGAGAAGAACCGTCTTTCCGCACAGACTTTTGCCCTGGCTGCTTCTGGCGCCGCAGCTGGCGATCACGCTGATTTTTTTCTACTGGCCCGCCGGGCAGGCGTTCCGACAATCCATGCTGAAGGAAGATCCCTTCGGCCTGAAATCCAGCTTTGTCGGGCTTGCGAATTTCCGGCGGGTGCTGAGCGATCCGAACTATCTGAACTCGCTGCAGGTCACGGCGGTCTTTTCCGTGCTGGTCGCGATCCTGCCGATGGCAATCGCGCTGTTCCTGGCGGTGCAGGCGGAACGGATCGTGCGCGGCAAGGGCATCTATCGCACGCTGATGATCTGGCCTTATGCGGTCGCCCCGGCCATCGCGGGCATGCTGTGGTTGTTCATGTTCAATCCCAGCTTCGGCACGCTGGCCTGGCCATTGAAGCAGATCGGCATCCAATGGAACCCGCTGCTGAACGCGAACCACGCCATGATCCTTGTGGTCGCTGCGGCGACGTGGAAGCAGATCAGCTACAATTTCCTGTTCTTCGTTGCCGGGTTGCAGGCGATCCCGACCTCGCTGCTGGAGGCTGCGGCCATCGACGGCGCAAGCCGGCGTCATGCGTTCTGGACCATTGTCTTTCCGTTGCTGGCGCCGACGACGTTTTTCCTGTTGGTCGTGAACACGGTCTATGCGCTGTTCGATACCTTCGGCATCATCCATGCCGTGACCGGGGGCGGTCCGGGCAAGGCGACCGAGACGCTTGTCTACAAGGTCTATAACGACGGCTTCGTGAACCTCATCATGGGGGATTCTGCCGCGCAATCGGTGATCCTGATGCTGATCGTGATCGCCCTGACCGCCTTCCAGTTCCGCTTCATCGAACGGCGGGTGCACTATGGCTGAAAGCCCGCTTGCCGCGCGCGCCCCGTCGCGGATGCTCAGCCACCTGTGGATGGTCCTGGGCGTCATCGTGGTCGTCTTTCCGGTCTATTATGTCTTCATTGCCTCGACCCACTCCACCCAGACGATCCTGCGTCCGCCGCTGCCGCTGGTGCCGGGGGCCGAGGGACTGCACAATTACGGCGAGGCGTTTTCCGGCCGCATCGGCCAGATCGGCGGCGTCAGCCTGTGGCGGCTTCTGGGAAATACGACCCTGGTGGCCCTGGGCATCGCCATCGGCAAGATCGCGATCAGCATGGCCTCGGCCTATGCGATCGTGTTCTTCCGCTTTCCGCTGCGCATGGCCTGTTTCTGGCTGATCTTCATCACGCTGATGCTGCCGGTCGAGGTCCGTATCCAGCCGACCTACAAGGTCATGGTGGATCTGGGTCTGATCGACACCTATCCGGGCCTGATCCTGCCGCTGATCGCATCGGCCACGGCGACGCTGCTGTTCCGCCAATTCTTCATGACCATCCCGGATGAGTTGCTTGAGGCGGCGCGGGTCGATGGCGCAGGGCCCTGGCGCTTTTTCAGGGACATCCTGTGGCCGTTGTCACTGACCAACGTGGCGGCGATCTTCGTGATCCAGTTCATCTATGGCTGGACGCAATATCTGTGGCCGCTGCTGGTCACGAACTCCAACGAAATGAACACCATCGTCATCGCGCTGCGCAAGATGATCTCGTTTGCGGATGCCGATACCCCCTGGAACCTTGTCATGGTGACCTCGGTCCTTGCGATCCTGCCGCCGATCCTGGTCGTCGTGTTGATGCAGCGCTGGTTCGTGAAGGGCCTTGTCGAGACGGAGAAGTGAATGGCCCATATCCTGCTGAACGACCTGCGCAAAAGCTATGCGGGACTAGAGGTCATCCACGGCGTCACCATGGACATTGCCGATGGCGAATTCGTGGTGATCGTCGGCCCCTCGGGCTGCGGCAAGTCGACCCTTCTGCGCATGGTCGCGGGGCTTGAGGGCATCAGCGCGGGAACGATCGAGATCGACGGAAAGGTGGTCAACACGCTTGAGCCGCGCGACCGAAATATCGCGATGGTGTTCCAGAACTATGCGCTTTACCCGCATATGAACGTGCGCGAAAACATGGCCTATGGGTTGAAGATCGCAAAGCTTCCCAAGGCCGAGATCGAGGCGAGGGTGCTGCGCGCGGCCCGCATGCTGGAGCTTGAGCCCTATCTGGACCGCAAGCCCCGCGCCTTGTCGGGCGGGCAGCGCCAGCGGGTCGCGATGGGGCGGGCGCTGGTGCGCGAACCCTCGGCCTTCCTGCTGGATGAGCCCTTGTCCAACCTTGACGCCAAGCTGCGGGTGCAGATGCGGCTGCAGATCAAGGAGATGCACCTGCGGACCGGGCAGACCACACTTTACGTCACCCATGACCAGGTCGAGGCGATGACGCTGGCCGACCGGCTGATCGTCATGAACAGCGGCGTCGCCGACCAGATCGCGACCCCGCTTGAAGTCTATGCCACCCCGGCCAGCGAATTTGTCGCGGGCTTCATCGGCTCTCCCGCGATGAACATCTTCACCGTCATGGCCGAGGGGGGCAGCGCGCTTCTGCCCGGCGGGCACCGCCTGCCACTGGCCGGACTGCCCCCGTCCGGCGAGGTCCGGCTGGGGTTGAGGCCCGAGGATCTGGAGATTGCCGCACCGGGCCAGCCCGCAATCCCGGTCGAACTGCGCTCGGTCGAGCGGCTGGGCGCCGATGCCTTTGGCTATGGCATGATCCAGGGATCGGACGTGCCCTTCACGCTGCGGCTGGCCGGAAACTCGACCGCGCAAAGGGGGGACCGCATCGACGTCCTGCCCGCCGAGGGACGCCTGCACCTGTTTTCGCCCCAGACGGGAAAGCGGCTTTAGGCGGGGACAGAAACCGCAGCAAGGTGGCAGGCGACGCGGTGTCCAGCGGCGGTCATCCGCAAATCGGGCGCCGTGCTGCGACAATGCGCGACGACCGACGGACAGCGCGACGCAAAGCGGCAGCCCTGTGGCAGGTTGACCGGGCTGGGCGGATCGCCCTGAAGCCGGGCGCCTCCCCCTCGCCGCCGGTGCTCCGGCGAAAGCGATGGGGCGGCCGCGATCAGCGCCTGCGTATAGGGATGGCGCGGTGTGGCAAAGATTTGCGCGGTCGGGGCCTGTTCGACGATCTGACCCAGATACATCACTGCGATTTCGTCGCAGACGTGGCGGACGACGCCAAGATCGTGGCTGATGAACAGATAGGTGATCCCGGTTTCGCGCTGCAGGCGGCGGATCAGGTTCAGCACCTGGGCCTGCACCGCGACATCCAGCGCCGAGACGGGCTCGTCGAAGACGATCAGGTCGGGCCGGGTCGCAAGCGCACGCGCCAATCCGATCCGCTGTCTTTGCCCGCCCGAGAACTGGTGGGGGTAAAGTGACTTCAGTTCGGGGCGCAGCCCCACCTGGGTCAGCAATTCCTCGACCCGCGCATCGCGTCCGGCGGGGTCGCCATAGCCCAGTAGGTCCATCGGCTGGCGGATGATGCGCCCCACCCGCTCGCGCGGGTTCAGCGAGGAAAAGGGGTCTTGAAACACCATCTGGAAGCGGGGGCGGGCGCGGCGCAGGGCCTCGCCCTCGATCCGGCTGATCGGGGTGTCGTCAAGCTCGACCTCACCACCGGTGATCGGGGCAAGCCGCATGACGGCAAGCGCCGTGGTGGTCTTGCCCGATCCGGATTCCCCGACGATGCCAAGCGTCTGGCCGCGGGGAATCTCGAAGCTGACACCGTCGACAGCATGGACCCGTCGCCCGTTCGGGGCCGGGAAGTGAACCTTGAGGTCGCGGACGGAAAGCAGCCGGGTCATGCGAATGCCTCGCTTGCAGTCAGGTGGAAACAGGCCGCGGACTGGCCCGGCGACAGCGCGACATGGCCAGGCTGCCCATCGCGGCATGCGGGAGTTGCAACCGGACAGCGCGGCTGGAATGCGCATCCCCGGCCAAGATCCGTCAGGGCGGGGACGATGCCGGGGATCTCGGGCAGGTCGGCGTCGGGATCGGCGTCGAGGCGCGGAATGCTGGCCAGAAGGCCACGGGTATAGGGATGGCCGGGACGGTCAAGCACGGCATCCGCCGGGCCGCGTTCGATCACGCGGCCGGCATACATCACCGCGACCTTGTCGGCCATTTCCGCGACTGCGCCCATATCATGGGTGATCAGGACGATCGCGGTGCCGGTCTGCTGGCGCAGTTCGTCCAGAAGCCCGAAGATCTGGGCCTGAACGGTCACGTCCAGCGCGGTTGTCGGCTCGTCCGCGATCAGCAGCCGGGGTTCGCAGGACAGCGCCATCGCGATCATCACCCGCTGGCGCATCCCGCCCGAAAGCTGGTGCGGATAGGCCTTTGCGCGCAGTTCGGGTTCGGGGATGCCAACGGCGCGCAGCATCTCGACCGCCCGGGCCTGCGCGGCCTTGGGACTGACCTTCTGATGCAGGCGCACCGCTTCGGCGATCTGCTCGCCGCAGGTGAAGACCGGGTTCAGCGAGGTCATCGGTTCCTGAAAGATCATGGCGATGTCGCCGCCCCGGATCTTTCGGATCTCAGCGGGCGAAAGGCTGGTCAGGTCGCGACCCATGAAGCTGATGCTGCCCCCCACGATCCTGCCGGGGGGCGAGGGGATGAGCCCAAGAATCGACAGGGCGGTCATGCTTTTGCCGCAGCCGGATTCGCCGACGATCGCCAGCAGTTCGCCCTGATCCACGCTGAAGGACACGTCGTCCAGCACATGGGCCAGCCCGCGCCGGGTGGCGAAGTCGACTTTCAGGTTGCGGATCTCCAGGACGGGATCGGTCATGGCTCAGCGCTCCCTTAGCCGGGGGTTGAAGGCGTCGTTCAGGCCGTCGCCGACCAGGCTGACGCCCAGGACGGTCAGGAAGATCATCGCGCCGGGCAGCGTCACGACCCACCACGCATCCAGCAGGTATTCGCGACCCGATCCGATCATCAGCCCCCAGGACATGATGTTGGGATCGGACAGGCCCAGGAAGCTCAGTCCGGCCTCGAACAGGATGGCCATGCCGATGGTCAGCGTCCCCGAGACGATCAGCGGTGGCAGCGCATTGGGCAGGATCACGCGCCAGATGATATGGCCGTCGCCCGCGCCGACGGCCCGCATCGCGCTGACATATTCCAGTGTGCGGATGCGGCGGAACTCGGCCCGGGTCAGGCGCGCGGTCTGGGGCCAGCTGACGATGCCGATGGCCAGCGCCACGTTGACCAGCGTGGGTTGGAACAGCGTGACCACCACCATCGCGAACAGAAGCGGGGGCAGGACCTGGAAGAACTCGGTCACGCGCGTCAGCATGTCATCGACAAGGCCGCCATAGAAGCCCGCATAGGCCCCGATCACGACGCCGATGACCATGGTGATCAGCGCGGCCGCGAAGCCCACGGCCAGCGTCGCACGTCCGCCCGCGATCAGACCGGCCAGGATGTCGCGTCCCAGATTGTCGGTGCCCAGCGGAATCGTCGGATCATCACCGGGCGGCGAAAGCGGTGCCCAGACGATCTCGAACGGGTCTACATGGTAAAGCAGCGGCCCGGCAAAGGTCATCAGCACGACAAGCGTCATCACCAGCAGCCCCAGCATGGCCGAGGGGCTGCGGCGGAAGATCTCCCAAGCTTCGCTCAGGGGCCCGCGGGCGGCTGGAACCGAGGTTCTGGCTTCGGCGGTCATGTCAACGTCCTCCGGCAAGGCGCGGATCCAGCAGACGCGACACGAAATCGGTCAGCAGGTTCGCGATGATGACGATCAGGGTCGAGAAGAACAGGATGCCCAGCACCGTGGGGTAATCGCGCGCGAGGATGGCCTGAAATGCCAGCGTGCCAAGGCCGGGCCAGCTGAACACGGTCTCGACCAGCACCGCGCCCGAGATGATGGCCCCGAACTGCATCCCGGCGACGGTGACGACCGGCAGCAGCGCATTGCGGAACGCGTGGCGGCCCAGAACCTGTCGCTCGCTGACGCCCTTGGCACGGGCGGTACGGATATAGTCGGCGCCCAGCACCTCCAGCATCGAGGCGCGGGTCAGCCTGCTATACTGCGCCAGATAGACCAGCCCCAGCGTCAGCGCGGGCAGGACAAGGTGATGGGCGATGTCCAGCGCCCGCGTCAGCGGTCCGCCGACCTTGACGACATCGATCATCCCGGCGATCGGGAACAGCGGGATCTTGGCTCCGAACAGGATGACCAGCATCAGCCCCGTCCAGAAGACCGGTGCGGAATAGCCCACCAGCGACAAGACCGTGACCACCCCCGAGGCGATGCCACGCGGGTTCTTCGCCGCCATCAGCCCCAGCCGCGTGCCGGCCAGCATCGCAAAGGCCAGCGCCGCGGCCACCAGCAGCAGCGTCGGGCCAAGCCGGGACACGATCAGCTCGACCACCGGGCGGTTGTAGAAATAGGACATGCCCAGATCGCCCTGAAGCGCGCGGCCCAGATACAGTGCAAGCTGGGTCAGCACCGGCTTGTCCAACCCGTATTGCTGGCGGATCGCGGCCATGACCTCGGGGCTGGCACCGCCCATTTCGCCGGCGATCACTTGTGCCGGATCGCCGGGCGCAAGCTGGATCAGCAGGAAGTTCAGCACCAGCACGGCAAGGATCAGGCCGACCGCGTAAAGCAGCTGCCGCAGGATACGACGCATCATTGCAGGGCCTCCGCGCCTATTGCTTCAGCCAGACGTCATCCATCGGACCCATCGGTCCCCAGATCGAGACGGGCGGGTTCTGCACGGCCTGCGTATAGACCGTGTGATAGGGAACCTCGTTGATGAAATGGATGGGGATGTCCGCGGTGATCTGTTTGAAGGCCTGACCGTAAAGATCCTTGCGCTTTGCCTGATCAGGCTCGGTCGCGGCCTCGGTCATCAGCTTGTCGACCGCCTCGTTGCAATATTGCTGGGTATTCGACCAGATGATCCCCTGCCGGATGTTCGAGCAAAGATAGGTCCGGTTCACCCCGATCACCGGGTCGCCCCAGTTGAAGACCTGATCCATGGTCAGGTCGAAGTCATAGGACGAGATCCGCTGCGCCCAGGTCGGAAAATCGGGCGAGGCGCGGACGCTGATCTCGACCCCGGCCTTGGCCAGCGCCGCCTTGACATACTCGGCGACGGCGCGTTGTTGTTCGTCGGCATCGGGAAGATAGTCGATCCGCAGCGACAGCTTCTTTCCCCCCTCGCCATAGCCGGCTTCGGTCAGCAGCGCCTTGGCTTTGTCGAGGTCGAAGTCATAGCGCGCCACATCCTCGGCGAAGAAGGGGCTTTCCTGGACCACCGGCTCGACCGCGGGCTTCGACAGCCCGGCATGCAGGGCCTTGGTCACGAAATTCCGGTCGATGGCATGGGCGATCGCCTGTCGCACGCGGACATCGGCCAGGTCCGGCTGTTTGGTGTTGAAGGCAAGCCAGTTGATCGGGCCGATGGCGGCATAGCCCTTGTCGGTCACGGACATCTTGCCCGACTTCTCAAGCCGCCGGATCAGCCGGGTGGAATCCAGCAGGGGGAACATCTGCGCCTCGCCCGATTCCAGGGCCAGTACGCCGGAATTGGAATCCTGGTATTGCCGGATCACGATCCGGTCCAGATAGGGACGCCCCTTCAGGAAAAAGCCGTCATAGCGTTCCAGAATGATGTGCTGCCCCGGCTCGAATGCCGTGACCTTGAAGGGGCCGGAGCCGATGGGAAGGTTGTTCTTGGGGTTCGATTTGATGTCCTGCCCGTCGTCGAAGACATGTTTCGGCAGGATCGGCGTCAGTGCCGAGGACAGGACCAGCAGGATCGGCGGATGCGGCGCGCTCATGCGGATCACGACGGTTTGCGGATCGGGGGCCTCAAAAGCCTCGACAGGCGCCAGCATGGTCGAGAAGGGGTGGTTCTTCTTCGCCACGTCAAGCGACCATGCCACGTCTTCGGAAGTGATGGGTTTGCCGTCGTGGAAGGTCGCGCCCTGCACCAGTTTCAACGTCAGAACCTTGTTATCGGGGCTGAATTCCCAGCTTTCGGCCAGATAGGGCTGGGGCTGGAAATCCTCGCCATAGCGCAGGAGCGTCGCGAAGATCTGCGCCGCGGGCACGCCGGTCGCGATGCCGGATTGGACCGCCGCGTTCAGATGGCGCGGCTTCTGGACCGATGCGATGACCAGTGTGCCGCCTCGCTGCGGTTCTTCGGCGTGGACCGCCGGCGCAAGGGTAAGGGCGGTCAGGGCCGCGGCCCCGGCGAGCATGGCGCGACGGGTAAGGACTGCGATCGGACGCATCGATGTCTCCTGTTGGGGGCGCGCGCCGGGTTCTGCAATGGCGCTGTCACATCAATGAATCCGTATGGTCAGCTATGCGGCAAATGCATTTTTGCGCCCCACTTCCTCAGAATTCCTGGGGAACGTAGGGACGGATGAATGCCCGGTCGAAGGCCCCCTGCATCGCCTGCATCTCGCAAGCCGCGACAATCGCTTCGCAAACGGGTGTCAGCTTGGTGTCCCGGCGGGTCAGAACGCCGACGCGCGGTGCGTCCAGTTCGCCGGCCAGCGGCAGGCGCACCAGATCGCCCTTGGCATAGGTCTGCTCGATCATCGGGCGGATGTTGAAGATGCCGTAGCACATGCCGGCGGCGATCAGCGCCCGCATCATGTCGGTCGAGCGGGCCGAATAGACTACGTTCGGCTTCAACCCGCGGCCTGTGAACAGGTCCATCAGATAGCGGCGCGACATTTCCAGGTCCAGAACGACCAGAGGTTCTGGCGCAAGCTGCTCCAGCGTGACGAAGCGCCCGCTGGCCAAGGGATGCGAAACGGGCAGCGCCGCGTGGGGATAGCCCACGAAAAGCGGCAGGAAGCGATAAATCAGCTCGTGGACGGGGCCATAGCACAGGGCGAAATCCGCCTCTCCGCTTTCCAATGCGCCACCGATCTCTTCCGAGGTGCTTTCCATGACATCGATGCGAAGCTGAGGATAGCGTTCGCGCACATCCGACAGGATGGTGGGCAGAAGGATCGGGGCCAGCGGGGTAAAGCAGGCGATGCGCGCGGTACCGTCGATCATCTGGCCAAGGTTCATGATCTTGTCGTCGAAACGCGCCTGCGCTGCCAGAAGAAGCCGGATCTCGTCTAGGAACTTGCGCCCGAAATGGGTGGCGGCAATCCCGCGCGACGGGACACGGGCAAAGACCGGCTGACCCGCCTGCGCCTCGATATGGTCGATGGCGGCGGCGATCGACGAGGGCGAGACCAACAGCGTTTCCGCGGCGGCGGTGATCGACTGGTGCCGCTCGGCCGCCTCGATATAGCGCAGGTGTTTCAGGGTGTAGTGCATTCTACCCTCAGCATATCAGAGGAATTACCGCTGAATTATGCATTTCCCGCAGGAAGGATGTCACGGCTAATCTGGCGAAAACAATCGGTTCGTCGGAGACGTCGCATGATCCCTACCGTGTTTTCTGCCAAGCGCATCATCACCATGGACCCTTCGCGGCCCGAGGCGACGCATGTGGCGGTCTCGCCCGAAGGGCGCATCCTTGCCGTCGGCAGCCCCGGTGACATGGGCGACTGGGGCGAGGTGCGCCACGATGACCGCTTCGCAGACAAGGTGCTGATGCCGGGTTTCGTCGAGGGTCACGCCCACATGATGGAGGGCTCGATCTGGCGCTTCACCTATCTTGGACATTACGAACGCACCGCCCCCGATGGCCGCGTCTGGCCGGGCATCGCCAGCGCCGGGGAACTGGTCGCACGCCTGCGCGAACGTGCCGCCGAACTGGGCGATGGCCCGATCATCGGCTGGGGTTTCGATCCGCTGTTCGTCCCCGGCGAGCGACTGTCACGGCTGGATCTGGATCAGGTCTCGACCACGCGGCCGGTGGTCGTGCTGCATTCCAACATGCATCTTCTGACCGCCAACAGCGCCGCGCTGGAACTGGCCGGATACGATGACGCGACCGATGTGCCGGGTGTCCTGCGCGGCAAGGACGGCATTCTGCACGGCGAGCTGCACGAGATGGGGGCGATGTTCCCGGTCATGCGCCGCGTGGGGGCCAGCTTTCGCAGCATGGGTGGCGATGCCGAGGCGATCTGGAACTTCGCCCGCTCGGCCTGCCGGGCGGGGGTAACCACCTCGACCGACCTGCTGAATGATCTTGGCGACGACATGCTGGCCAATCTGGAGGAGACGACGGGCAAGGCAGACTATCCCTTGCGGCTGGTGCCCATGCTGTCGGCAATGGCCCTGCCGCCGCAAGAGATCGGGCCGCGCGCGACGGCTCTGCAGGCACGTTCCACCGACCGCCTGCGGCTTGGCGGGGTCAAGATCGTCACCGATGGCTCGATCCAGGGCTTTACCGCGCAGTTGCTGGAGCCGGGCTATTACCGGGGCACCGACAACCGCAGCTGGAATATCGCACCCGAGGCGCTGCGCACTATGACCGATGACCTGAACCGGCAGGGCATCCAGATGCATATCCACGTGAACGGCGACGGCGCCAGCCTTGCCGCCATTGAGGCGCTGGAAGCGGCCTTGGCCGGGCATTTCCGCCCCGACCATCGCCACGTGCTCCAGCACTGCCAGATGGCGGATCGCGCCCAGCTTCGCCGGATCGCGGCCCTGCAATGCTGCGTGAACCTGTTCGCGAACCATCTGTATTACTTTGGCGACAAGCATTATGAGGTCACGATCGGCCCGGAACGTGCCAGCCGCATGAACCCTTGCGCCAGCGCCTTGGAAATGGGGATCCCGCTGGCCATTCACTCGGATGCGCCGATCACGCCGCTTGCCCCCCTTGTCACCGCCTGGTGCGCAGTCAACCGTCGCACCGACAGCGGTCGCCAGCTTGGCACATCCGAGCGGATCGGCATGGACGCCGCCCTGCATGCGATCACGCTGGGTGCGGCCTATACGCTGAAGCTGGACAGCGAAATCGGTTCGGTCGAGGTTGGCAAGCGCGCCGATTTCGCGGTGCTTGAGGATGACCCCCACGCACTGGGGGCCGAGCGTCTGCGCGAAGTCCGCGTCTGGGGCACCGTCTTCGGCGGGCGGGCGGTTCCGGCAGGGTCGTTCTGACGATGGCGGGGCCGCTGCCTGTCAATATCCTGTGCGGCTATCTTGGTGCGGGCAAGACCACCTTGCTGAACCACCTGCTGACCCGCGCGACCGAGCGGGTGCTGGTCATGGTCAACGATTTCGGCGACGTGCCGGTCGATGCCTCGCTGATCGCGCGGCAGACGGCGGATACCATCCAGCTCAGCAACGGTTGCATCTGCTGCTCGATGGGCGGGGGCTTGTTCGATGCCTTCGACAGGGCGCTGAGCCTGCGGGGCAAGGTGGACCGGCTGGTGATCGAAGCCAGCGGCGTCGCCGAGCCACGCCGGCTGGCAAGCTTTGCGCTGGCGGAACGCGACCTTGACTGTCAGGCGGTGCTGGCGGTGGTCGACCCGCTGTGTATTGCCGAGCGTCTGGCCGATCCCCGAACGGGTCAGGTCGCACGAAGACAGATCCTTGGCGCGGATGCGCTGTTCCTGTCACGGGCGGATATCGCCGGGCGGGTGGCGCTGCGGCGGGCGGCGCGATTGCTGGCCGGCATGAACCCTCTGGCCAGCCAGCACCTCGCCCCGGATGGCGTATTGGATCAGGCGCTTCGGCAGCCCCATGACTTCAATGCTTTGTCTGCCCTGCACCCGGCCGACGACCGCGACGGCGACCACCGCAACCTGTTTGCCAGCCGCACGCTGCGGCTGTCCGGCCCGGTCGATCGCCAACACTTGCTGGCAGCCATCAGTCGCCACCAGCGCGGAATCCATCGGTTGAAGGGTTATCTGCGTCTGTCGGAAGAAGCGCTGCCCCAGCTTTTGCAGCTGGCCGGCGGGGTCGTGACGCTGGTACCGGTCGAAGCGGCGGGCGAGCTGCCGATGGATCGGGTTGTCGCGATCGGTCCCGATGCGGGATGCATCGACGCGCTGCAGGCAGAGCTTGCGGGACAGGAAGTTCGGGTCGCCGCCACCCGCGAAGGCTGGGCCTGACGCGCGGGCGGCGGCGACGGGCCCGTCAGGAAGTCACCGGCCAGCCGAAATCATGGTCCAACCCGTCGAAACGCTCGAGATCCACCAGATCGGCGAATTCGCCATAGCTGCACATCGCGTCGGCGCGGCGGGCGGGTGTTCCATCGGCCTTCAACGCCTCCAGAGTCTGCGACACGGCCCGGACCGCGGTGAACAGCGCGGAAAGCGCATAGAAGGCGACCGAGAACCCCATGTCCTGCAAGTCCGAGGCTTTCAGCGCCACCGTCTCGTTCCCGTCGACGATGCTGACGACCTTGGGGCCCGGCACGGCGCGGGCGACGGCCTCGACCTCGGCGATCTTCTTGATGCCGTCGACGAAAACCAGATCGACGCCCGCATCCTGATAGCGTCTGGCGCGGGCCACGGCCTCGTCGATGCCAAGGGCGGGCAGGGCGTCGGTGCGGGCGATCAGCATCATCT
Organism: Paracoccus sp. KR1-242; assembly: GCF_049446195.1. Lineage (NCBI taxonomy): Bacteria > Pseudomonadati > Pseudomonadota > Alphaproteobacteria > Rhodobacterales > Paracoccaceae > Paracoccus > Paracoccus sp. KR1-242. The sequence goes on from NZ_JBMSED010000003.1 coordinate 181,573, forward strand.
CATGCGTACCGCGTGTCTTGACGGCGGCCTGCAGGCGGCGCGCGTTTTCCTCGGCGTCGATGACTCGGATGCCGGCGCGCTGGCCGCAGCGCTTGGGCATCTGCTGGTCTTCAAGATGGATCGCGGCGACGCCCGATGCAGCATATTCCTCGACCGTGCGGGCAAGGTTGGCAAGCCCGCCATAGCCGGTATCGGCATCCGCGATCACCGGGATCGTGGTCGCCCGCACCATGTTCCGGGCATGATCGGTCATCTCGGTCTGGCTCATCAGCCCGATATCGGGCATTCCCAATCGCGCCGCCGTGGCGCCGAAGCCGGTCATGTAGACGGCCCCGAAACCCGCGCGCTGGACCATCCGCGCGGTCAGCGGATCGGCTGCGCCGGGGGCCATGACCAGCCCCTGCCGGATGGCGCGACGCAGCGCGCTTGCCTGGTCCGCCATTTCAGCGCCCCCCCGATACGTCGATGGAAATCCCGGTGACATAGGCCGAGGCGTCCGAGAACAGCCACACCGCGCAATCCGCGACTTCTTCGGCAGTGCCCAGACGCTTCAGCGGGATCACGTCCGCCATCGCAGCGATTTTCGAGGGATCGGTGAACACGTCCTTCTGGATCTCGGTATCGATGACGCCGGGGGCCATTGCGTTCACGCGCACATGCGGGGCCAATTCCTTGGCAAGCGCGGTGGTGAAGGAATGGACCGCGCCCTTGGTCGTGGCATAGGCGATCGAGCCGACCATGCCGCCCGTCCGCTGCGCGATCGAGGACAGGTTGACGATCGCGCGACCCTCGCGGCCCGAGGGGGCCGACAGAAAGACGTTCGAGACGACGAACACGCTTTTCAGGTTCACTGCCAGCACGCGGTCCAGCTCTGCCTCGTCAAGCTCGGTGACGGACATGTGCCGCCCGATGATGCCCGCGTTGTTCAGGAGATAGTCGAAACCCCCGAAACGTGCGCGTGCGACCTCGGCCGCGGCGCGAACGGCGCTGCTGTCCGAGACGTCGACCACCGCCGTTTCGATCCGGTCGGGCGCCAGCGCCCGGAGTTCCTCCAGCCGTGCCGCGTTGATGTCCCACACCACCAGGTTCGCACCCAGATCAAGCAGCTTGCCCGCGACGGCGCGGCCGATGCCCGACGCGCCGCCGGTAATCAGGGCAGTGCGGTTCTCAAAGCAGGGATAGGTGTTCATGCATCTCCTCCGGGCAAGAATGACGGGGGGATAAAGCATGGGTCGCGGATGCCCGTCAACTAGGGCACTAGATTAAAATGGTAGTTGTCAAAACCGTGAAAGCCGCTAAGGATGCGCCCGCAATGGCCGGGCCCCGCGTCCGGCAGCAGGAGGAGAATTCAGGAATGGCACTATCCGGCCCCGCGTCCATGACGCTGGACACAAACCTGCGCGACCGCACGATCAGCAAGCTGAACCGGCGGATCGTGCTTTTCGCTTTCATCTGCTTCATCGTGAACTATCTCGACCGGGTGAACATCGGCTTCGCCGCGCTGCACATGAACGAAGATATTGGCCTGACGCCCTATATCTTCGGAATCGGCGCGGGCATCTTCTTCGTCGGCTACCTGGCCTTCGAGATCCCGTCGAACATGATGCTGCACCGTTTCGGCCCACGCGTCTGGATCGCGCGGATCATGGTGACCTGGGGGCTCGTTTCCTGCGGGATGGCCTTCGTTCAGGGGCCGACCTCGTTCTATATCATGCGCTTCCTGCTGGGCGTGGCCGAGGCGGGCTTTGCGCCGGGCATCCTGCTTTACCTGACCTACTGGTTCCCCGCGCGCGAACGTGGTCGGGCCACTGCGACCTTCATGACCGCGACGGTGCTGTCGATCGTCTTCGGCGCGCCGCTGTCCAGCTGGCTGATCGACGCGGGCGAAGGGCTTTGGGGCCTGCGCGGCTGGCAGGCGATGTTCATCCTGGAAGGCGTGCCCGCCGCGATCCTGGGGATCGTCGCCTTCTTCTATCTGGTGGACAGCCCGGAAAAGGACCGCCACTGGCTGGCCCCCGACGAACGCAAGTGGCTGATCGCCCAGCTTGAGGCCGAACGCCGCGCCGCGCCACAGGACACCCGCCATGACCTGGCCGAGATCTTCCGCGACTGGCGCGTCTGGCTGCTGACCATCGTTTACATGTTCAACGGCATTGCAGTTTACGGCGTCATCATGTGGCTGCCGCAGATCGTGAAGTCGCTTGGCAACCTGACCACGCTGCAAACCGGCTTCGTCTCGGCCATTCCGTTCATCTTCGCGGGGGCTGGTCTTGTCCTTGTCTCGCGCAGTTCGGACCGGACCGGAGAGCGCAAGTTCCACACCGCGATGGGCGGACTTGTCGGAGGCATCTTCCTGGCCGCTTCGGCCATGGCGGGATCGCCGCTGATGGGGCTGGTGCTGCTGTGCATCTGCGCCTTCTTCCTGTGGTCCTATATGGGCGTGTTCTGGACGCTGCCGCCGCAATTCCTGCAAGGCGCGGCTGCGGCAGGTGGCATTGCCGCGATCAACGGCTTTGCCCAGATCGGCGGCTTCACCGGGCCTTACATCGTGGGTTACGTCAAGTCGGCGACGGACAGCTTCCAGCTGTCGTTGCTTGCCCTTGCCATCTTCCCCGTCCTAGGATCGCTGCTCTGCATGACGCTGAAGGCGAAGCGCGACTGACCCCCGCGCGCGCCCAAGGCGGGCGCGCGCCATCCGAACCCGAGAAATGACCGTGACAGCCCGCAAAAGCAGCCAGCCCAGTGCCAAGCAATTGCTCTCGCAACAGATCGCCGACCGGATCCGGCAGGCGATCGTCGATGCGGATTTCGAGTTCGGCGAAAGCCTGTCCGAGGAAATCCTCGCGCAGGCTTTCGACGTCTCTCGCACCCCGGTCCGCGAGGCCCTGAACCTGCTGCAGGTCGAAGGGCTGGTCATCATCGTCCCGAAATCCGGCACCTTCGTCTATTCCCCCTCGGAAGAAGGGATTTCGGATCTTGTGACTTTTCGCGGCGTGCTGGAAACCAGCGCGCTGCGCCTGTTGCCGCGCGATGCGCTGCCGGGCCTGTCCGCACGCCTTCAGGCGGCTTGTGCCCGCATGGAACGGGCAATGGGCGAAGGGGACATGCGCGACTATGGCCGGGCGGATACCGACTTTCACCTTGAGATCGTGCAGACCGCCGGGAACCGTCACCTGGTCGAGGCCTATCGCATGATCCTGGGCCGCGTGGCGTCGCTGCGCACTCATCTGGCCCTGAAGGCCGAAGGAGAGCCGCGCCGGTCGTTCCGCGATCACCGCGAATTGGCGTTGGGCATCCTTGATGCCGAAGGGCCGCGCCGGGATGAGCTGGCGGGCCTGCTGGAAGGCCATATCCACCGCACGCGCGAGAATTACCTCAACGCGTTCCGGCAGACCCACCTGTCGCCGGGGCGCAGGATGCGGTCGCGCCTGAAGCTGGACCGCTAACCGGCCGCAGGCGCCACGCGGCGGGCGTCAGTCCGCCACGGTCTGCCGGATCTCGCCCGTTGCTCCGTCGCAGATGCCGATATCGGTCACATGCGGGCCGGGATTGCAGGCCAGCGAGGCTCCGACCAGCGCCTTGAAGCTGCGCAGCGGTGGCAACCAGTCCGCGACAGTCGCTGCAGCTTCGCGCAGGTGGTCAAGCGCGCGGCCGACCTCGTCCGTGGGACGATCGGACAGCAGGCCGCAAACCGGCAGTTCCAGCAGCGCCAGCAGCTTGCCGTCTTTGGCGACGGCCATGCCGCCCCCGCAGCCGATCAGCGCATTCGCGGCGACCGCCATGTCGGCGGGATCGCTGCCGAAGACGTTCAGGTTGTGGCTGTCATGGGCGATGGTGGTGGCGATGGCCCCCGACCAGTTGCCCCATTCCTGAAGCAGCCCCACCACGGGGCGTGGATCGGCCTTGCCGTGACGATGGATCACCGCCATCCGCAGCATGTCCGCGGGGACCTGCACCTTGCCGTCCCGGACGGGAAGCTCTGCGTTGCCCCATTCGGTGAAGCGGGGCTTCGACACGGTGTTCACGCGCGCGGTCGGACCGGAGGTGAGAATTTCGAAATCCGCAGCGTCAAGGGGCTGCAGCTTCATCGTGTCGGTGAACGGGGTCGCGGCGGGGGCATGGGTCGGGTTCAGGCAGATCCCATTTCGCGCCACGATCCGGCCCGATGCCAGCACCAGCCCGGCCAGGAAATCGTCCAGATCGGCAAAGACCGCGATATCGGCGCGGCGACCCGGCGCGACCATTCCCAGATCCGCGCGCCCGATCCGCATGGCGGCATTCAGCGTCGCCGCGCGCAGGGCGTCGACGGGCGTCATGCCGTGGCCGACAAGGCGGCGCAGCACGTCGGCCATGCCGCCGACCCGGTCAAGATCATCGGGAAAGACGTCGTCGGTGCAGACGGTCAGCGTCTGAGGCAGGTGCGGCAGGTCGTTCAACGCGGCGACCACGCCGGGCAGGACATAGTCATGCGACCCGCGAAGTTCGATCGTGAACCCCGCGCGCAGCTTGTCCATGAAATCCTCGGCCGCCGTGATCTCGTGGTCCGAGCCGATGCCGGCCGCGGCAAAGGCCTGTACCTCGGCCCCCTTCAGCCCGCGGGCATGGCCGCAGACCAGCTTGCCAGAGGCAAGCCCGGCACCGACGATCCCGGTCATCTTGGGAGAACGATTCAGGACGCCGCGCATGTCCATGACCTCGGCCACGCCGTGAATCTGCGGCCAGGCCAGCATCTCGCGCATTTCGGGCGGGTTGAACTCGGCCCCCGCGCGCTCGATCCCCGGAGCCGAGGGCACGCAGGACGGTGCAAGCACCAGAACCCGCAGATCCAGACCCGACGACGCCTCGCAAGCCCATCTGACGCCGTCCAGCCCGGCGACATTGCCGACTTCGTGCGGATCCCAGACCACGGTGGTGGTGCCCTGCGGCACGACCGTCTCGGCATAGCGCCGGGGCGTCACCATCGAGCTTTCGATATGCATATGCGTGTCGATCAGGCCCGGCGCGATGAAGCGGCCGGTGCAGTCGATCACCTGGGCGGCATCCGAGCGGCTGCCCGGCGCATGGACCGAGGCGACCAGCGCGCCCACGATGCCGATGTCGGCGGCATGGATCTCGGATGTCGCGACGTTGACCAGTTGCCCTCCGGTCAGCAGGATATCGAAGGGTGCCTGCCCCAAGGCAGCGCGTACGGCGCGGTCCCGCAGATCGCCTGCGTTCAGATCCTGCGGTTCAGACGGTTCGGTCATCGGTATCCCTGCACATGCTGGTCAGCGCCGCGTGAAAGCGGCGCCGGATTTCCTGGGCGTCGGGGCCAAGGGCCACGCGCGCATTCGGTTGGGCCTTGTGGCCGCGCCATTCGATGACGGTCATGCCCCGCGTCAGCCGCCCGTCAAGCTCGGCGGCAATATGGACGTCGGCATATCGGGCGAGCCCCGGTTCAAGCGCAAGTGCCGCGGCGACCGGGTCGTAAAGCGCCATCGGCCGTGCGCCGTTCGCGGCAATACGGACATAGCCTTCGTAAAGGTCGGCAAGCAGCGCCGCGCGTTCTCCGCGCAGCGTGCGCAGCGGCGTGATGTCGGCAAGCGAGACCTGCACCTCGCGGCAGCATTCCAGCCCGACCATGACCATGCGGATGCCCGCGCCAAGAACGGCGTCCACGGCCTCGGGATCGACGGCGGCGTTGAACTCGGCGACGGCCGTATGGTTGCCACGGGCAAAGGCGCCCCCCATCCAGACCAGATCCGCTTGTGCCGCGAGACCGGGATGGCGTGCGGCCAGATGCGCGAGGTTCGTCAACGGACCGAGTGCCAGAACGCGCCGCCCCCCCTCGCGAAGATAATTCGCCATCGCCTCGACCGCGTCGCCCGGATCAGGCATGCGCGTCGTCGGCGGAAGATGCGCCCCCACCGAGGGCATGCCGTCATCGCCCAGCACATAGGCGGCAGTCTGCAACGCCCCGGCCAATGGCTTCGCCGCGCCGGCGAGAATGGGCATGTCCCAACCAAAGACCTCGGCCGCCGCGCAGGCGTTTTCGACCGCGCGGGGCAAGGGGACATTCCCCGCGACGACCGACAGCCCCGCAATCTTCGCGCCGCCCGACAGGCAAAGCCCGATGGCTGCGAGGTCGTCAAAGCCCATGTCGGTGTCAATCCACAGGGCGGACATGTCAGGCCCTGCTGAGGACGGCGGCAGTCTCGACCGGCAGGTCGAACCGCAGGCTTTCGCCCATCGCGTGCCGGGGTGCATTGGCCGGGGTCTCGGCCTTGATCGGGCCGGCGGCGCTGTCGATCAGGTATTCCACCGTCTCGCCCAGATAGGATGCGCCGATCACGCGGCCCTCATGCGCGCCCTGGCCCAAAAGGACGGCACGCGGCCGCCATGCCAGGCCGTGCGCCTTGGGCGCGGTATCAAGCGGCAGGCGGCCCTTGGCCGTCGTCAGCGCGCCGTCCTTCAGCGCGAAGGTGTTTTCGAAGCCGATAAACTCGGCCACGAAGCCCGAGACGGGGCGTTCGTAGATGTTCGCTGGGGTGTCGATCTGTTCGATCCGGCCCTGACGCATGACCACGATGCGGTCCGCCAGCGCAAGCGCCTCGGACTGGTCGTGGGTGACGTAGATCATGGTGATACCCAGCTCTTTCTGAAGCCGCGCCAGTTCCGATCGCATCTCCAGCCGCAGGCGTGCGTCAAGGTTCGACAGCGGTTCGTCCAGCAGCAGCAGCTTCGGCTCGACCACGATCGAACGCGCCAGCGCGACGCGCTGCTGTTGGCCGCCGGACAGCGCTTTCGGCTGGCGATCGGCAAAGCTGCCCAGACCGACCGAGGCAAGCGCAGCATTCACACGGCGCGTGATCTCGCCCTTGGCGACGCCCTGCAGGCGCAGGCCGAAGGCCACGTTCTCGAACACGGTCAGGTGGGGGAACAGGGCATAGGACTGGAAGACCAGCCCGATGCCGCGCTTGTTCGGTGCGACGCGGGTGATGTCGCGCCCGTCCAGCGTGATGCGCCCGGACATCGGCTTCATCAGGCCGGCGATGGCGCGCATGGTGGTGGTCTTGCCGCAGCCCGAGGGGCCAAGCAGCGCGACCAGTTCACCCCGGCGAAGTTCCAGGTTCAGTGCCTCGACCGCGACCGAGTCGCCATATCCAAGGGTCAGGTCTTGCAGGGAAAGGAAGGCATCAGACATAGCGCGAAAGTCCCAGAAGTTTCTCGGCCACCATCACGATCAGCAGCGACATCAGCGCCAGCAGGCCCGACAGCGCGGCGATCGAGGGGTCATAGTTGAATTCCATATAGGCCATCATGTCGATCGGCAGGGTCGAGACCCCCGGACCGGTCAGGAACAGCGAAACCGGCACCTGATTGAACGAGGTGATGAAGCCGATGATGAAGGCGGCCATGATGCCGTTGCGGATATTCGGCAGCACGACCTTGATGAAGCTTTGCAGCCGCGTGGCGCCAAGCAGCACCGCCGCCTCTTCTATATCGACGCGCAGGTTCATCAGCGAACCCGAGACGATGCGGACGGCATAGGGGATCAGCAGCGCGGTGTGCCCGATGAACAGCGCGGGCAGGATGCCGACCCCCATCGGGATCACCAGATGGCGCAAGAGCGCAAGGCCCACGATGATCCCCGGCACGATGATCGGCGAACTCAGGATATTGCGGATCGCGTTGGCGCCCGGCGGGTTGTAGCGTTCCAGCCCATAGGCTGCGGGCACGCCGATCAGCAGCGCCAGCAGCGTGGCCCCGATCCCCAGCGTGATCGATACAGCGAACGTGGCGCGGAAGCTGTCCACCTCGAACACGCGGGCGACCCAGCGCAGTGACAACCCGTCGGGCGGAAACGCCAGCGTCTCGCCTCCGGAAAGCCCGGCGACGCAGATCAGGATGAATGGTCCGATCAGGAAGGCAAGGACCAGAAACAGGATCGTCTGTCCGGCAATGCGCATCACTTGCCCCCTTTCCGCGCCGTGGCGAGACGCTTCAACACGAAATTGGTGATGATCGACATGGCGATCAGGATGATGGCGATCACGCCTGCCGCCGCGAAGTCGTTTGCGACGGACACGCGCTGATACAGCAGCGTTTCCAGCATCAGCACCTTGGAACCGCCAAGGATCGCCGGGGTGACATAGGCGGTCAGCGAGCCGACGAAGACCAGCGTTCCGCCCACCACCAGCCCTTCGCGGGTCAGAGGCAGGATGACTTTCCAGAAGACCTGCAACCAGTTCGCGCCCAGCATCCGCGCGGCAGGGACGACGTCGCGGGGCAGGTTTTCCAGTGCCGAGATCAGCGGCAGCACCATCAGCGGAAAGAAAAGCTGGATCAGGCCGATGAAGATCGCGGTTTCGGAAAACAGGATGCGCGCGGGGGTATCAAGGATGCCTGCCCCGGTCAGGAACTGGTTTACGATGCCCGTCTTGCCCAGGATCACGACCCATGCATAGGTCCGCGCCACGGGCGAGATCATCAGCGGCAGCACCAGCGTGGCGATCAGCCGCCCCTTGCCCTTGTCCGAGGCGTCGACGATCGACAGCGCCACCGCATAGCCGATCACGGCGGATATGGCGGTGACGTAAAGTCCAAGGCGGAATGTGCGCCAGAAGACCTCGCGATGCAGCGGCTTGGCGAAAAATTCGGTGAAGCTTGAAATGCCCCAGCCTGTGGGCGTCTGGAATGCGCCGGACAGCAGGATCGCCACCGGCAGCAGAAAGCCCAGAATGATGAACAGCGTGGCCGGCGCCAGAAGCGCCAGGCCAAGCCTGCGGTCCTGAAACATCGCGACATTCCCCCGTGTCGAGGGGCCACGGCAGCGCGCCGTGGCCGGTTGGGTTTTCCGCGTCTTACTGCGCGACCTTGGCGTTCCAGGCCTCAAGCCAGGCGTCGCGGTTCTCAAGCATCGACTTCGCGGGCAGGAACTTGATGGCGGCGGCCATCTCGGGGCCATAGGTCAGCCCCTCGGCGATTTCGTCCGAGACGGTGACCTTCTGGTTCACGGGGCTGTCCACCTGACCCTCGGCCAGCTTCTGCTGGACCTCGGCCGACAGCCAATAGTCGATGAACTGGTGCGCCAGATCCGGATCATGGGCGCCCTTGACGATGGACAGCACGTTCATGCCGCCCGACTGGCCCTCCTTCGGGGTGGCCCAGCGGGCGCTCGGGACGGTCTTGAGAAGGTTCGCCCAGCCGAAGCGACCGATGACCGAGGCCGCGATCTCGCCCTGCTGCATCAGTTGCGGGATCTGGCCGCCCTTTTCATAGAAGGTCACGATGTCGTCGCGATGATCGGCCACCAGATCAATGGCTTTTGCGAATTTCGGATCGTCCGATCCCAGCGCCGTCTCGATCATCTGGAGCGCCAGCGGGCCCTGCGTGGTCGAGACGTTGGGCAGCGCCACCTGGCCCTTCAGCTTGTCGCCGAACAGGTCCAGCCAGCTGCCCACCCCGTCGATGACGTCGGAATCATAGACGATCGAGGTGCCGTAGAAGGTATAGCCCACCGCCATGTTGCCGCCGACCGGATCGCGGGCGAATTCATAGGCATCGGCAAGGTTCGGCAGCTTGGCCGGGTCGACCGGCTGGATCAGGTCCTTGCCTGCCGCCTCCAGCGCATTGGCGTCCGAATACGCGATCACGTCGACCACCGGCTTGGCCTTGTTCGCCTCAAGCTTGGCCAGCCGTTCCGAGGAGTTGCCCATCTCGACCACCAGCTTGCAGCCGCACTTCGCCTCGAACGGGGTATAAAGCGCCTCTTTGTAGGCATCTTGCGAAATGCCGTAGACCGAGATGGTCAGCGTCTTGTCCGCGGCGGCGGCAGAGGTTGCGACAAGGCCAAGAAGGCTTGCGGAAAGCAGAAGTCTCATGGGGTTATCCTTTGCGGGCGGAAGGGGCTGCGGCGGTCGAGCAGCGGGGAACAAGGGTGACGGGAACCAGGTCGGGGGCGGTTCGTTCGCCCATGGCATGGGCAAGCGCCAGCTCCGCGACCGTTTGCAGGTCCTGGCGGATCGTCGTCAGCGCGGGTGCGACGATCCGGCCCCAGACCGTATCGTCGAAGCCTGCGACCGAAATATCCTGAGGGACGCTCAGGCCGCGTGCGGTCAAGGCCATGACCGCGCCGACCGCAAGGGCGTCATAGGCCGCGGCGATCGCCGTCACCGGCCCGGGATTCCATCCGGCCAGCCCATCCCGCGCCGCTTCGTGCGTGGGCGGCAGGGCCATGTGCCGGGTGGTGATGCCCTGTGCGTCGAACACCTCGCGCATGCCTTGCAGGCGCAGGGCGTTCACGCGCGAATCCTGTCCGCTTGCGCCCAGCAGCAGGACGTCGCGATGACCCAGCCCGATCAGGTGGCGCGCGACCAGCGCCCCGCCCTGCCTGTGGTCGGACGAGACCGCGTTCAGCGGGTTGCTGGCGGCGTCGACGACCGTCAGCGGACGCGACAGGGCCAAACCTTCAAGCCGCGATCCGCGCATCGGCACAAGCACCAGCGCATCCATGCCGCGCGCCGCCATGTCGCGCAGATGTTCGGTCTGCATTTCAAGACTGCCAAGCGAATCCGCGACCGTCATTGCCAGGTCGCGCTTGCGCGCCGCCATCGCGAAGGCACGCGCGAATTCCGCGAAAAGTGGCATGCGGAAATCAGGCAGGATGATGGCGAAGGATTGCGTGCGACCGGTTCGCAATGCGCGTCCCAAGCCTGATGGAGAAAAGCGCAGTTCGGCCGCTTTTTCATGGACCTGGCGGCGGGTTTCTTCGGACAGGCGGCCCTTGCCGCGCAATGCGTTCGAAACCGTCGCGCGCGAGATTCCCAGCGCGTCGGCAATGTCCTGCATCGATGCGGCGGCATGACCGGCCGGCTTGTCCATCCCCGAATCCGCTGATGGTTACACGATTAATCATCCGGCTGTTAGCAAGCGAACGGCGCGGGGGTCAACGCAAAACAGACAGGCCCGCAGCAATCGCCGCGGGCCTGCCTGCTATTTATGCGACAGGGAAGCCGTCAGGCGGCGCGTGGCCTGACCGCCGGCGCTGCGATCGATGCCCCCACGATCAGCGTCGTCACCACCAGAAGCGCGTTGCGCAATCCATAGTGTTCGCCGATGAAGCCAAGGCTGGGCGGTCCGACCAGCATGGCCAGGTAGCCGACGATGGCGACTGCCTGCACCCTGGCCGCGGAATCCGCGCCTCCGCCCGCGCCCGCCGCCGACAAGGCCAGCGGGAAGCCAAGCGAGGTCCCAAGCCCCCACATCAGGACTGCGACGCCAGCCAGCCAGGGGTTGGTGCCGAAGACGACATAGGCAACCCCCAGCCCCGCCAGGATGGCGCAGCCCCGGATCACCCGCGCCGCGCCGAACCGCTGGATGAAGATGCCGCCACCGAAGCGGCCCGCCGTCATCGCGGCCGTGAAGGCCAGGAAGATCAGCGAACCCGAGGCGACCGAAAATCCGTGTTCGTCGACCATCAGGATCGGCAACCAGTCATTCGCCGCGCCTTCGGCCAGCGCCATCGCGAAGACGATCAGCCCGATCAGCAAGACGCGGGGGTCACCCCAGATGCGGGCATCGGCGATGGTCGCATGGTTGCCGCCCGACGACAGCCCGTTCCCGGACGGAATGTCATTTCGGAAGGCGATGATCAGGCCAGCAATCAGAACTGCGATCGCCGCCAGGTGCAGCGCCACCGGCACGCCCAGCGACACCAGCGCCAGTCCGATCAACGCGCCGCAAAGCGTGCCAAGGCTGAAGCAGCCGTGCAGGGTATGCAGAACCGGCTTTTTGCGCAGGGCCTCGACACCCGCGCCTTCCAGGTTGACCGCGATCTCTGCCCCACCCATGCCCAATCCGAAAAGGGCCAGCCCGCAGGCGGCCATGATCTGAGAACCCAGGATCACGCCCACCGCGACCGTCACCATCGAAGACAGGATCAGGCATAGACCCATAAGTGCGGTGGTGCGTGTATCAAGCGCCGCGACGATGCGGCCCGCAAGCAGGATGCCGCACATCGAGCCGATCGACATGCCGAACAGGACCAGCCCCATCTGCGCAACCGATGCGCCGATCGCGTCCCGGATTTCGGGAGTGCGCGTGACCCATGACGCCAGCGCAAGGCCGGGAATGAAGAAATAGACGAACAATGCGCGCGTCCTGCGGCGAAGATCACGATCCATGGGCGCGGTCCCTTGTGCGACATTGTTATGGACAAACGTCCACAACGCGTTATGGACATATGTCCACAATGGCCGCAGAGTCAAGAACGACCATGACCGAGACCCGAAAACGCCGCTACGACCCGGACAGGCGGGATCGCATCATCGACGCCGCGCTGGATGTGATCGCCGCGCGCGGTGTCGCGGGCACCACGCACCGCCGGGTGGCCGAGGCGGCGAACGTGCCCCTCGGCTCCATGACCTATCATTTCGCGGGCATTGACGACCTGCTGGTCGAGACCTTCCGCCGCTTTTCCATGTCCGCCGCGGCGCTGTATCGCGCGCGTCTGGAGGCCGCCACCACGCCCGACGAAGCGCGCGAGGCAGTCGTCGACCTGATCAGCGGCGGGCTTTGGGCCACCCAGCGCAACATGCTGCTGAGCTTGGAGCTTTACACCTATGCCGCGCGCAATCCGCGACTGCGCGAGGTGCTGGTGGACTGGATGGCCGAAAGTCGCGCGGCCCTGCAACGGCATTTCCCGCCAGCCACCGCCCGCGTCCTTGACGCCTTTCTGGAAGGCGTGACGATCCACAATACGAACAGCGAGAACCTGATTTCTCGTGACGAGGTGCGCGAGATCGTGGCCAGGCTGACGCGCTGAAAGGCAGCTCACGTCCGGCAGCGGAAACGGGACGCAGCGCGCTGGACGGGACCGGATTTCGCCAGCATGATCGGGCGAAACGGATGGGGACGCAGCGATGGGATTTCGCGCGACGGCGCGGGGTGAAAGCTTCCGCTTCGACGATCTGGCGACGGTGATGGCTTCGGCCTCGCCCGAGCGTTCGGGCGATCACCTGGCGGGGATCGCCGCCGCCTCGGCGTTGCAGCGGGTCGCCGCGCGTCGGGTGCTGCTGGATCTGCCCCTGTCGCATTTCCTGTCAGACGCCTTGGTGCCCTATGAGGCGGACGAGGTCACGCGGCTGATTATCGACAGCCATGACGCGACAGCCTTCGCCCCTGTTGCCGCGATGACGGTTGGTGAATTGCGGGACTGGCTTCTTTCGCCGGCCGCCGACAGCATATCGCTGAAAGCGCTTGCACCGGGCCTGATGCCCGAGATGGTTGCCGCGGTCAGCAAGCTGATGCGCAATCAGGACCTGATCCGGGTGGCCCGAAAGGTCGAGGTCGTGACCGCCTTCCGCAACACCATCGGCGGACGCGGCACGCTTGCGACCCGCCTGCAGCCGAACCATCCCGCCGATGATCCGCGCGGAATTGCGGTCTCGGTCCTTGATGGGCTGTTGCAGGGTGCGGGGGATGCGGTGATCGGGATCAATCCCGCGTCGGACAATATCGCGAATTGTCACGCGCTGCTGGTGGCGCTGGACGAGATCCGGCAGGCCTTCGCCATTCCCACGCAAAGCTGCGTCCTGACCCATGTCACCAATTCGCTGGCGCTGCTGGAACGCGGGGCACCGGTTGATCTGATCTTTCAATCTGTGGCCGGAACGCAGGCCGCGAACGAAGGCTTCGGCATCTCGCTGTCGATTCTGGCCGAGGCGCATGAGGCGGGGCTGGCAGCGGGACGCGGCACGGTCGGCCGGAACTGCATGTATTTCGAAACCGGTCAGGGGGCGGCTCTGTCAGCGGATGCCCATCACGGCGTCGACCAGCAGACGCTGGAGGCGCGGGCCTATGGGGTTGCGCGCGCCTTTCATCCGCTGCTGGTCAACACCGTCGTGGGCTTCATCGGGCCGGAATATCTTTACGACGGCAAGCAGATCACGCGTGCGGGCCTTGAGGATCATTTCTGCGGCAAGTTGCTTGGCCTGCCGATGGGGGTCGATGTCTGCTATACCAACCATGTCGAGGCCGATCAGGACGACATGGACACGCTGGCAACGCTGCTGGCGCAGGCGGGGGTCAGCTTCGTCATCACGGTACCGGGCGCCGATGACGTCATGCTGGGTTATCAGAGCCTGGCGTTTGAGGATATTGCCTATCTGCGCGAGGTGACGGGCCTGCGCCCGGCCCCGGAATTTGCGCGCTGGCTGGCCGGGTTCGGGCTGGCGGGGCAGGGCGCGCGGGCCTTGCCCGACGCTGCCGCGCTGGCGCGGCGGATGGGAATTTCGGCATGAGCGCGCCTGACCAGCTGGGGCAGTTGCGGCGATTGACACCCGCCCGCGTGCGGCTGGATGCGGCGGCGCGACCCCTTCCCCTGACCTCGCTGCTGGCCTTTCAAGAAGATCACGCGGCTGCCCGCGATGCCATTCACGCGCCGCTTGACGCGGATGCGCTGGTGCGGGCGCTGGCGCCGCGACCCTGCCTGTGTGTGGACAGCCGCGCGACCGATCGAGCGACCTATCTGCGCCGTCCGGATCTGGGGCGGCAGCTTGCCGAAGGGGCGGATCTGCCGCGACTGGGCTGCGCGCTGGCAGTGGTCCTGTGCGACGGGCTTTCAGCCCCTGCGGTGATGGCCCATGCGCCGGGCGTCCTTGACGCGCTTTCGGCACGGCTGCCGCCATTGGCGGATCAGCCCGTTGTGCTGGTCAGAGGCGGCCGTGTCGCAATCGGCGATCAAATCGGGGCGGCGCTTGGTGCGCAGATGGTGCTGGTCCTGATCGGAGAGCGGCCGGGCCTGTCCGTCGCGGACAGTCTGGGCGCGTATCTGACGCTGAATCCGCGGCCCGGTCTGCGTGACAGCGCGCGGAACTGTGTATCGAACATCCATCTGTGTGGCGGCCTGTCGCATGCGGCTGCGGCCGACCGCCTTGCATGGCTGGTGCAAGAGGCCCGACGCATCGGCGCGACCGGTGTCGCGCTCAAGGACGAAAGTGTCATCCGCCCGGCCCTGGGGACGGAAGGCGGGGTCCCGTCGCCCTGACCGGCCTTGCTGCCGGTGGGCCTGCTTGTGGAAACTCGCCGAGCTTTACCAGCCTCCGACAAATTTCTTGACAGAATCCCGGCGCCTCGTTTTCCTAGAGGAAAATAAGTTGTCGGATAAGAAAATCGACGCTTGGCCCGGCGCGGATCCGACAATCAGGAAACGGGCCTCAAGGGGAGGAAGCAACGTGTCGGATCTGCCGAGTCGAATCAAGGCTATGCACCGTCGAGATGTCGCGGTTGCCTGGGCCTTTGTCCTGGGGCTTTGGTTCTCAATCATCTTTGTCGCATGGGGGACCTGGTCGCTTGCGCCCAGCGGTACCGCGCGCATCATGCTGCTGTTCGGTGGCGGCGTGGTCCTGCTGTTCAACACTGCCGCGATCATGGCGATGTTGCGCCATTACCGCGAGGATCGTGACTTCATGTATGGCCTGGACATCGAGTTTCTGGACGCCGCCCGCGCCCTGAAACGGGCAGGCCGCACATGACGCGTTATCGTGCCCCGGTACAGGGCAAGATCGGGCAGGTCGTCGACGTGATCGTTCTGCTGATCATGGCGATCGGCGCGCTTTACATCCCGCTTTGGCTGGGCATGGCCGGCTCCTCGAAGGTGCCCGAGGCCATCACGGATCCAAGCTGGGAAGGGCTGGGCCAGAACCCCGTCATGGTCGAGCAGTGGCAGAAGCTGGGCTTTGCGGACCCCGCCTCGGCCAGCGATTTGATCACGGCGCGCTTCGACTACAGCTTCTCGATCGGTGCGATGATCGCCATGGTCGTCGTCATCGTTGGGTATTACGCGATCCTGCTGCGGTTTTCCGAAAAGGAATATCGCGAGGTGATCGCCGAGAAATTCGGCGAGTGAGGGCACCATGGACCTTTGGAACTATCTGGAATTCGCAGCATGGGCGGCCTCGGCACTGTTCGGCCTGTTCATCGTCATCGACTGGATCCGGACCGACAGCACCTATAGCGAGGAATTCCTGACCTCCTCGCGCGAGGGGGAGCTGGAAGCCCTGACCGAAGAGCAGCATCGGGGATAACATGTCACAAGCTGAGAAGATCGAGCATGTCGGGCTGGCCCGCGTGCTTGGCCCGGCGCATGTCTGGGCGCTGGGGGTCGGCATCGTCCTTGTCGGCGAATACATGGGCTGGAACTTTGCCGTGGGCAAGGGCGGGGCATATGCCGCGCTGATCGCCTGCTGGTTCGCGGGCATCCTTTATACATGCGTCGCGATGATCGATTCCGAGGTGACGTCGACCGTCGCCGCAGCCGGGGGGCAATACACACAGGCCAAGCACATCGTCGGGCCCCTGATGGCCTTCAACGTGGGGCTTTACCTTGTCTTTGCCTATACCATGCTTGAGGCCGCGAACGCGATCACGGTGGGCTTTCTTGTCGACACCGTTGCCACGATGAGCGGACATCAGGGCGGCGTCGACCAGCGGCCTTTCATCATCCTGTCGATCGCCTTCCTTGCCTGGTTGAACTATCGCGGGGTGCTGGCGACGCTGACCTTCAACCTTGTCATCACTGCCATCGCCTTTACCGCGGTCATCGTGCTGTTCCTCAGCACCTCGGGGTTGATCGGTGAAAGCCCGCTGCGCCATGCCGACCTTCTGTCGGGTCCGGCGGCGTTGCCCTATGGCTGGGTTGGTGTTCTCGCCGCCATGCATTTCGGCCTGTGGTTCTATCTGGGGATCGAAGGCACGACCCAGGCGGCCGAAGAGGTCCGCAGCCCGTCGCGCGCCTTGCCCTTCGGCACGCTGGCAGGCGTCATGACGCTGGCGATCGCGGCCACGCTGACCTGGTATGTCTGCACGGGGCTGATGCCTTGGGAATACCTTGGCCAGTCGGGGGTGCCGCTGTTCGATGCGGCGCGGATGACCGGATCCTATGGGCTGATGGTGTTCCTGGGGATCGGGACGCTGTTCGCCACGTTGGCCTCGGCCAATGGTTGCATCAACGATGCCAGCCGCGCGTGGTTCGCGATGGGGCGCGACCGCTATCTTCCCGGCTGGTTCGGGGCGGTGCATCCGAAATACCGCACGCCATATCGCTCGATCATCTTCCTTGTCCCGATCGCGCTGATCTTTGCGCTTGGCGCGCCGCTGGACCAGGTGGTGACCTTCTCGATCCTGTCGGGGCTGCTGGAATATACCTTCATGCCGCTGAACATCATCCTGTTCCGCCGCAAATGGCCGCTCGACTCGATCAAGCGGGGGTATGAGCATCCGTTCCATCCGCTGCCGGCCTATGTGCTGCTGGGGCTGTGCGGGCTGACTTTCTTCGCGGTGTTCCTGGGCTATGGCACGCAGCTTGTCGCGATGATCGCCTTCTATATCATCGTGTCGCTGTGGTTCCACTTCTGGCGCTATCGCTTTGTCAACCGGGGTGCTCAGTTCACCATGCCCTGGCCCAAGCCGCGCGGTTACTAAGATGCTGCCCGTCCTTGTCCTTGGCGTCCTGCTTGCCTGGCTGAGCCTGCGGCTGGTTGCCGATGCCAAGCAGCGCCGCGCGGCGCGCGCGGGCTGGCTGGACAGGGTCACGCTGCAGGACCGGCGTTCGGCGCTGGCGGCGACGGGCTTTGCCCGCGCCTCCGGTCGCCGGGCGGGGCTTGCGCTGGACCTTCAGGCCGTGCCCGATACGCTGACCATCCGCAAGCTGCCGACCCTATGGCTGCTGGTGACGCTGCCCGAGCCGCTGCCTCTGCGGCAGCGGATCAACCTGATGATGCGCCCAACCGGGGGCGAGTCCTTCTCGACCTTCGCCGGGCTGCCGCACCAGACCATACTCGCCATGGGCTTTCCCGAAGGTGCGGTGCTGCGCAGCGAGCAGCCCCTGACCGAGGCCGAGGCGACGCTGCTTGCACGGCATCTGGCGCTGTTTGACGATCCCCGTGTCAAGGAGCTGGTGCTGTCCCCACAGGGCCTGCGCATCACCTGGCTTGCGGAAGAGGCTGACCGCGGCCGTTACCTGCTGTTCCGCGAGGCCGAGATGGGGCGCAAGGCGCTGGACCCCTCGGCGCTTGACCCGCTGGTCGCCGCGCTTGCCGCGCTGCGTCAGGACATCATGAAGGTTGCCGCATGAAAACGCCGCCCAATCCACATCTGGTGCTAGTCTCGGCCATCCTGCTGCCCGGCTCGGGGCAGGTCTGGAACGGTGTGCCCCTGCGCGGCCTGACCTTCCTGTTCTTCGCTTGCCTGCTGGGTGGCTTCACGATTCTGACCGCCCCGCCCGAGGCGTCCTTCATCGGGCGAAACGCCGGGGGCTTCTTCGTCTGGGCCATGGCGGTTTTCGACGCCTACAAGCAGGCGCGCATCCGCCATGCGGTCTGGCAGCACCGGGCGGCATGATTCTGGACAGCACAGGCCGCGGGGCTGATCAGCCCTGCGGCAGCAGCACGTCCTTGAGGCTGCGGATGCTGTCGCGTTCACCTGACAGGCGCAGTTCTTTTTCGACGTGATCCAGGTGATGGGCCATGGCCTTCTTGGCCTGCTTCAGGTCGCCGTTCTGGAGGTGCAGCAGGATCTCGTCATGCTCGTCCGGGCCGCAATTGTACTGGTCGGAATTGCGGAAGGCCGCGGTGATCAAAGAGCTGCGGCTGATCAGGTCGCGCATCAGGCGCGACAGGAATTCGGCATCGGACATGTCGGCCAGCATCTGGTGAAACCCGCCTGACAGCTTGATGATCGCGCGCTGGTCGTTCTGTGTATTGGCCACTCGTTCCTGCTCGACGTGGTCGCGGATGGTCGCGACCTTTTCGTCATCCAGCCGGTCGATCAACCGCTCTAGCACCCTTTGTTCGACAGTGCGGCGGACGTGGAAGATGTCGCGCGCATCCTCGACCCCTGGCTCGGCGACGAAGGCGCCCTTGTTGACCTCGCTGGTGATCAACCCCTCGCGCGCAAGGATCGCCAGAACCTGCCGGACACGGGCACGACTGACGCCGAAAACCTCGGCCAGTTCGGTTTCCTTCAGCCTGACCCCAGGGCGCAACCGCCGTTCGGCTATGGAAAGCCAGATCCGTTCTGCAATCTGTTCGGCGGTTAACGAATCCATCATGCCCCGAGTATGATTTTGACCCAAGATTAATCGTCTTTCATCTTTTGGTCCAGCGAGAATGGTGCCATAAGTGTCGACAATCATGTAGACACATGCCTCGACACAGACCCTTCAAAGGATGCGCGCCATGGAATTTGACTTCATGCAGATGGAGCCGGCGGATCGTTACCGGTTGCTGACCAATTTCGTCGGACCGCGACCCATTGCCCTTGTCACGACGCGCTCGCCCGCGGGCGGCAACAACGGCGCACCGATGAGTTTCTTCAACGTTTTTTCCCACGATCCGGCAATCGTCGTGCTGGGGATCCAACCCCGTCAGGACGGGCGCGAAAAGGATACCGTGGCGAATATCCGGCGCAGCGGCGAGTTCACCGTGAACATGGTCGACATGGCGCTGTCGCGGACCATGCTGGTCTGCGGCCTGTCGGTCGAACCAGATACGGATGAACTGGAACTGGCCGGAGAGGCGGTGTCGCCCGGCGCGCAGGTCGAAAGCGGCTGGCTGCCTGCCAGCCCTTGCGCGATGGAGTGCCGTGTCGAAAGGCTGATCGAATATCCGCGCCGGCTGCTTGTCCTTGGTGAAGTCGTGCATATGCATGTCCGCCCCGATTGCCTGGATGAGCAGGGAAGATATGTGAATCCGGATGTCTATCATCCCATCGCGCGGCTTCACGCTGACAATTACATCGTGTCCGATCGGCAGTTCGTCCTGAAGGCTCCACCCCTCGAATCCGTCACGAAGGGAGAGAGCTGAGGTGGAAATCTTTGTTATCAACCCGAACTCTTCGGCATCGATGACCGAGACTGCAGTCGATTGCGCGCGCCGCGTTGCGGCCCGTGGCACCCGCATCCGGGGCGCTACGGGGATCGGTTCTCCTGCAAGTATCGAAGGTTGCGCGGATGAGGCGATGTCGGTTCCAACCCTGCTGGCCCAGATCAGGGCGGCCGAGGCCGAAGGATCAGTGGCGACGGTGATCGCGTGCTTCGACGACCCCGGCCTTGATGCGGCGCGAGAGGTCGCGACCGGCCCCGTGATCGGCATTTGCCAGGCCGGGATTCAGGCGGCGATGATGATTTCGAAGCGGTTCTCGATCATCACGACGTTGTCGCGCTCGGTCCCGGCGATCGAAGACCTGGTCCAGCGTTACGGCGCGGGTCACCATTGCCGTCGCGTTCGCTGCATCAACCTGCCGGTGCTGTCGCTGGAAAGCGAGTCTCAACACGCCTTCAGTCTTCTGGTGGCCGAGATCGAGCGGGCTCGGGATGACGACGGTGCAGAAGCGGTGGTGCTGGGTTGTGCTGGCATGGCCAATCTGACCGAGGAGCTGAGCCGTGCAACCGGGGTCGTCGTTATCGACGGGGTCACGGTTGCGGTGAAATTCGCGGAAGCTTTGGTTGGAAGCGGACTGAAGACCTCCAAGGCCAATGCCTATGCCTTTCCGCGGGTGAAATCGTAACAGCCTGAATCATGTTCAATCGGCTCGTTCCTGCCTGCCAATTACGCTTCTTCAAGTTTTTTGTGGGCAAGATTGTCGACATTGAAGTTGACAGAAGCGGCGACATGAATAGTGTCGCTGAACATAAGCCGGGCAGTCTCCGGCAAGAATGAAACGGCGTCAGGGGGGAGTGATCTGCATGTCGTGCCGACCGGAGCGCCGACCCGGACCTGACCGCAGGGGATAGGGTCATGCTGGTCTTCATCATCAAGAAACTGGCCAATGCCGCCTTCGTCATGCTGGCGGTGGCCTTTCTGGCTTTCCTGATCTTCCGCCTGGCGGGCGATCCCGTGGACATGATGTCCACCGAACAGACGACCGAAGCCGATCGCGAGCTGCTGCGCGAAAAGCTGGGCCTGAACGACAGCTTCCTGGTGCAATACGGGCGCTTCGTGGGCAATGCGGCCCAGGGCGAGTTCGGCATTTCCTATCGCAACGGTCAGGACGTTCTTGGCCTGATCGCCGAGCGTTTCCCCGCGACCATGGAGCTGGTGATCGTCGCCACCCTGCTGTCGCTGGTGATCGGCTTGCCATTGGGGGTGCTAACAGCGATCAAGCGGGGGCGAGCCTATTCCGAGCTATTGCAGTTCGGATCGATCATCGGCGTTTCGCTGCCAAGCTTCGTCGTCGGCATCCTTCTGATCCTGGTGTTTTCGGTGACGCTTGGCATGTTCCCGGCGTTTGGTCGCGGCGATGTCGTGGATCTTGGCTGGTGGTCGACGGGCTTCCTGACGAAATCCGGGCTGCTGGCGCTGGTCCTGCCCTCGATCTCGCTGTCGCTGTATCAGGTGACGCTGATCATGCGGCTTGTCCGGGCCGAGATGCTTGAGGTGATGCGTTCGGACTATGTGAAATTTGCCCGTGCCCGCGGCATCAGCCGCTACAAGATCTATTTCCGCCATGCGCTGCGGAACTGCCTGATGCCGGTGGTCACGCTGACGGCGATGAATATCGGCACGCTGATTGCATTTGCCCTGATCACCGAGACGGTCTTCCAGTGGCCGGGCATGGGCATGCTGTTCATCCAGGCGGTGACCTTTATCGATATCCCGGTGATGGCGGCCTATCTGTGCATCGTTGCGTTCATCTTCGTGTTCCTGAACACGGTGGTCGACATCACCTATGCCCTGATCGACCCGCGCCTGCGCACCGCCAAGTAACCAGGAGCAGGGACAATGACGACGACCCCGACCGCAACCCATCCCTCGCTGATCGCCCGCATCCGCAAAAGCGACCTGTGGTGGTCCTTTACACACTCCTGGTCCGCACGCATTGCCGCGGTCCTGCTGATCCTGCTGATCGGGAGCGCCTTTTTCGCGCCGCTGATCGCGCCGCAGAATCCCTATGACGCGGCCCAGCTGGACATGTGGAAATCCGAACTGCCGCCGATCTGGCAGTCGGGGGGGGAATGGCCCTATGTCCTGGGGACCGACACGCAGGGCCGCGACATGTTGTCCGTGCTGCTTTACGGCACCCGGATCTCTGTCATGATCGGCTTCGCCTCGGTCGTCCTGTCGCTGGTCATCGGCCTGTCGCTGGGCCTGATCGCGGGATATTTCGGCGGCATCGCGGATAACGTGCTGATGCGCGTGGGCGATGTGGTGCTGTCGATCCCGACGATCCTGATCGCGATCCTTGTCTCGGCCGTGGTGCGGCAGATGCTGCCGGTGGGCCTGCGCGAGATCGGCGCCTCGGCGGTGCTGGTCCTGGCGATCACGCTGTCCGGCTGGGTGCAGTATGCCCGGACTGTCCGCGCCCAGACGATCATCGAGCGTGGCAAGGAATACGTCATGGCGGCCAAGCTGCTGAACGTGCCGAAACGCCGGATCATGTTCCATCACATCCTGCCGAACACGCTGACCCCTGTCCTGGTCGCGGCGACGCTGTCCTTCGGCATGGCCATCCTGACCGAGGCAACGCTGTCATTCCTGGGCATCGGCATGCCGCCCGGTCAGCCCTCGCTGGGGACGCTGATCCGCATCGGCAACCAGTACCTGTTCTCGGGGCTCTGGTGGATGGTGATCTTTCCCGTGGTGCAACTTTCGCTGCTGGTCATCTCGGTGAACCTGCTGGGCGACTGGCTGCGCGACGCACTCAATCCAAAACTGAGGTAAGGCCATGAGCAACCTGATCCTTCGGAACGTTCGTCCCTTTGGGGCCGAGGCGACCGATATCCTGATCCGCGACGGCAGGATCGTCGAACTGGGCGCCATCGCCGATCATCCGGGCATCCCGGCCGAGGACGGCAAGGGCGCGATCCTGTGGCCCGGCCTGATCGATGCCCATACCCACCTGGACAAGACCACATGGGGCATGGACTGGCACGTGAACAATCGCGCCGCCATCCTGCGCGGGCGGATCGATTTCGAACGCGAACAGCGGTTGGAACTGGGCCTTGACCCGCATCGTCAATCGATGCGCCATGCCATCGGGCTTGCCGCGCATGGCGCAAGCCATATCCGCAGCCATGTCGATATCGACACGACCCACGGTCTGCGCCTGGTCGAGGGCGTGCAGCAGACCCGCGAAAAGCTGAAGGGCATCATCGACATCGAGATCGTGGCCTTCCCGCAATCCGGGCTGATGGTCATGCCGGGGACGCTGGAACTGCTTGATACCGCGCTGGCCAATGGTTGCGAGGTTCTGGGCGGCATCGATCCCTGCGGCATAGACCGCGACCCCAAGGGTCAGCTTGACGCGCTGTTCAAGCTGGCGGTCAAGCACGGCGTGCCGATCGACATCCACCTGCACGAGGTCGGAGAGCTTGGCGCCTTTACCATGGAGCTGATCTTCGAACGGGTCCGCGCGAACGGGATGCAGGGCAAGTTCGTCATCAGCCATGCCTTTGCGCTTGGCATGAACGACTATCTGCGTGTCGGCAAGCTGATCGATGAGATCGCGGAACTGGATATCGGCATCGCCACGACCGGCGCGCCCTCGGCCAGTGTGCCCTCGGTCAAGCGCCTGCGCGAGGCGGGGGTCCGTGTCGGGGCGGGCTGCGACGGCATCCGCGACACCTGGGGTCCGTGGGGGCTGCCAGACATGATGGACCGCGCGCGGATCATCGGCATGAAGAACGGCGTCCGCTCGGATATCGATCTGCGCGCGATACTGGAGATCGTCAGCCAGGGCGGCGCCGACATCATGGCGTTGAAGGACTATGGACTTGCGCCCGGCTGCCACGCCGATTTCGTGCTGCTGCAGGGCCAGACCATCGGTCACGCGGTGGTCCAGCCCGCGACGCCCCCGCTTGTCGTCAAGGGCGGCAAGGTCATCGCCCGTGAGGGCATCTGCATCGTGGACATGCCATGACGACCAGCCTTTCCGCCAAACAGGCGCTGGACGACCTGACGCTTGGCGCTCGTCCCGATGGCCGCACGCTGCTGACCGCCGACTGGGTTCTGGCCCATGAAGGACAGGGCCACGTGCTGCTGCGTAAGGGCCAGGTGGTGATCGAAGGTGGCGCTGTCGTCTTCACCGGCCACGACTTTCCCGGAGAGGTTGCGCGCCGCATCGATTTTGGGCCTGCGCTGATCTCTCCCGGCCTGATCGACCTTGACGCGCTGTCGGATCTGGACACCACGATCCTTGGCATCGACCATTTCCCGCCATGGAAAAAGGGCCGCGTCTGGCCGCTGTCCTATGTCGAGCGCGGCCCCTACGAGATGTATACGCCCGAGGAACTGGCGTTTCAGAAGCGCTTTGCCTTTGGCCAGTTGCTTCTGAACGGCATTACCACCGCTGCGCCGATCGCCTCGCTGTTCTATCGCGAATGGGGCGAGACGGTTGCCGAGTTCGATGCCGCAGCGGATGCGGCGGGCGATCTGGGACTGCGCGTCTTCCTGTCCCCGGCCTATCGTTCGGGCGGGATGGTGCTGCACGGGCCGGGCGACATGCGCGCCCATTTCGACGAGGCCCGGGGCCTTCAGGGGCTTGAGGATGCGGCAACCTATATCGGGCGACAGGCGGGCCGTTTCGACGGGCTGGTGCAGGGGCTTCTGGCCCCCGACCGGGTCGAGACCTCGACCCTTGGCCTGCTGCAGGCAAGCGTCACGAAAGCCGAAGAGCTTGGCGTCAAGGTGCGCCTGCACATGGCCCAGGGCTCGATGGAAGTGAACACCGTCCGTGCGCTTCACGGCGATACCGCGCCGGTTTGGCTTGCGCGCAACGGCCTGTTGAGCGATCGCCTGATCGCGCCCCACGCGACGAATGCCACAGACGAGGATCTGGCGCTTTACGCCCGCCACGGCGTCTCGATCGTTCATTGCCCGCTGGTGTCCGGCCGGGGCGGCAGCAGCCTTGACTCGTTCTCGAAGCTGAAGGGTATGGGTGTCAACATCGCCATGGGGACGGATACCACGCCGCCCGACATGCTGATGAACCTGCTGGTCGGGCTTGTCACCTGCCGCATGAATGACGGCACCGCCGACAAGGTGTCTTGCCGCGACTTCTTCGATGCCGCCACGCTTGGCGGGGCGGTCGCGTTGGGTCGCGACGATCTGGGTCGCCTTGCGCCCGGATCCCGTGCCGATATCGCGGTCTTTGGTCTTGATGACGCGTTCATGGCCCCGTCCATCGACCCGATCACCACGCTGGTGACGGGCGGCTCGGGCAAGGTCACGCGCGCCGTCTTCGTCGATGGCCGGCTTTCGATGCGCTTTGGCGAGGTCGCAGGGATCGACATGGCCCAAGCGCGCGAACAGGCGCAGGCGCAATTCGATCGCCTGATCGCGCAATACCCCGCCCGGACCTGGGACCATCCCCCGGTCGAGGAAATCTTCCCCCCCAGCTACCCCGCCCGGGAGGCACCGCATGGATGATGCCCGACAGACCTGCCTTGAGGTCAAGAACCTGGTTGTCGAGTTTCCGAACCGTCACGGAACGCTGCGCGCGCTGAACGACATCTCGCTGGAGATCCGCCCCGGTGAAATCCTGGGCATGGTCGGAGAGTCGGGCGCGGGCAAGTCCATGACCGGCCTTGCCATCCAGGGCCTGCTGGAGCGTCCGGGCCACATCGCATCGGGCGAGGTCTGGCTGGCCGGGCGC
This sequence comes from Paracoccus sp. KR1-242, assembly GCF_049446195.1. Lineage (NCBI taxonomy): Bacteria > Pseudomonadati > Pseudomonadota > Alphaproteobacteria > Rhodobacterales > Paracoccaceae > Paracoccus > Paracoccus sp. KR1-242. The sequence goes on from NZ_JBMSED010000003.1 coordinate 207,205, forward strand.
AGGATCGACAACCTGACCGACCGCGACATGGAAAAGGTCCGCGGCCGCGAAATCGGCGCGATCTTCCAGGACCCCCTGACCTCGCTGAACCCGCTGTTCACCGTGGGCAACCAGCTCACCGAGACCATCCGCCAGCACATGCCCGAGATGAGCCGCTCAGCCGCACGCGAAAGGGCCATCGGATTGCTGAAAGAGGTTGGCATCCCCGGCCCGGCGGAACGTGTCGACCACTATCCCCACCAGTTTTCGGGCGGGATGCGACAAAGGGTCGTGATCGCGCTGGCGCTGGCGGCAAAGCCGCGCCTGATCATCGCGGACGAGCCCACGACCGCGCTGGATGTCTCGATCCAGGCACAGATCACCGGCCTTCTGCGCCGGCTTTGCAAGGAACATGGCACGGCCGTCATGCTTGTGACCCATGACATGGGCGTCATTGCCGAAACCGCCGACCGCGTCGCGGTCATGTATGCCGGTCGCCTGATCGAGATCGGCTCGGTCGAGACGGTGCTTCGCAATCCGTCCCATCCCTATACCAAGGGGCTGATGGCCTCGATCCCGGCACTGGGGGCGCGGGTCGCGCATCTGCACCAGATCGACGGCGCAATGCCGCGGCTGAACGCCATTCCCCCCGGCTGCGCCTTCAACCCGCGTTGCATCACCGCCGGGCCGCGCTGTCGCCGCGACCAGCCGGCGCTGGTTCCGACCGGGGCAGGGGCCGCTGCCTGCTGGCTTCACGATGGAGGTGTCGCATGACCGCCGACCCAAGCGCCGCGCTGGAGGTAAACCGTCTCGACCGGTCCTTCGACGTTTCGCCGCCCTTTCTCAACCGCCTGATCTATCGCCAGAAACGCAAAAGCCTGCACGCGGTCAACGATGTGACGTTCAGCGTTCCGCGCGGCGGCTGCCTTAGCCTTGTCGGGGAATCCGGTTGCGGCAAGTCGACGGTGGCGCGGCTGGTGACCGGGATCTATCCCCCCTCGTCGGGCGAGATCCGCTTTGCACCCGGCAAGTCCGGCGCGCCGCTTTCGGCGCAGATGATCTTTCAGGACCCCTATGCCTCGCTAAACCCGCGCTGGCGGGTCAAGAATATCATCGCCGAGCCGCTGCGCGAACTGAAGCTGCGCGAGACCCCTGCCGAGGTCGAATCCCGCGTCGCCGAGCTTCTGGAGATCGTCGGCCTGAACGCGGCCGATGGCGACAAATTCCCGCATGAATTCTCGGGCGGTCAGCGCCAGCGCATCTCGATCGCGCGCGCCCTGGCGTCCGAGCCGGAGTTCCTGGTCTGCGACGAGCCGACTTCGGCACTGGACGTGTCGGTTCAGGCGCAGATCCTGAACCTGATGCGACGCCTGCAGGACGAACTGGGCCTGACCTATCTGTTCATCAGCCATGACCTTTCGGTCGTGCGCCACATGTCCGACCGGATTGCGGTCATGTATCTGGGCCGCATTGTCGAGGAAGCGGATACCGAAACGCTGTTCGCCGACCCTAAGCACCCCTATACGCGCCTGCTTTTGCAGACGATCCCGAATATCGAGCATCCTCAGCGCGACCGCGAGGTGACGGCGGGCGAGGTTCCAAGCCCGCTGGCGCCGCCGCCGGGATGCGCCTTCCACACCCGGTGCCAGCTTGCAACCGAACGTTGTAAGTCCGACCGCCCCGAACTGCTTGCCAAGGCCGACGGCGCCCGCGTCGCCTGCCATTTCGCCTGAAATCCCACCGGGGGCCCGGCCCCCGGGGAACCACCCGGCACGCGCCGGCAACAAGTCCGACCCCAGCAGGAGAGAACATGTCCATCGTCACGAAACTTGCCGCCGCGCTTGCGCTGTCGGTCAGCGCCATCGCCGCGCATGCCGAAACCGTCAAATGGGCTTCGCGCGCGGATATCTATTCGCTTGACCCGAACTCGATCCCCTCGACCTCGAACCTCGCATTCCTGAACCACATCTATGAAGGGCTGGTCCGCTACGACAAGCAGTTCAAGCTTGAGCCGGCGCTGGCAACCTCGTGGGAGCTGGTCGATGGCAAGTTCTGGCGCTTCAAGCTGCGCGAAGGCGTCAAGTTCCATGACGGTGCGGATTTCACCGCCGATGACGTGGTGGCCTCGTTCAAGCGCGCGGCCGATCCGTCCTCGCCGCTCAAGGGCAACATGCCGCTGTTCAAGGATGTCCGGAAGATCGACGACATGACGGTCGAAATCGACGTCACCTCGCCATCATCGCTGTTCCTGAACGACATCACCAACATCTTCATCTTCGATGCCGGTTGGCTCAAGGCCAACAACACCGAGCAGCCGACCCGCTATGACGAGGGGATCGAAGGCTACGCCACCACCCACACCAACGGCACCGGTCCCTTCAAGCTGGAAAGCCGCAAGCCCGACGCGATGACCGTTCTGCTGGTCAATGACGGCTGGTGGGACGAGAAGAAGCACAATATCGACCGGCTCGAGTATATCCCGATCTCGTCGGCTGCGACGCGCATCGCGGCGCTGTTGTCGGGCGAGGTCGACGTGATCGACAGCGCCCCGATCCAGGATCTTGAGCGCCTGAAGGCCGATCCGAACATCAAGGTCACGGCCCTGACCGAACTTCGCACCGTCTTCGTCGCGTTCAACCGCCGCGAAAAGCTGCCGAGCGGCGCCGAGAACCCCTTCAACGACCTGAAGGTTCGCCAGGCCTTCGAACTGGCGATCGACCGCGACCTGATCAACAAGCGCATCATGCGCGGTCTTGCGCGCCCCTCGGGTTCGCTGATCGCCCCGGATATCGCGGGCTATTCTGCCGAGCTGGACACCTATCAGCCCGCAGACCCGGAAAAGGCCAAGGCCTTGCTGAAGGAAGCAGGCAAGGAAGGGCTGGCCTTCAACTATACCTGCATGAACGACGAGAGCATCAACGAGGAAGACTGGTGCCAGGGCGTCGCCAACATGCTGAGCCGGGCCGGCTTTGCGCCGACCATCGACATGGCTCCGCGCGCGGTCCAGTCGCCCAAGCGTTCGAAAGGTGATACCGAGGTCTTCAACCTGAGCTGGGCGAACGAACCGACGCTTGATGCCTTCTCGATCCTGTCGCAGGTCCTGTCCACCAAGGAAGGCACCTATGGCGTCTCGAACTATGGCGGCTGGTCGGTTCCGGCGCTGGACGATCTGGTCAAGCAGGCGGCGCAGGCCACCGACCCTGACGAACGGCTGAAGCTGGAAGCCGCCGCGCTGAAAGTCGCCAAGGACGAGGTTCTCGCGATTCCGCTGCACCAGCAGCCCATCGCCTGGGCGACCAGCTCGAAGATCGAAAGCATGGACCTGCGCGCCGACAACAAGGCACGCCACTGGTTCACCGTGGTCGGCAAGTAATCGACACAACGCGCCGTCCCCTGTGGGGCGGCGCATCCCTGACGGACGGGACGGATATGCCTGACGGACTAGATGCACTTCCACTGGGCGAGCGCCCCAGGGGTCGGACACTTCTGACTGCGGATTGGCTGCTTGCCCATCACGACGGCGGCCATGTCTTTCACAAGCGCGGAGAGCTGGTGATCGAGGGGCGCGATATCCTTTATGCGGGATCGCGATTTCCGGGAGAGGTCGATCGACGCATCGATTTCGGCGTGGCCCTTGTCAGCCCCGGGCTGATCGACCTGGACGCGCTGTCGGACCTGGATACCTATTCGCTGGTCCTGGACAACCAGCCCGGCTGGCAGCGGGGCCGGATCTGGCCGGACACCTATGCGGCGCGCGGGCCATACGAGATGTATTCGCCCGAGGAACTCGCCTTCCAGAAGAAGTTTTCCTTTGCCACGCTTCTGCTGAACGGGATCACGACGGCGCTGCCCATCGCGTCCCTGTATTACCGGGAATGGGCTGAGACGGTTGCCGAGTTCGATGCCGCCGCCGACGCGGCCGCCCAACTGGGCCTGCGGGTCTTTCTTGGCCCGGCCTATCGGTCGGGGGGAACGGTGGTCGACGATGTTGGCCAGTTTCACATGCGCTTCGACGAGGCGCGGGGATTTGCTGGGCTGGCAGGGGCGGCCGATTTCATCCGCCGCCGCGCGGGCGATGCAGGGGGCCTGATCAACGGCCTTCTGGCCCCCGACCGGGTCGAGACAAATACCGCCGCGCTGATGCGCGCCACGATGGATCTGGCCGGAGAGCTGGACGTGCCGGTCCGCCTGCACATGGCGCAGGGCAAGCTGGAAACCGACACCATGGCGCGCTTGCACGGCCGCACCGCGGCTGAGTGGCTGGTGGGACTGGGTGCCTTCAATCGCCGACTGATTGCGCCCCACGGCACTCATGCCACGGAGACCGATCTTGACCTTTACGCCACCCATGGGGTGACGCTGGCCCATTCGCCGCTGGTTTCGGCGCGGATGGGGTCGGTGCTGAAATCCTTTGCCTCGATCCGCGCGCGCGGCGTGAATATCGGCATGGCGACGGATACCGCGCCGCCCGACATGTGGATGAACATGCTGTCGGGCCTGATCGCGTGCCGCATCGCCGAAGGGCGGCCGGATGCCGCCTTTTCGGCCCAGTTCTTCGAGGCCGCGACGCTTGGCGGTGCGCGCGCGCTGAACCGGCCCGACCTTGGACGGCTTCAGGCCGGAGCCAAGGCCGATATTGCGGTCTTCCGGCTGGACGATCCGCATATGGTGCCGACCGTCGATCCGATCACCACGCTTGTCCTTGGAGGCAATGGCAAGGTGACCGAGGCGGTCTTCGTCGATGGTCGCCTGTCGATGCGCCGGGGTCAGGTTACCGGGATGGACATGGCCGCCGCCCGCGCACAGGCACAGGCCCAGTTCGAAGGGCTGGTCGCAAAATACCCGGATCGCAGCTGGAAGCACCCGCCGGTGGACCAGCTTTTCCGGCCCGCCTTTCCGATTCTCTGATCCGACAACCGCTGCAGGAGGCCCGATGCCCGCCACGATTTTCCTTAATGCCACGGTCATCACCATGGACCCCGCCCGCCGGATCATCGAGGATGGTGCGGTACGCGTGGTCGATGACCGCATCGCTGCCGTGGGCGCCAGCGCCGAGATGCGTCCCGAACCCGGCGACCGGGTGATCGATTGCCGGGGCAAGCTGGTGATCCCCGGCCTGATCGACGCGCATGGCCATGCCGGACATTGCCTGATCCGGGGCATCGCGGCCGATACCAGCCCGTTGTGGATGAAGATCGTCACCCCGACCTATTGGCATCACACCACGCGCGAGTTCTGGCAGGCAGAAGGCATGGTTTCGGGGCTGGAGCGGTTGCGTGCGGGCGTCACCACCGGCGTCAGCATCATCTCGTCCATGCCGCGCAGCGACGACCCGGAATTCGCGGTGGGGCATGCGCGCGCCTATGACCAGCTTGGTCTGCGCGAGATCATCTGCACCGGCCCGGCTGGCCTGCCCTGGCCCCGCGACGTCACGCGCTGGGAAACGGGGACGCCGGTTCGGCGCAGCATTACCTTTGCCGAGATGATGGAGGGGGCCGAGGCCGCGATCCAGACGCTGGACGGCAGCGGCAACGGGCGGATCAAGGTCTATCTGACGCCATTCACCATCGTGCCCTCCATCGATCCGTCGAACATCTCGACCCCGGACCAGGCCGTGCGGCTGACCCAGGATGACCGCGACCATGCCCGCGCGGTGCGCGAGCTTGCCCGGAAATACGGGATCCGCCTGCATTCCGACGCCTTTGCGGGCCATATCCGGCTGGCTTTCCAGGACAAGGAAAACGCCCTGCTGGGGCCTGACATTCACCTGCAACATTGCTGGGGGATCTCTCCGGCGGAAATCGACATCCTTGCCCAGACCGGCACCTCGGTCACGCACGCGCCCCCGGGCCGCAATACGCCGGTGATCGAGATGATGGCGCGGGGCATCAACGTGGCGGTCACCACGGACGGAACCGCACCGAACCGCTTCTTCGATCTTTTGCAGACCGCGCGGCTGTTCCAGTCGGTTCAGCATGTTCTGCGCGGCCACGACCGCTATTACTTCCCGCCGGGCAAGGTGCTGGAAATGATCACCATCGACGCCGCCCGCGCGCTGGGAATGGAGGATCAGATCGGCTCGCTGGAGGCGGGAAAGAAGGCCGATCTTGCCGTGATCGACATGCGCGCGCCCCACATGACGCCCGACTGGCAACCGGTCCATCGCCTGATCGCGCAGGGCGTCGGTTCGGATGTCGAGACGGTGATGGTCGATGGCCGGATCATCATGCAGGATCGCAGGATCACGCAGGTGGACGAAATAGAAGCCTTTGCCGAAGGGAACCGCGAAGCCCGTGCGCTGGTCACTCGCGCGGGGCTGGAACGCCACCTGCATGAGCCGGGCTGGGGTCAGCTTTACCGCACCTTCGAAGAGCCGGTCAGCCTGCCCGAGCTTCAGTAAAGCAAGCCGGATCGAAGGGGGGCAGCGAGGCGGCCCCCCGTTCCGCGATCAGGCCAGCCCGACCAGATGCAGCGCGACCCCCAGCGCGGCGGCCGAGCAAAGCACGGTCATCATGCCCGGTTTCAGCCGGAACACCACAAACAGCGTCAGCGCCGACAGTGCCGCGGCGGTCCAGTCGATCGAGTGCAGGACCGGCAATTCGACCGACAGCGGGCCACGCTCCAGTTTTGCCACCTCTGACCAGACGACATGAAAGGCGAACCAGACCGCAAGGTTCAGGATCACGCCCACCACCGCCGCCGTGACCGTCGACAAGGCGCCGGCCAGCGCGGGATTGGCGCGCAACCGCTCCATGAAGGGGGCGCCCAGAAAGATCCAGGCGAAGCAGGGGGCAAAGGTGACCCAGGTCGCCAGAAGCCCGCCAAGGGTGCCCGCGGCCAGCGGCAGGGCCCATCCGGCATCGCGGAATGCTCCCATGAAGCCCACGAACTGCAGCACCATGATCAGGGGACCGGGCGTCGTTTCGGCCATGCCGAGACCGTCCAGCATCTCGCCCGGGCGAAGCCAGCCATAGGTGCCGACCGCTTCTTGCGCGACCCAGGCGAGAACTGCGTAGGCTCCGCCGAAAGACAGCATGGCCAGCTTCGAGAAATAGCCTGCGATCTCTTGGAAGACCGATCCGGGGGCCAGTTGCCATAGCAGGATGACGGGCACCAGCCACAATGCGATGGCCCAGAACCCGGCGCGGATCGCACCCCTTTGATCCGCGGCGGAAAAGTCGGTCTCCTCGCCAAGCAGGGTTTCGGCGTCGTGGACATGCGCACCTGCGCCAGATCCGTGGCCGCCAGCGCCCCTGAAAGCCGCAAGACCGGCCTTGGCCCCGGCCCAACCGATCAGTGCCGCGCCCGCAACGATCAGCGGAAACGGCATGTCGAACAGAAAGATCAGTAGGAAGGACAGGCCCGCGACAAGCCGCATCATCCCGTTCCGCAGGGCGCGGCTGCCGACGCGCACCACGGCTTGCAGGACGATTGCCAGCACCGCGGCCTTCAACCCGAAGAACAGGCCCGAGACGAGGCCAACCTCGCCCCAGATCGCATAGATCCAGCTGAGCGCCATGATGCTGACGATGCCCGGCAGGACGAATAGCCCGCCCGCGATGACCGCGCCCCTGACCCCGTGCATCAGCCAGCCGATATAGGTGGCCAGTTGCTGCGCCTCGGGGCCGGGAAGCAACATGCAGAAGTTGAGGGCGTGCAGAAAGCGGTTGTCGCCCAGCCACTTGCGCTCTTCGACCAGGGTGCGGTGCATGATCGCGATCTGCCCGGCAGGCCCGCCAAAGGACAGGGCGGCGATGCGCGCCCAGACTTTGGTGGCCTGCCACAGCGATGGAAAGCCAGGATCCCTGCTCATCTGGCCGGGCCCGCGTGATTTTCCCAGTTGTGCCGTTCTCCGGTGGCGTCGCGGCACCAGCGATAGAAGGCGTCGTAAAGTCCCATCCCCGCCTCAAGCTGGGCAAGATCGTCACTGTGCATCCGGGACAGTCCCAGCGAAGCGGCCAGCAGCCCCGCGCATTCTGGTGCCAGGTCCAGCCGGTCGGTATCCGCCCCGCGCACGATCATGGCCAGCCGATCAAGCGCGGGAATCCGCAGGCCGAATTCCCGGATCATGGTGTCGAAGGTGCATTCCTCGCCCCGGTGGCTCCAGAACACGTCTTCGATGTCATAGGGCATGGCACCCACCAGATCAGCGACCGATGAGACCTCGGATGGCAGCACATACAGGAAAACCGCGCGCGGATCGACAAAGCGGCGGATCAGCCAGGGGCAGGCGATGCGGTCGATCTTGGGGCGCGAGCGCGTGACCCACACGCTGCGGCCCGACGCGTCCAGCCGGGTGATCGGGGCGGGGTTGCAGGTGGGCAGCCCGGCCTGGACCCAGGCGGCATGGCCGCCTTCCAGGTATTCGGCGCGCAGCCCTTGGTGTCTCAAAAGGGCGGCAAGGCCCTGACTGCGGCCATGTCCGGCGTCGCAGGCCACGACCACAGGACCGGAAAGGTCGGGGGACAGGGTTCGGATATCGGCGACGGACAGCGACTTCTCGGGCAAGGGCCGGGCCGATGCGATCAGCCGGGGATCGCTGGCGCGGGAGGCCGCGGGTCGGATATCCAGAATCGTGGGCGCGCGTGGCGTCCCCACAAGCTTTGCAAGCTGGTCGCAGGCGATGGCGTCTGGCGCAGGCATCTGCGTTCCCTCCTCGGGTTCGGGGTGAACAGGATCGGAACGCGATCTTCGGCTGCCGCCTCGTGGGGAGATCGCTTTTCCCCATAGGTGAATCAGGACCAGTTTGCGTCCGCCTGTCAAGACGGCAGCGGTCGGGCCAACGCGCTGGCCGCCTCGCGACTTATGGCGACGCGGGCGGCCAGCGGCGGCCGGGCTTCGGGGTCAGACAGGACTGGCCCTGCAAAGCCGGAATTGTCTTGATCGCGCGGCATTCAGCTGACGGCGTCGCGGACCCGTGTCCAAGTGTTCACCATGTGCCGGGATGCGATTTCGCCCAGTTGCGCGCCGTCGCGCGCCCGCAGGGCCAAGGCCATTTCCTCGTGTTCGGCCACGGCGTCGGCCCAGAAATCCGGGCCGCGATTGCCGACGAAGCGGATGCGCTTCAGCCGTGCGTGAAGATTTCCGTGGATTTCCACCAGAACCGGGTTCCCGGACAGGCCGACGATACCGCGGTGAAACTCCTGATTGAGCTTGAAATAGGGCATCCGCTCGCGCTTTTCATAATACACCAGCATCTCGTCATGCATCGCCAACAGGCTGGCGATCTGGTCTTCGGTGGCGCGTTTGCAGGCCAGTTCGGCGGCCAGCCGCTCCAGTTGCGCCAGCACCTCCAGCATCGAGAACACCTCGTCCGGCGTCAGCTTGCGCACGACGCTGCCGCGGGTCGGGCGGATTTCGACCAGCCCCTCGGCGGCAAGCGTGCGCAGCGCCTCGCGGAAGGGGGTGCGGGATACGCCAAGCTGTTCGATTAGGGCGGATTCGTCGATCCGCGAGCCGGGTGTCAGCGCCCCCTCGACGATCAGGTCACGTATCCGCGCCACGACCTGATCGTGCAGCGTGGCCTTGTCGACGCGCAGCGCGCCCATCGTTTGGTTCAGCAGATCCATGTCGCACTCCAAAGGCAGTTCCGATCCTAGCGCAAATTTGAAGTGGACGCGATACGAAATATTGTATACAGAATTTTTTATTGGGGATGAGGAAGAGGAATCGTCGACATGCGGATTGCACTGGCACTGGGGGATGCAGGCGGCGTTGGCCCCGAGCTGGCGGCCAAGCTGATGGCCGATCCAGAGCTGCGCGACCACGAAGTGATCGTCATCGGCGCCGAGAATGTCCTGCGCATGGGCGTCGAACATGCCGGGGTCGAACTGGACGTGAAGGTGATCGGCCAGGATGAGCTGGGCCAGACGCTGCCCGCGCGGCATGTGCTGGTCGACCTGGCGAACTGCGCGTCGGACGAAATCACGCTTGGCCAGTCGAACCCGGCCGCGGGCGAGGCATCGCTGCAGAACTTCGCCGCCGCCCTGCGGTTGGGAAAGGCCGGTCTGGTCGATGCGGTGATGTTCACCCCGTTCAACAAACACTCGATGCGCCTGGCGCGTCCGGCCTATGTCGACGAGATCGGCTTCATCGATGCGGTTCTGGGCGCCGAACGCAGCGGCCGCGAATTCAACGTGCTTGATGAGGTCTGGAACGCGCGCGTCACGTCGCATGTCCCGCTGCGCGCGGTTGCGGACCGTCTCAGCGTCGAACGGATCGTGTCCAGTATCCGCCTGACCTCGGAAGTCATGGCTGCCGCAGGCAAGCCCGGTGCCCGTATGGGTGTCGCGGCGCTGAACCCCCATGCGGGCGACGGTCGCAATTTCGGTGACGAGGACGAGGACATCATCGCCCCCGCGGTCGAGATGGCGGCGGCAGAAGGGTTCGACGTCAAGGGGCCGATCCCGTCGGATACGGTGTTCGTCCGCGCGATCCGCGGCGAATTCGACGCCGTGGTGACCATGTATCACGACCAGGGCCAGATCGCGATCAAGCTGTTGGGCTTCGATCGGGGCGTGACCCTGATCGCCGGCTATGACTTCCCGATCGTCACCCCGGCGCATGGCACGGCCTATGACATCGCTGGCAAGGGCAAGGCGGATCTGGGCGCGACCCGCGCCGCTGCCCGCTTGGGCGTCAGCCTGGCCAGCTTGAATCCCCGCAGCAACGGTCACGCCGCGCTTGCTGCTGACTGGGCAACGGCCTTGGTCGGGGAATAAGGCGGCCGGGCCTGCATCAAGGCCCGGCTGACAGATCGCGTGGAGGGCGCGGTCCAATTCAGTGGAGGAGAGAACGATGATTAAAAAGGCAATTGGCGCGTCTGTCGCGTCGCTGATGCTGCTGTCCGTCCCGGCCTGGGCCGAATGGAACCCGGACCGTCCCGTGGAGTTCGTGGTGGCGTCCGGCGCCGGCGGCGGTTCGGACAACTTTGCCCGCACCATTCAGTCGGTACTGACCCGCAACAAGCTGATCGACAAGCCGATCGTCGTGCTGAACAAGGGCGGCGGATCGGGGGCCGAGGCCTTCCTTTACGGCAAGCAGAACAAGGCCGATCCCAGCAAGCTGATCTTCGCGACCAACAACGCCTATCTGCTGCCCCATGTGGCCAAACTGGCCTATTCGGTCAGCGATCTGCAACCGGTGGCGGCGCTGGCGATGGATGAGTTCATCGTCTGGGTCAAGGCGGACGCACCCTACAAGACCATCACCGACCTGACCGATGCGGCCAAGGCCGAACCGGGGAAGATCGTCTTCGGGGGCAGCCAGTCCAAGGATGTGGACGAAACTCTTGTCGCGCTGATCGAGGATGCCGCGGGCGTCGACTTCAAATATGTCCCCTTCAATGGCGGCGGCGAGGCCAGCGTCCAGCTGGCAGGCGGTCACATCACTGCGAATACCAACAACCCGAACGAGAATATCGGCCAATGGCAGGCGGGTGCCATCCGCCCGCTTTGCGTCGTTTCAGCCCAACGCATGGCAAAAAGCGAACCGATCCAGGGCGAGATGGGCTGGCAGGACATCCCGACCTGCAAGGAACAGGGCCTGAACATCGACAGCTACCAGATGCCGCGTACGGTCTGGATGCCTGCCGAGACCCCACCCGAGGCCGTCGCGTTCTATCAACAGGCGCTGAAGGCGGTCTTCGACTCTCCGGAATGGCAGGATTACCTGACCAAGACCTCTCAGACCGGCACCTTCCTGACCGGGGATGACCTGAAGACCTTCGTCAACGACAGCGAGACCAAGACCGTCGCGGTCTTCAAGGAGCAGGGCTGGTCCACCGAGTAAGGCGGACCCGAGGGCTCGCGGCCGGTCGGTCGCGAGCCCTTTTCGGATCGACGGAGACAGGGGGGAAGCAATGACCGTCAGACGTTTTCATGCCGAGGCAGTGACCGCCATCGGAACCGGCGCACTGGGCGTGGCCGGAGTGGTCGGCGCGATGCAACTGGGCCACGGCTGGTCGGAATCCGGCCCGGAATCCGGGTATTTCCCGTTCTATGTCGGCGTGATCCTGATCCTTGCAAGCCTGTGGAACCTTGGCGCCGCCTTTGTCGCGCACAGGGCCGCGCTTGTCCGCGAAGGACAGGGCGAGATCGAGGAACCCTTCCTTGACGGCGAACGGCTGGGGCGGCTGGCCCGCTTTGGTGGCACCATGATCGCCTTTGTGATCCTGACGCTGGTGATGGGGATCTATGTCGGCGCGGCGGCCTATATCGCCTGGAGCGCGTGGCGGACCGGAGGCTATCGCCCTTGGGTCGCGCTGGCATTCGGGTTGGGCTTCTCGCTTGCGCTTTACGTGATCTTCGAGATCGCCTTCCTCGTCCCACTGCTGAAGGGCCCGATCGAGCCACTTCTGGGCATCTACTGAGAAAGCTCGCGCAATGGAAAATCTTGACCTTCTGATGCACGGCTTCGGCGTCGCCATCACGCCCCTGCATCTTCTGCTGATGGTGGCGGGCGTGCTGCTGGGCCTTGTGGTCGGCGTCCTGCCCGGACTGGGCGCGCCGAACGGGGTGTCGCTGCTGATCCCGCTGACGTTTTCGCTGGATCCGACGGCCGCGATCATCCTACTGTCCTCGATGTATTGGGGCGCGCTGTTCGGCGGCTCGACCACCTCGATCCTGTTCAACATCCCCGGAGAGCCAAGCTCGGTCGCGACGACCTTTGACGGCTATCCGATGGCCCGTTCGGGCCAGTCGACGCGGGCACTGACGCTGGCCTTCATGTCGGCGGGCATCGGCGCGCTGATCGGCGTCATCGTCATCACGTTGCTGGCGGGCTGGGCTTCGCGCTTCGCGCTGCGCTTTGGCGCCCCGGAATATTTCGCGGTCTATTTCCTGGCTTTCGCGGCCTTCATCGGGATGGGCAGCGCCTCTGCGACCAAGACGGTGGTGTCGCTGACGGCGGGCCTACTGCTGGCTTCGGTCGGCATGGACAATGTCACCGGCGAGGTTCGCCTGACCTTCGGCTTCTCTGACCTTCTGGGGGGCATCAGCTTCCTTGTGGTGGTCATCGGCCTGTTCGGGATCGGCGAGCTTCTGGCCACCGTGCAGGAGGGGTTGCATTTCCGCGGCGTTTCGTCCCGCATCGACCTGCGCGACATGCTTCGCACCATCGCCGAACTGCCGCGCTACTGGGCGACGACGGTCCGCTCGGGACTGGTCGGGATCTGGATGGGCATTACGCCGGGGGGACCCACTGCCGCCTCGTTCATGAGCTATGGCATCGCCCGCCAGGCCTCGCGCAAGGGCGCGGCCTTCGGGACGGGCCGCCCCGAGGGCATCGTCGCCCCCGAAACCGCAGACCACAGCGCGGGCACCTGCGCCATGCTGCCGATGCTGGCGCTTGGCGTGCCGTCCTCGGCCACTGCGGCGGTGATGATGGGCGGTCTGATGATCTGGGGCCTGACCCCCGGACCGATGCTGTTCGCCACCAAGCCCGACTTCGTCTGGGGCCTGATCGCCAGCATGTATGTCTCGAACATCGTTGGGGTCATTCTGGTCCTGCTGACCGTGCCGATGTTCGCGGCGCTGCTGCGCGTGCCGTTTTCGATCATCGGGCCGATGATCGTCGCGATCTGCTTTGTCGGCGGCTACACGGTGTCCAGCGCGACATTTGACCTGTGGGTGGTTCTCGTCTTCGGACTGGTCGGATACTTGCTGACACGACTGGATTATCCGTTGGCGCCGCTGGTCCTTGCGATGGTGCTGGGTCACAAGGCCGAGAACGCTTTCTTCCAGTCGATGGTGCTGTCGGACGGTTCGCTGTCGGTGTTCTTCGAAACCGCGCTGTGCAGTGCAATCATGGCGATCGGGCTGGCTTTGCTGGTCGTGCCGAAGTTGCTGCAACTGGTCGCGCGCCTGCGCCATCGCGGCGCGGTCGGGCAGGAAAGCCACTAGCCCCGTCCTTAGGCAACTTTCATGCCGGTGTCCGCAAGGATGCCGGCATTGTGCTGTCACGATGCGCGGCTATTCCGAAGCGCGTGCGGGTCCATAAGCTGGCGCTATGATCCCTTGTCCTGCGCCCCGACGCCGCTAGTCCTGTCGGGAGATGGAGGATTGGGATGACCCAAGACGACGCCCCCCGACTTGCATTCATCGGCTTTGGCGAGGCGGCTGAGGCATTTGCCACCGGTTGGGGCGCGGAGGCTGCCCGGCGGGTGCGGGCCTATGACCTGAAATCCGAAGATCCCGCCTTGGCAGAGTTGCCCCGGGCGCGGGCCGCGCGCTGCGGCGTGCTGCTTTCCCCCGACCGGGCGTCGGCGCTGAAGGGCGCACAGGCGGTCTTTTGCCTTGTCACCGCCGATCGCGCGGTCGAGGCGGCCGCGCAATCGGCGGCGTATCTTGCGCCCGGCGCCTTCTGGCTGGATGGGAACAGCTGTTCGCCGGGGGCAAAGCGAAAGGCGGCAGAGATCGTCGAAGGGGTGGGGGCCCGCTATGTCGATGTCGCGATCATGGCGCCGGTTCATCCGCGTCTGCACCTTACGCCGCTGCTGATCGCCGGTCCCCATGTGAACTCGGCCAGGCTGCCGCTCTCAGGGTTGGGGATGCAGGCCGAGATCGCGGGACCGGCGGTCGGCGATGCGTCCTCGATCAAGATGATCCGCTCGGTCATGGTCAAGGGTATGGAGGCACTGACCGCGGAATGCCTGCTGGCCGCACGCCGCGCGGGGGTCGAGGAACAGGTTCTGGCCTCGCTCAAGGCATCCAATCCTGCCATCGAATGGTCTCGGCAGGCGGCTTATAATCTTGAGCGGATGTTGGTCCATGGCCGCCGTCGCGCCGCCGAGATGCGCGAAGTGGCGGTGACGCTGGCCGAGCTTGGCCTGCCAAATGGCCTTGCCAGCGCCACGACCGATTGGCAGCAGCGTATCGGAGAGCTTGACCTGCCCCCGGGGCGGGATGAACTTCTGCATCGCGCGGACATGATCCTGGACGCGCTTGCCCGTGGCGGACCCCTCAGCCCTTCGTCGTAGAAGCGGCTATTCGGCTTGGCGAATTCGCCATCTCGGGCCAGCGTCGGGCCAGGGAGAAGGAAAATGTCGCATCTGGAACATGTTGACGCGCAGGCTGTCGCGCGTCTGGCCGAAGGCGTCGCCAATGGTCTGATCGGTCATGAACGGCTTGCCGAACGGCTGGTGATCGCATTGCTGGTGGGCGGGCACGTCCTGCTGGAGGGCCCCCCCGGCATCGCCAAGACCCGTGCCGTCAAGCGCCTTGCCGCCAGCCTGTCGGGCAGCCACGCGCGCATTCAGTCGACGCCGGACCTGCTGCCCTCGGATCTGACCGGGACGCAGGTCTTCCGCGCCGAAAGCGGTGGTTTCGACTTCGTGCCGGGGCCGATCTTCCATTCGCTGGTGCTGGTCGACGAAATCAACCGGGCGCCGCCCAAGGTGCAGTCGGCTCTGCTGGAGGCGATGGCCGAGAACCAGGTGACCACCGGCGGCACCACCCGGGCACTGCCCGACCCCTTCATGGTCGTCGCGACCCAGAACCCGATCGAGCATGAGGGTACCTTCCCCCTGCCCGAAGCGCAAATGGACCGGTTCCTGCTGCATCTCAGCCTGGACCTGCCGGATGCCGAGGCCGAGCGTGGCATCCTTGACCTTGTCGAGGCCGAGACGCTGGCTCCGCCGCCCGCAGTGGCCGGCCTGATCTCCGAGGCGCAGATCCATGCCGCCAAGCACCAGGTCGCCGCCGTGCACCTGGCCCCGGCGTTGAAGGATTTCATCGTCCGGCTGGTCATGGCGACGCGTCAGGGCGGCGCGGTGCATGAATGGGTCGAGCATCCCGTGTCGCCCCGCGGCACGCTGGCGCTTGCCGCGGCGGCCCGGGCGCGGGCATGGATGGCCGGGCGCGACTATGGCATCCCCGAGGATGTCGAGGAACTGGCCGAGGATGCGCTGGCCCATCGCCTGATCCCAAGTTGGCAAGCACAGGGCGAAGGGCGGACCGGGCGCAGCCTGATCGCGCAGGCCCTGCGCGAGGTGCGCCCGTGGTGACAATTCCGGCAGCGCTGGATCATCCCGGCCTGCGCCTGACCATGGCCGAGTTGATGACCCTGCGTCCACCTGACCGCATGCAGCGCCAGCGCCCCGCCAGCCGCCGCGCGGGGGCGATCCCTGCCCGCGTCGCCGGGCAGGGAATGGACCTGCGCGAGATCCGGGCCTTTGCCGATGGCGACGATCTGCGCCGGATCGACCCCGCCGCGACCGCCCGGACCGGCCAGCTTCATGTCCGCAGCTTTCACGAGGACCGCGACGACAGCACCCTGCTGGTCGCCGATTTCCGCCATCCCATGCTTTGGGGCACGGGGACAGCGCTGCGTTCGGTCCGCGCGGCACGGCATCTTGCCATGCTGGGCTGGCGCGCGGTCGGGCGTGGCGGCTCGGTCGGGTTACTGGTCGTGGGCGACGACGCGCCGCTGGTCGTGAACCCCGCTGCCGGTGTCTCGCAGATGCAGGAGATCGCGTCCGCCCTTGCGCGGGGGCATGATGCGGCGCTGACGCGTCGGGCGGGGGCGGTGACGCTTGTCCCGGCGCTGGCGCGCGCCATGCGCATGGTCCCCCCCGGCGGGCGTGTCCACCTGGCGACCGGGCCAGAGGGGTTGGCCGACGCCGATGCTGCCTTGACGCGCCTGGCGCAGGGACGCCGGTTCGAGGTGCATGTGATCCTTGACCCGGCAGAGGCTGCCCCCCCGGCCGCGACGCTGGCGGTCAGCGACGGTGCGCATAGCAGGCATGGTCGGCTGTCGCCCTTTGATCCACAGCCCTTGCTGGCCCATCTGCGCCGGCTTGGTGCGCATCCCGATCTGGTGGGTGCCGATGACGGGCGATGAACTGATGGCCCAGCTTGCGCCTTCGCGCCTGCCGCCGACGATGCAGGGGGCGGGTTGGCCGGAATTTCTGGCGCTGTTCGGGCTGGGCCTGCTGGCGGGCGTGCTGCTGGCGGCGGCCCTGTCGCCGCTGCTGCGCCGCCGCGTTTCGCGCGCCGAGCGCATCCGCGGGACCCGCGACCTGCCGCCGCAAGAGCGGCTTCTGGCGATTGCGCGCATCCTTGGACGCTTGCCCGAAGCCCTGCGCCCCGCCGCTTATGGCGCCGCGCCGCCACCGCCCCCGCCCGAGATCGAGCGGATTACAAGGCGCGCGCGCTGATGGGATTTGCCTTTCCGCTTGCCTTTCTTCTGCTGCCCCTGCCGTTTCTTGTACGGCTTTTGCCCGCGGCTGCTGCGCGGGGCGGGCTGATCGTGCCCCCGCAGGTCTTTGGCGGGCTGGTTGCCAATGCACGGCGGGGTGGTTGGTGGCTGTCGGCGCTGGCCTGGGTGCTGCTGATCGTGGCGCTGGCCGGGCCGCAGATGGACAGGCAATCGTCGCTGCTGCCCGCGTCTGGACGGGACATCGTGCTGGCTCTGGACCTGTCCGGCAGCATGGAGAAACAGGATTTTGCCTTGGATGGGCAGCCGATCTCGCGCCTCAACGCGGTGAAGCGGGTGGCTTCGGCCTTTGTCGCGGCGCGCAAGGGCGACCGGATCGGGCTGGTGGTCTTCGGCGACCGAGCCTATTTCGCACAGCCCGTGACCTTTGACGTCGCCGCCGTGGCGCGCGCCATCGACGAGGTGCAGATCGGCATCTCCGGGAGGGCGACCGCGATTTCGGATGGGTTGGGACTGGCCATGCGGCGGCTCGCGGTCAGCGACGCACCGACCCGGGTCGTGGTCTTGCTGTCGGACGGGGTCGATACGTCAGGTAAGGTCGGTTCCGTCGACGCGGCCCGGCTGGCTGCCGAACACGGCATCCGCGTCCATACCATTGCGCTTGGCCCCGACGACCTGGAGACACAGCCGAAGTCCCGCGATGCCGTTGACGCAAAGACCTTGCGCGACGTGGCCGAGGCCTCTGGGGGAACCACGTTCCGCGTGCGCGGCATGGCCGATCTTGAGGCGATGGCCGCCACGCTGGACGAGCTGGAGCCAAACCCCGGCGAACGCCCGCCGCTTCGCTTCTGGCAATCGCTATGGGCATGGCCGGGGGCGCTTGCGCTGGTCCTGCTGCTGCTGGCGGGATGGAGGCGCGGATGATCCTGCTGCGTCCCTGGTGGCTGCTTGCCGTTCCTCTGCTGGGTTTGGCGGCCTGGGTGATGTGGCGGCGTGGCCCGGATGCCGGGGGCTGGCAGTCGGTCCTGTCGCCGCAGATGCTGGCCGGCCTGGCGGCCTTGGGTCAGGTCCGCGCCGCGCCCGGCTGGCTGAGACTGCTGCCCTTTCTGGGCGCGGCGGCGCTGGCGGTCGGCCTGTCCGGTCCAGCGCTGCCACGCGGCGATGCGCCGGTCTTTGCGCAAAGCGATGCGGTGGTCATCGCGCTGGACATGTCTGGATCGGTCACGCGCGGGGGGCTTGCGGATGCGCAGGCGGGCGCTGCCCAGATCATGGCCAGCCTGCCCGGTCGTCCCGTGGGGCTGATCCTTTACGCGGGCGAGGCCTATGGCGCCAGTGCCCCCACCGCCGATCCACGGGTGCTGGAAAGCCTGCTTTCGGTCCTTGATGCGGAAACGATGCCCGACAAAAGCAGCAGCCCCTCGGCAGCACTGGCCTTGGCGGGCAAGATGCTGGCGGGTCTTGCCCATGCCGATCTGGTCGTCATTTCGGACGGGGGCGGCATCGACACCGCCGCCGAGGCCGAGGCACAGCGCCTGCGTGAAGCCGGGGTCCGGGTCCAGGCGCTCAGCGTCACGGGCAATCCCGTCGCCGATGCCACCGCGCTCGCGCACATCGCCGAACGGGTGGTGCCCGCGACCCAGCCGGGACCGGTTGTCGCGGCCCTGTCCCGTTCGACCATCGAACGCGATCCGGCCATGGTGGCGCTGCAATATCGGGATCTGGGTCCCCTGTTTGCCCTGTTGGCGCTGATCCCTCTGCTCTGGCAATTCCGGAGGCAGGCATGAGGTATCTGCTGGTCCTTGCCGTGCTGGCGCTGGCCATCTCGGGGCCTCAGGCGCTGGGGCGGGTCGCGTTGTGGGCGGGGGTGCCGGCGCTCGCCTCTCATCTCTTGCCAGACCCGTCCGAGCGGGGCGTGGCACTGTTTCGCACGGGCGACTATGCCGGGGCCGACGCCGCCTTCGCCGAGGCGGGGCGCACCCAGACCTATAATCGCGGCCTCAGCCTGGCCGGGACCGGGCAGTATTCCCTGTCGCGGGCCTATTTCGATGCCGTGCTGTTTGCCAACCCCGCCGATGCCGAGGCGCGTGCCAACCGCGAACTGGTCAACGCCATGATCCCGCCCGAGCAGGGGGACAGCATCGTGCCGGGGCGGATTGCCGCAGCCGGGGGGCTGGGACCAGCGGATACGACCCAGAATGCGACTTCGGGCGTCCTGATGATCCACTGGAAGCGCGATGTCGAGGCGCGGGGGCTGTCCGCCAGCGACGAATGGCTTGAGACGCTGTCCGATGACCCGGGCGAATTCCTGCGCCTTCGGCTGCGCGCGGAATATGAACGGCGCGCCGCCCTTGGCCTGATCCGCCCGGCCGAGGGGGAGCCATGGTGATCCGGTTGCTGATCCTGCTTCTGCTGCTGGCCGCTCCTGCGCGGGCCGAGGACAGCCTGCGCCTCGTCCTGCCCGAGGGGCGGCCCGTTGTGGGAGAGATGATCCGCCTGACCGTTCGCGGCGAATATGACGGCTTCATCGCGCTGGAGGACATGACCTTTCCCGACTCGGCCGCCTATGACTGGATGCAGCTTCTGCCCGACGATTGGCGGGATGAGCGCGTGAACGGCGTCCAGCGCCGCGTGTTCGAACGCCAGATCGCCATTTTCCCGCGCAAGCCGGGCAATCTGGTGATCGGGCCAGTCTCGCATCACCTGACCAAGGCCGAGGGCGCGACGCGGCGCGAAATGGTGGTCGAGGCGCCGCCGGTCACGATCGCGATCGGCCCCTATCCCGCGCCGGGATTGCCGCTGGTGGCGCGCAACCTGAAGGTCACGGATGAGCTGTCGGATGACCCTGCACATATCCGCGACGACCAGACCATTCATCGTCGCATCACCATCACCGCCGAAAACACCATGGCGCACCTGCTGCCCCCGCGCCCCGACCTGCGCGAGAAATGGCTGATCAGTTTCACTTCGCCCGAAAAGCGCGAGACGCGGCTGACCGAAAAGGGACCGCTGGCCTTCGTGGAATGGGAATGGAGCCTGCGACCGATCACCGGTGAACAGGGAACGCTGCCTCCGATCCGGTTTTCGTGGTTCGACCTTGCCAAGCGCGAGATGCGGGGCTCCATCACGCAGCCGGTCATCTTTGGTTATGGCCAGCTTGGCGCGAATATTGGGGGCAGCACGGGCCCGGTATCGCGCTGGTCGCTGATTGGCGTGGTCGCAGCAGGGGCGGCGCTGGCGCTAGGGCTGGCGCTGCGCGGACAAGGATTGCGGGTACCGGACTGGCGCCGCTGGTTGCCGAACCCGCATTCCGGCGCGCTGCGCAAAGCCGCCGCGGAAGGTGATCTGCTGGAGTTGCGCCGCGTGGCGCTGGAATATGCCGGGCATGAAAAGCGATTTGGGCGCGCTGTCGATCCCGCGCCGCTGCGACGGCTTGATGCGTCGATCTTCGCGGCTGAAGGCAACGATCTTGATCGCGCGGTTTTCGTGCGCGAGCTGAGCGGGCGTTAGCGTTCCCTCTCGGGTTCGCCCGACCCGGTCGCGGCCGCGCCGAGGCGCCGTATGTGAGTTGGTCGGAAGTTCGTACCGAGGTTCCCGCGCTGACGGCTTGAAATCAAAGCGGCATTCATCACCATTTCACGTTTCGTCATGCCGCCTTCCCCTTGACCTTCGGGCTTCCCCTGGGGCATCCGCCGGGCTTCGGCGAAGTTGCGCGACTGAGCTTGAAGCGCCTTCTACTCGCGCGTTAAGGTGCGCCGCGCGTTTCGCGGCGGGGTTGGGTCGCAAGGCGGAAGTCGAATGCGGGAATTTTTAAGGGGGAGCTGCATGGAGTCAGCCATTTCGTTAAAGGCTGTGGACATCAGCTTCAATGTCAGCGGAAAGGCGCCCTTTCGCGCGGTCGCAGGTGCGGATCTGCGCGTTGAAAAGGGCGAATTCGTCGCCATTGTCGGCCCGACCGGTTCGGGAAAGTCCACCCTGCTCAACGCTGCCGCCGGGCTTCTGAAGCCTTCGGGCGGGACGGTCGAAATCCACGGGAAGCCGCTTGAGGGGCTGAACCGCGATGCCGGATACCTGTTTCAGGCCGATGCGCTGATGCCGTGGAAGACGTCGCGTGACAATGTCGCGATCCCGCTGGAAATCGCCGGAACGCCCCGGCGCGAGGCGTTGGCGCGGGCCGATCAGTGGCTAACTCGCGTGGGCCTGCGCGGTTTCGGCGATCGTTATCCGCATATGCTGTCGGGCGGCCAGCGCAAACGCGTCGCGATGGCACAGGTGCTGATCCGCGACCCGGCGATCCTGCTGATGGACGAACCTTTCGGTCCGCTGGACGCGCAGACGCGGCTGATCATGGGCGACCTGCTGCTGGACCTGTGGCAGCAGGACCGCAAGGCGGTGATGTTCGTCACCCATGACCTTGAAGAGGCGATCTCGTTGTCGGACCGGGTGGTGATCCTGTCGACGGGACCGGATGCGCGCATCATCGGCGACTTCCCGATCACGCTGGACCGTCCGCGCGATGTCTCGGAAATCAAGCTGACGCCGGAATTCCAAAGCCTGCATCGCGATATCTGGCACATCCTGAAAGAACAGGTCCTGAAAGCATATGGCCACGGCACGGGGATGAAAGCGTGATGTCCAAACTCGTTCTTCTCAGCCTGCAGGCTTTGGTCGCGGTCGTGGCCGTTGGCTTCTGGTGGGTGCTGACCCAGACTCCGCTGTTCGGTGATCCGTCGCGGATCCAGTTCTTCTTCTCGACCCCGATGGATGTGGTGAAACAGGTCATCGTCTGGTTTTCGACCGGGCAGATCTGGTACCACTTGTGGATCACCCTGATCGAGGCCGCGCTGGCCTTTGTCATCGGTTCGGTCGCGGCGCTGGTGCTGGGCTTCTGGCTGGCGCGCCGTCCCAAGCTGGCGGCGGTGTTCGACCCCTATATCAAGGCCGCGAACGCGTTGCCGAGGGTCGTCCTGGCCCCGATCTTCACGCTGTGGTTCGGGCTTGGCATCTGGTCCAAGGTCGCGCTGGGGTTCACGCTGGTCTTCTTCATCGTCTTCTTCAACGTCTATCAGGGCGTGAAAGAGGTGAACCGCACCGTGTTGCAGAACGCGCGGATGCTGGGGATGAACGAAAGGCAGCTGCTGCGCCACGTCTATCTGCCATCGGCGCTCAGCTGGGTGTTCTCGTCGCTGCACATCTCGATCGGCTTTGCGGTGGTCGGCGCGGTGGTCGGGGAATACCTGGGTGCCTCGGCGGGTCTTGGCTATCTGATCGCGCAGGCCGAAGGCATGTTCGACATCGCGGGCGTCTTTGCCGGGATGTTCGTGCTGTCGGCATTTGTTCTCATCATCGACTGGCTGGTGACGTTGGCCGAGCGCAGGCTTCTGGTCTGGCGTCCCGACAGCGACCAGCAACACTGACATGTCCCAGGGAGGAAACATGAAACTTCGCACCACGATTATCGCCGGGCTGATCGCATCGGCAAGCGTCCTTCCCGCCGCGGCCGAGACCATCAAGATCGCCATCGGCGGGTCCAGCTGCATCTGCTATCTGCCGACCGTTCTGGCCGAGCAGCTGGGCAATTACGAAAAGCACGGCGTCGATGTCGAGTTGATCGACTTCAAGGGCGGCTCGGCCGCGCTGAAGGCTGTGGTCGGGGGCAGCGCCGATGTCGTGTCGGGCTATTACGAACACACGATCAGCCTGGCCGCCAAGAAGCAGCAGCTGGCATCCTTCGTGGTCATGGATCGCCTACCGGGTATCGCGCTGGTCGTCGCCCCGGACGAGAACGACAAGATCAACACCATCGCGGATCTCGCCGGCAAGACGGTCGGGGTCACCGCGCCGGGTTCGTCGACCGATTTCTTCCTGAAATACATGCTGTCGCGCGAAGGGCTTGATCCGAACGCCGCCTCGGTGGTCGGCGTGGGCGTGGGCGCCACGGCGGTCGCCGCGCTTGAGCAGGGCCAGATCGACGCGGTGGTCACGCTGGACCCGGCGATCTCGCAGCTGAAGCAGCGCCATGACGACCTGAAGCTGCTGGTAGATACCCGCAAAGAGGCGGATGCCGTGAAGCTGTTCGGTGCCGATTATTCCGGCGGCGCGCTGTATACGCGCCAGGAGTGGATCGACAGCCACCCCGAACAGACGCAGGCGCTGGCCGCGGCCATCGTCGACACGCTGCATTACATCCACGAGTCGTCCCCGGAAGAGATCGCCGCAAAGATGCCGCAGGATCTGATCGGCGATCCCGTGATCTATGCCGAGTCGCTGAAAAACAGCCTCGAGATGATTTCGGAAGACGGCAAAATGGACCCGGCAGCGGCTGAGGCGGTGCTGAAGGTCATGAACTTCAACTCGCCCGAGATCGCGGCGGCGAATGTCGACGTGACCAAGACCTATACCAACGCTTTCGTCGAGAAAGCGGCCCAGAAGTAGGCCGCACGGACAAACACCCGTCGATTCAAGCATCAAGGCCCCGCTCCGGCGGGGCCTTTTCAGTTCCGCTCTCCCGCAGGTTGCTCCGCCATCAAGCAATTGATTGTATACACGAGATGATCATATGCCGGTACAACTACAACTTAAGTCGCAGCCTATGGCGGTTTTGCTTCTTTAGAACTGTATCGTTGTATACAGACGAGCCCAAGGGAGAGGATTGCCGATGGATCGTGCAGAGCAGATCAGGGCGGGGCAGAACCAGACCGTGCGCGCGGCCATGACGCTGCGCGACATGATTATCGGCGGCAAGCTGCAGCCCGACCAGCGATATACCGAAACGCAACTGGCCGAGATGCTGTCGATGTCGCGCACCCCGATCCGCGCCGCGCTTCAGCGCATGACCGATGAGGGGTTGCTGACTCAGCAGGCCACCGGGGGATATCTGATCCGCCAGCTTTCCCCGGTCGAGATCGCCGAGACCATCGAGCTTCGCGGCACGCTGGAGGGGCTTTGCGCCCGCCTTCTGGCTGAACGTGGCGCCGCGCCCGATGTGCTGGACCAGCTTCGCAAGATATTGGCGGAACTGGACGCGCTGCTGAACGACGAAAGCTTCGACCGCGGCCATCTGCCGAATTACGAAAGGCTGAACGCCCGCTTTCACCGCAGCCTGGTCGAAGGCACCGGCTCGGCGCTGATGATCCAGGAAATCGAACGGGCGAACAACCGGCCCTTTGCCTCGGCCAGCGCGCTGGTTGGGATGTATGAAAGCGACCGCGCCGCGCGCCAGCATTTGCGCATCGGCCAGGACCATCACCGCACCGTGGTCGAAGCCATCGCCGCGCGCCAAGGCGCGCGGGCCGAGGCGATCATGCGGGAACATGCGCGGCTGTCGCTGCGCAATCTGACGCGCGCCGTCGAATCCAGCCGCCTGCTGGACCAGATCCGCGGCGCAAGCCTGATCCGTCAGCCGGGGGACCAAGCCGGCTGACCGACCCACCAAGTCAACGGCAGCAGAGGGGGCTGCCGCAACCATAGGGAGGAATTTACCGATGCAAAGACGAAGCCTGCTGCTGGGCGCAGTCCTGGCGGCCTCGACCGCGCTTGCCGGAATGCCAGCGCTTGCCGCCGGAGGCGAGTCCTTCAAGGTCGGCCTGATCCTGCCGATGACCGGGGCCTTCGCCTCGACCGGGCGGCAGATCGAGGCGGCCGCGAAGCTCTACATCGCCGAACATGGCGATGAGGTCGCGGGCCGCAAGATCGAGCTGGTCGTCAAGGACGATGCCGGGGTTGCAGACACCACGAAACGCGTGGCGCAGGAACTGATCGTGCGTGAAAAGGTCGGCGTCATCGCCGGTTTCGGCCTGACTCCGCTGGCGATGGCGACCGCGCCACTGGCCACGCGCGCCAAGGTGCCGGCCGTGGTGATGGCGGCCGCGACCTCGTCGATCACCGAGGCCTCGCCCTATGTCGTGCGCACCAGCTATACGACGCCGCAGGTCACCTCGAAGATCGCGGAATGGGCGGCGCAGCAGGGGATCAAGCGCGCGATCACCGTGGTTTCCGACTATGGCCCCGGCATCGACGCCGAAAAGACCTTTGTCGCCAGCTTCGGCGCGGCGGGTGGAGAGGTGCCGCAGACCCTGCGCGTGCCGCTGCAGAACCCCGACTTTTCGCCCTTCCTGCAGAAGGTCGTGGATGCCAAGCCTGATGCGATCTTCGTCTTCGTCCCTTCGGGCGCTGGTGCGCAGTTCATGAAGCAGTTTGTCGAGCGGGGCCTGGACAAGTCGGGCGTCAAACTGCTGGCCGATGGCGGCATCACCGACGACGACATCCTGAACGGCATGGGCGACCCGGCGCTGGCGGCGATTACGGGCTTCCACTACTCGGCCGCGCATGACTGCGACACGAACCGCGCCTTTGTCGAGGCGTTCCAGAAGGCCAATCCCGGGATGCGTCCGAACTTCATGGCCGTGGGTGGTTATGACGGCATGCACGCGATCTATGCCGCGCTGGAAAAGACAGGCGGCGACGGCGATGGCGACAAGCTGATCGATGCGATGAAGGGCCTGGCTTGGGAAAGCCCGCGCGGCCCGGTCAGCCTTGATCCTGAAACCCGCGACATCGTCCAGAACGTCTATTTGCGCCGTGTCGAGCGCAAGGACGACCAGCTTTGGAACGTCGAGTTCGAAACCTTCGAAGCGGTGAGGGACCCCGGCAAGTCCGGTTCCTGATCCCCAAGCCAATCGCAGGGATCCCGACCCGCGCGGCCATGCTGCGCGGGACCGGGGGCCTGCATGCCAGGGAATGCACCCATGCTGACCATCCTGATCGACGGCATCGCCTATGGAATGCTGCTTTTCGTCATGGCCTCGGGGCTGGCCGTGACGCTGGGGCTGATGAATTTCGTGAACCTCGCCCACGGTGCCTTCGCCATGATCGGCGGCTATGTCACGGCGCTGGCCATGAACCGGCTGGGGGTGCCCTTCATCCTGGCGCTGCCACTTGCCTTCGCCATCTCTGCCCTTGTTGGCGTTCTGGCCGAGCGCACGCTTTACGCCCGCCTTTACCGGCGCAGCCATCTGGACCAGGTGCTGTTTTCCATCGCACTGGTCTTCATGGCCGTGGCGGCGGCGGATTGGAGCTTGGGTTCCAGCCAGATGCTGATCACCTTGCCAAGCTGGTTGCAGGGCCGGTTTCAGGTCGCGGGTGTCGACATCGGGCGCTACCGCGCCTTTCTGATCGTGGTTTGCGCGGCGCTGGTCATCGGGCTGCAACTGGTGCTGACGCGCACCGCCTTTGGTGCAAGGCTGCGCGCCGCGGTCGATGACCAACGCGCCGCGCGCGGGCTGGGGATCAATGTCGGCGGCATCTTCGCGGCGACCTTTGCCGTCGGCTCGGGCCTTGCCGGTCTGGGCGGGGCGCTGGGGATCGAGATCATGGGCCTCGACCCGACATTCCCGCTGAAGATCATGGTCTATGTACTGATCGTCGTCACCATCGGCGGCACGGCGACCCTGACAGGTCCCTTCCTGGCCGCGCTGATCATCGGGACCGCCGATGTCGCCGGGAAATACTACGTCCCCGAGCTTGGGGCCTTCCTGATCTATCTGCTGATGATCGTGCTTCTGGTCCTGCGTCCGCAGGGTCTGATCGCTCCCGCCCGCTGAGGAGATGCCGATGACCTATACCACCACCCTTATCCCTGCCGGCAGCGCGGCACCGCCCGAGACCGAGCGGCGGGCCAGCCGCGACCTGATGCGACGCGTACGCTGGAAACCGGCCGAGATCCTGTTCTGGCTAGTGGCAGCGGCAAGCTTCTTCCTGCTGCCTGACCGCCATCTGCTGCTGTCCGAGATCGTGATCCTTGGTCTTTTCGCGCTGTCTCTGGACCTGATCATCGGCTATGCGGGCGTCGTTTCGCTGGGACATGGCGCCTTTTTCGGGCTGGGGGCCTATGCCGCGGGGCTGACCTCGGTTCATCTGACGGGCGAGCCTTTGACCGGGCTTGCGATTGCCGGGCTGGCCGCGGGACTGCTGGGGCTTCTGACCGGACCGCTTCTGCTGCTGCGGGCGTCGGACCTGACGCGGCTGATGGTCACGTTGGGCATCGCCATGCTGCTGCTTGAGGCAGCGAACCGCGCGGCCTGGCTGACCGGCGGCGCGGACGGTCTGCAAGGCGTGATGATCGATCCCCTTTTCGGGCGGTTCGAGTTCGACCTGTTCGGCACCACCGCCTATGCCTATTGCCTGGTCGTGACCTTCGTCACCTTCCTGGTCGCGCGCCGGGTGGTCAGCTCCCCCTATGGGTTGTCCTTGCGGGCGATCCGGGACAATGCGCTGCGCGCGCGCAGCATGGGCATTCCGGTCGGCTCGCGCATTCTGGGGATCTATGCCTTTTCGGCGATGATCGCCGGGCTTGCGGGCGGGCTTTTGACGCAGACCACCATGTTCGTATCACTGGATGTGCTTGCCTTTCACCGTTCGGCGGATGTGCTGCTGGTGCTGGTCCTTGGCGGGGTCGGCTATCTTTACGGCGGGCTGGTCGGCGCCATCGTCTTCAAGCTGCTGCAGGACTGGTTTTCGGCGATCACGCCCGAGTACTGGATGTTCTGGATGGGACTCGTGCTGCTGATCGTGGTGCTGATCGGCCGCGACCGGATCGACAACGCCCCCCGCGCCCTTCTGCGCCGCATCCGTGGGGAGGGTCGGGCATGACCGCCGCACTGGAAACCATCGGACTTGAGAAGCGTTTCGGCGGGCTGGTCGCGACCGACAAGGTCTCGCTGACGCTGGAGCAGGGCGCGCGCCATGCGCTGATCGGACCCAACGGCGCGGGCAAGACCACCTTCGTCAACCTTCTGACCGGGGTTCTGCCTGCCAATGGCGGCAAGATCCTGCTGGGCGGACAGGATGTCACCGGCAAGAACCAGATCCAGCGCGCCCGTCTGGGCATGGGCCGGACCTTCCAGATCAACCAGTTGTTCGGAGCTATGACTCCGGTTGAATCTCTTGGCCTTGCCGTGTCCGAGCGCAGGGGGGCCGGGGCCGATTTCTGGCGCCGGATCGGTACCCGCGCCGACATCATGGCCGAGATCACCGGTCTGATCGAACGGTTCCGCCTGACCGACGTGATGGACCATCCGACGCGGCTTCTGCCCTATGGCAAGCAGCGCCTGCTGGAGATTGCGCTGGCGCTGGCCTCGAAGCCAAGGGTGCTGCTGCTGGACGAACCCGCAGCGGGTGTCCCCGAGGCCGAGCGCGGAGAACTGCTTGAGACCTTGGCCGAATTACCGCGCGACGTGTCGATCCTGCTGATCGAACACGACATGGATCTGGTCTTTGCCTTTGCCGAACGCATCACCGTGCTGGTGAACGGCGCGCTTTTCGCCAGCGGATCGGTGGCCGAGATCATGGCCGATCCCCGCGTGCAGGCCGTCTATCTGGGGAGCAGTGAACATGCCTGAACTTCTGAGCATCCGCGACCTTCGCGCTGGCCATGGCGACGCCGTCGTCATCCCCGGCCTCAGCCTGACCCTGGCCGAGGGCGAGGCGCTGGCGGTCCTGGGCCGGAACGGCGTCGGCAAGACCACGCTTCTGGACAGCATCATCGGCGTCACGCGCCGCTTTGGTGGTCAGTTGTCGCTGGCGGGGCGCGACATCACCACACTACCGCCCGAATCGCGGGCGCGCGCGGGCATCGGCTGGGTCCCGCAGGAGCGCAACATCTTCCGCTCGCTGACGGTCGAGGAAAATCTGACCGCGACCGCGCTGCCGGGCAAATGGTCGCTGGCCCGCGTCTATGAGATGTTCCCCCGTTTGCAGGAGCGGCGCGGCAACATGGGTGGCCAGCTGTCGGGCGGCGAACAGCAGATGCTGGCCGTCGGCCGCGCATTGATGCTGAACCCACGCCTGCTGCTTCTGGATGAACCGACAGAGGGGCTGGCCCCGATCATTGTCGAGCAGTTGCTGACCTCGATCCGCCGCATCATCCGCGACGAGGCGATGGCGACGATCATCGTCGAACAGCACGCCCGAAAGATCCTGAAAGTCACCGACCGCGCCGTGATCCTGGATCGCGGTGAAATCGTCCACCAGGCGCCAAGCGCCGATCTGCTGGCAGACCCCGGACCGCTGGAACAGCATCTGGGCGTGATCGCGAAAGGAGCCGCCGCATGAGCCTTGATACCCTGACCCTTCCGCAGTCTGATCTGGACCCGTTCAGCACCGCCTTTTTCGACGATCCCTTTCCCGAACACGAAAGGCTGCGCGAGGCCGGGCCGGTGGTCTGGCTGGAACGCTATGGCATCTATGGCGTCGCCCGATATGCCGAGGTGCATCAGGTTCTGAACGACTGGGCTACCTTCTGTTCCTCGCGCGGCGTGGGCTTGCAGGATTTCAGCCGCGAAAAGCCCTGGCGCCAGCCCAGCCTGGTGCTGGAGACCGATCCGCCCGAACATGACCGCGCGCGCAAGGTGCTTGCGCGTGTCCTGTCACCCGTCGCCATGCGCGAACTGCGCGACGGCTTTGCCGAGGCCGCGGACGCGCTGGTGCGCCGCGTCATCAATCGCGACATCGACGGCATCGCCGATCTGGCCGAGGCCTTTCCCTTGTCGGTCTTTCCCGATCGCATCGGCCTGCGTCAGGACGGGCGCGAGCACCTGCTGCCCTATGGCGGTCTCGCCTTCAACGCCTTCGGCCCGGACAACACGCTGCGGCGCGAGGCGATGGACCGCGCCATGCCCCATGTTGCATGGGTGACGGAGCAGTGCCGACGCGAGAACCTTGCGCCCGACAGTCTGGGGGCGCGGATCCATGCCGCCGCGGATACCGGTGAGATCACCCCGGACGAAGCGACGCTGCTGGTCCGGTCGCTGCTGACCGCGGGGATCGACACGACGGTGAATGGCATCGGCGCTGCGCTTTACTGCCTTGCCCGTTTTCCCGACCAGTTTCAGGCGCTGCGGGCCGATCCGAAGCTGGCCCGCAATGCGTTTGAGGAGGCGGTGCGCTTTGAAAGCCCGGTCCAGACCTTCTTCCGCACCACCACGCGCGAGGTTGAACTTTCAGGCACCACCATCCCCGAAGGTGCGAAGGTGCTGATGTTCCTGGCCTCGGCCAATCGCGACCCGCGGCGCTGGGACCGGCCCGATGCCTATGACGTCACGCGCAAGACCAGCGGGCATGTCGGCTTCGGCTCGGGCATCCACATGTGCGTGGGCCAGCTTGTCGCCCGGCTTGAGGGCGAGGTGCTGCTTGAGGCGCTGGCCCGCCATGCCGCCTCGATCGAGATCACGGGCCAGCCGGTCCGCGCCTATAACAACACGCTGCGCGGGCTGAAGGCCCTGCCGCTGCGCATCTCGTAAGGAGCTCCACGATGCTGGATCATCAGCTTGCGCCGCTGGACGAGGCGATCACCATCGACCAGCTGACGGTCGCCCCCTATCCGATCTATCGCCGGCTGCGGGCCGAAGCGCCGGTGATGCGCGTGAAATCGGTGGGACGCACCTTCCTGACCAAGGCGTCGGACTGCAAATGGGTCAAGGACACGCCCGAGATCTTTTCCTCGGACGATCCGAACACGCCGATGAAGCGCGCGTTCCTGGCCCATACGCTGATGCGCAAGGACGGCAAGGAGCACCTGGCCGAGCGCATGTCGATGGCCCCGGCGCTGATGCCAAAGACCATCCAGGAGGTCTGGACCCCGCTTTATCGCCAATTCGCTGATGAATACCTGGACCGCCTGCCCAGGGGCGAGGTCGTGGACCTGCATCGCGACCTGTCCGCGCCGATCGCCGCGCGCATTCTTGCCCATATACTTGGCATCCCCGAGGCGACGGACGAGCAGATGATCTTCTGGTCGCAGGCCCTGATCGACGGGGCCGGGAATTTCGGCTGGCTGCCGGGGCCGTTCGAGGTCTCGGACCGGGCCAATGCGGAAATGGACCTGATGCTGGCCAAGGCCATCGCGCGGGTGCGGGCGGAGCCCGACCGCTCGGCGCTGTCGGTCATGGTCAACGCTGAAAATCCGATCCCCGAAAGCCAGATGATCGCCAATATCAAGATCGCGATCGGTGGGGGTATCAATGAACCGCGTGATGCGCTGTCGACCATCGTCTTCGGCTTCCTGACCGAGCCGGAGCAGCTTGAGGAGGTGCGCCGCACCGCCAAATGGGGCCCCGCCTTCGAAGAGGGCGTCCGCTGGGTCGCGCCGATCCAGGCCTCGTCCCGGCTGGTGATGGAGGATGTCGAGATCCGCGGCTTCCACATTCCCAAGGGCGACACTGTAATGACGATCCAAGCTTCGGCCAATCACGACGAAGAGCTGTTCGACCACCCCGAGCGCTTCGACGTCTTCCGCGCCAAGAACCCGCATCAGGCCTTCGGCTCTGGTCCTCATCACTGCGGCGGTGCCCATATCGCCCGCCGCACCGTTGGCGCGGTCATGCTGGAGGCGCTGTTCGAGCGCTTTCCGAACATGACCCTGCCCGACCCCGAAGCCGTGCTGTGGCGCGGTTTCGGTTTCCGCGGGCCGATCAATCTGCCCGTTCGTCTGGGCTGACCCAGCAATTCGCAAGGAGAGACTGACATGAACATCACCTTCATCGCCGCCGACGGCACCGAAACCCGCGTCGAGGTCGCTGCGGGCGAAAGCATCATGCGTGCCGCCGTCCAGAACGACGTGGACGGGATCATCGGCGAATGCGGCGGCTCGATGATGTGCGCGACCTGCCATTGCTATGTCGACGACGCCTGGGCCGATGCGGTCGGCCCACAGGAGGATGGCGAAAGCGACCTGCTGGATTGCGCCGCCTCGGAAGTCAGACTGACCAGCCGGCTGTCCTGCCAGATCAAGATGCGGCCCGAGTTGGACGGCCTGACCATCCACCTGCCGGAAGCCCAGTTGTAAGGAGGCGCGGATGCAGCGCATCGTCATCATCGGCACGGGGCAGGGCGGGCAGCAGGTGGCGGCCAGCCTGCGCCAGGAGGGCTTTTCGGGCGAGATCCTGATGATCGGGGACGAGCCGGGCCTGCCTTATCAGCGGCCGCCGTTGTCCAAGGCCTATATGGCAAACGGTGATGCTGCGGCCCTGACCCTGAAACCCTCCAGTTTCTATGAACGGTCCGGGATCGCGTTGCACGACGCGACCCGCGTGGTCCGCATCGACCGCCCGGCGCGACAGGTGGTGACGCAGGGCGGGACGCGGCATTCCTATGATCATCTGGTGCTGGCGACGGGCGCGCGGAATTTCCGACCCCCCGTGCCGGGTATCGACGCGCCGGGCACGGCCGAACTGCGCACCCTTGCCGATGCCGAGGCGATCCGCCAGCGTCTTGCGACCACCCGACATGCCGTGGTGGTTGGGGGCGGCTTCATCGGTCTTGAATTCGCCGCGATGGCGCGGGCCGCGGATGTCGAGGTCACGGTCGTCGAAGCCGCGCCCCGCCTGATGGCCCGTGCCCTTTCGCCGCAGATGTCGGGGCATTTCCTGGACCTGCATCACCAGATGGGCACCCATGTGCTGCTGGGTGCGATGGCGGCGGGGGTTCTGGCCGATGCGCAGGGGCGCGCT
This sequence comes from Paracoccus sp. KR1-242, assembly GCF_049446195.1. Classification (NCBI taxonomy): domain Bacteria; kingdom Pseudomonadati; phylum Pseudomonadota; class Alphaproteobacteria; order Rhodobacterales; family Paracoccaceae; genus Paracoccus; species Paracoccus sp. KR1-242. Next base: position 239,841 of record NZ_JBMSED010000003.1, read on the forward strand.
GCTGGCGTGGCGCTGGCGGACGGGCAGCAGATCGCGGGCGATCTGGTTCTGATTGCGACCGGGGTGCGCCCCAATGTCGAGCTTGCGGCCGAAGCCGGGCTGACCTGCGACAATGGCATCGTCGTGGATGACGGGCTTGCGACCTCGGACCCCGCGATTTCGGCGCTTGGCGACGTAGCGGTCTTTCCGGGGCCTCTGGGCGCGCCTGTGCGTCTGGAATCCGTTCAGGCAGCCGTCGATCACGCCCGCCACATCGCGCGCAGATTGGTTGGGGGCGACTCCACGCCCTATGCTGCGGTGCCGTGGTTCTGGTCCGATCAGGGCAAGTTCAAGCTGCAGATCGCGGGCTTGGGTCACGGGGCCGATCACGCGATCACACGGGCAGAGCCCGGCGGCCCCGCTGTCCTGCTGTTCGGGCGGGGGCGGTTGCAGGCGGTCGAGACGGTCAACGCGCCGGGCGTTCACATGGCGGCGCGCAAGCTGATCGGAATGCCGCTTGCCGATCTTCAGGCCCATGACTTCGACCTGAGGGCAGCGGCCAAGGCCTGCGTCGCAGCGTAATCCGTCGATCACGGCCGGACGGGCGAATTCCTGCCCTTAGGCGACGGTTATGGACTTGCCGCCGGGCCGGGGCAGGGTGCATGAAGGGCCGCGCCCCGGCCACCTCTGGCCGATGCGCTTCACTTGGCCCCTTGGGGCAAGCGAACTGGAACGACCAAGGCTGAACGACATGAAGACCGAGCAGAAATCCGAACCTTCCCGGCGTGGCGCCGGAAGGTCAGATCAGCCGGCGTTGAGCCTGCGGCAGATCGAGACGCTTCATACCGTGCTGTCGACCCGTTCGATCACGGCGGCGGCGAAGCTGCTGAACGTCTCTCAGCCCTCGATCAGCCGCACCGTCAAGCGGATCGAGGATGTTCTGCGCCTGCGCCTGTTCACCAAGGACGGCAAGCGGCTGGTTCCCACGAAAGAGGCGATGCAGATCTTCGAGGAGGTCGATGGCATCATGGGCCAGCTGACCGGGCTTGGTCGGCGCATCGCCCGGATTGCCAGCAGCAGCGACGGGGTCTTTCGCCTGGGCGCGACCGCCAGTGTCGCGCGCGCGGTGGTCCCCCAGGCCATCCATAACCTTTCACGCCTGCATCCCGGCCTGGACCTGTTCCTTGACGTGCTGTCGATCGACCAGATGGCGCAATACCTGCTGACCGGGACGGGGGACTGCCTTGTCACCATCGCGCCCGACAAGCATCCGGCCCTTGCCAGCATGAAATTGGGCGAGGGCGTATTGGTCGCCCTGCTGAACCAGCACCATCCGCTGGCGCAGCGGCCGATCCTTGCGGCCAAGGATCTGGTTGGCCACGAAATCATCTGCTTCCAGTCCGACGGCCCCCATCAGCGCGCCATCCGGGCCTTTCTTGACGGCGTGGTCCAGATCGACAATCCCCGCATGGTCGTGCGTTTCAGCGATACCGCGATTGCCCTGGCCAGTCAGGGCATGGGCATCGCGTTGATCGACAGTTTCTCGATCCGGGGCCAGATCGGCCCGGATCTCGTGGCCGTGCCGCTGCAGGCACCGCCGCGTTTCGAGGTGTTCCTGCAATGGAACCGCGGCCGGCCCGCGTCGCGCAATCTCGACCGTCTGGCGGATGAGCTGCGCGGCCTGCTGGCCCCCAATCCATAACCTCAAGGCATGATGAACGTAAGAATTATCCATTGCGTGCATATGTCACGAAACCCATTCTTGGCCCCTAGATCCTGGGAGGAGATCCGATGAGATTTCACAGACTTCGCGCTGCGGCGCTTTCGCCCCTTGTTGCCCTTGCCTTTGCGGCATCGGCCGGTACCGCCGTCGCGGATACGGAGATCAACGTGGGCGCGCTGCGGCTGGCCAGCCAGGCCCCGACCTTCATCGCCTTTGAAAAGGGCTATTTCAAGGACGAGGGACTGGATGTCGACCTGAAGTTCTTCGAGGCCGCAAACGCGCTTTCGGTCGCGGTCGCAGGTGGCGATGTCAACTATGGCACGACCTCGATCACCGGCAGTCTGTTCAACCTGGCCGAACGTGGCGTCGTCAAGGTTATCGCCGGGTCGCTGTCCGAAGATCCGAAGATCCCCGGTGCGGTCATCCTGGCCTCGAAAAAGGCCTATGACGCCGGCCTGACCGAGCCGGCCAAGATTGCCGGGCACAGCTTTGGCGCGACCACGGCGGGATCGTCCTTCCATTACATGCTGGCCGAAATCGCCGAAAAGGACGGTTTCCCGCTGGATGGCGTTCAATTGAAGCCGCTGCAGAAGATCGGCGCGATCGTGGGTGCGATCAGCACCGGCCAGGTCGACGCCTGGGTGATCCAGCCCAGCATCGCCAACAAGCTGCTGGCCGATGGTGGCGCCGTCAAGATCGGGGATTACCGCGACTATGACCCCGACTATCAGGTCACTGCGGTCTTCACCTCGACCCAGATCGCCACGGACCAGCGTGATCAGACCGAGGCGTTCCTGCGTGCCCTGTCGCGTGGCGTCAAGGATTACAACGCGGCCTTTGTCGACAAGACGATGGACAAGCCCGAGGTCGATGCGCTGGTCGACATGGTCCACAAGTATGTCGGTACGGACACGCCGGTGGAAATCTTCGCCCCCTCGCTGACCGAGGATTCGATGCGTGTGAACGACGGGTTGGCGCTGTCGGTGACTTCAGTCGCCAAGCAGCTGGAATTCCTGCAGAAGAACGACCTCGTGTCGAACGACGTCACGGTCGAGATGCTGGTCGATCCCAGCTACGTCACGACCCGATAACCAGCTGACGCCCCTTTGGGGCAGCTCGCAAGGCGGAACCGATCATGGACCTCAAGCTTGACGACATCAGCCATTTCTATGGCCCTGTCGAAGTTCTCAGAAACATTTCCCTGACCATCAGGCAGGGCCAGATCGTCTGCCTTGTCGGGCCGTCAGGCTGCGGCAAATCCACGCTCCTGCGCTTTATCGGCGGGCTCGAACGCCCGTCCAAGGGGCAGGTGCTTCAGATTGGCGAGCCGTCGAAAGGTTCGCTGAATCCCCTGACCTATGTCTTCCAGCACTTCGCCCTGCTGCCTTGGCGGACGGTCGAGGGCAATATCCGCCTGGTGCTTGAGGATCACCGCCTGGGCCGTGCCGAAACCGACGCGATCATCCGCGATGTGTTGGCCCGCACCCGGCTGACCGATTTCGCCAAGGCACTGCCCAAACAGCTTTCCGGCGGCATGAAGCAGCGCGTCGCCATCGCCCGCGCGCTGGCCGTCCGTCCCGATGTGCTGCTGATGGACGAGCCGCTTTCGGCGCTGGACAGCCAGACCCGTGAGTTGCTGATGGACGATCTGGTCGATCTGTGGACGCGGCAGCCGTTCACCGCCGTCTATGTGACCCACAACCTGAACGAAGCCGTGCGGCTGGGCCATCGCATCGTCGTTTTGTCCCGCCGTCCCGGCCGCATCCACAAGGAGGTTCAGATCGACGTGCCGCTGAACGAACGTCACCTTGGCGATCCCCGGCTTGAGGCCAAGCAGACCGAGTTGTGGGAACTGATGCGCGAAGAGGCGAAAGCTGCAGACCAGGAGCTTGTCGATGGCTGATCCCGTCACCCGTGCCGTGCCGTTTCGCGGCGGCGGCTTCAATCCGCGCCCGATGCGTGTCGTCGCCCCCATCGTCTTCGTCGTTCTGATCGCGGTGCTGGAGGTCGGGACGCGGACCGGCATCATCTCGGGCCTGACCATGCCGAGGCCGTCCGATGTCGCAAAGACGCTGGGCGGGCTGATCAGCAGCGGGCTTCTGTGGAAACATCTTCTGCCCTCGTTGCAGCGGCTGTTCGTGGGCGGGCTGATCGGCACGCTGGCGGGGGTCACGCTTGGTACGCTGATCGGGCTTTTCACGCTGGTTCGCGCCGGGCTTCTGCCGCTGGTATCGGCGCTGTTCCCGATCCCCAAGATCGCGCTGCTGCCTCTGTTCGTCATCTGGTTCGGTATCGACGAAAGCTCGAAATACGCGCTGATCGCCTTTGGCGTCTTCACCCCGACGGTGGTCGCCACCTTCGGCGCGGTCGACAATGTCGACCGATCGCTGATCCGCATGGGCCAAAGCTTTGGCCTGTCCTGGTGGGCCATCGTGCGCAAGATCGTCCTGCCCGGCGCGTTCCCGGCCATCCTGTCGGGCCTGCGCGTGTCGCTGGCCATCGGGATCATCCTGCTGGTCGCCGCCGAGATGCTGGGCGCGCAATATGGCATCGGTGCCTATATCCTTGAAGCAGGTTCGCTTTACGACCTGAACCGCCTGTTCGCGGGCGTGACGGTGCTGTCGGTGCTGGGCCTGATCCTCAGCACGGTCATCGGCCTTGTCGAGAAACGCTTCCTGAACTGGAGGGGCTGAGGAATGCTTGCCTTGCAAAAGCTGCGCCCCGAGCCGGGCATCGCGCTGCATGACGTAGCGGCGCCCGCAGCCCCCGGACCGGGCGAGGTCCTGATCGCCGTCGAAGCGACGGGGATCTGCGGCACCGACCTGCATATCGCGGCATGGACCAGCGGCTATGCCTCGATGAAAAGCGCGATGCCCGTGACGCTGGGGCATGAGTTTTGCGGCCGTGTCCTGCAGGCCGGGCCTGATGTTCCGGTCGAGGCGGCAGGGCAGCGGGTGACGGTCCGTCCCTCGGTTCTGTGTCACGACTGCGCGGCCTGTCACGCCGGGGACTTCGATCATTGCACGGGCCGCAAGGGCGTGGGCATCGGCCGCAACGGTGCTTTTGCCGCACAAGTCTTGGTGCCGTGGGAAAACTGCGTGGTCGTTCCCTTTGCCATGCCGGCCGAGATTGCCGCCCTGACCGAGCCGATGACGGTGTGCCATGAGGCGGTCGAAACCGCCGGCATCCGTCCCGGCGACCGTGTCCTGGTCATCGGGCCCGGCACCATCGGGCAAGGGATTGCCCTTTTTGCCGAAGTCGCGGGTGCGGCCGAGATCGTGGTTGTCGGCCACGATGACGCCGCGCGTCTGGCAACGGTTCGGGAACTTGGTTTTCCAAATACCGCCGACAGCCTTGGCCGCAGCCTGACCGAAGCCGTCGCGCCCTGGACCGGGGCAGGGCTTTTCGACGTGGTGATCGAGGCGGCGGGCGTCCCCTCGATCGTGCCCGAGGCGCTGTCGCTGCTGCGCAAGCGCGGGGTGCTGGTGATCGCGGGGATCCACGCTGCCCCCGCGACCATCGACCTGACCGCCCTGGTTCGCGATCACAAGCAGATCCGCGGTACCTATCGCGCCCCGGTTGAGGCCTGGCCGCAGGTTGTCGACTATCTGTCGAAGAATGCCGCGCGCGTCGGCAAGATGATCACCGCGCGCCTGCCCATCTCGCGGGCCGACGAGGGGTTTCGTCTTGCCGCCGCCAAGCGGGATTCGAAAGTCATCATCTTGCAGGAAGAGGTCCGGTCATGAGCCTGCAAGGGGCCGCGTTTCTGTGCATCTGGAACGATCACGACCCTGCCCAGGTCCAGGAATACGAGGCGTGGCACACGTTCGAGCATGTTCCCGAACGGGTTTGCGTGCCCGGCTTCATCGCCGGTCGCCGCTATGCCGACTATAATCGGGCCGAAAGCCGGTATTTCACGCTTTACGACATCGACTCGCTTTCCGTGCTGGAAACGCCGCCATATCTGGATCTGCAGGCCAACCCGACGCCATGGTCGCAGCGGATGCGTCTGGCCTTTCGGAATTTCCAACGTATTCCGTGCCTGACGCTCGCTTCGCGCGGCCAAGGCTGCGCGGGGGCAATCGGGACACTGGTCCTGACAGCCGAGCGGGGCGCGGAATCCGCCGTCGCCGGCCTGCAGGAGTTGCTGGATGGGCTGCTGCGGGACCATGCCGTCACCACCTATCACCTTGGTATCGCGCCGGTGATCCCGGCCTATGCCGTCTTCGGCACGCCCGCAGCCGGGGATGACCGGACCGACACTTATGTCGTGATGGTCGAAGGGTTGCTGCCCACAGACACCGATGCCGCGTTGAGACGGGTGGCCGCTGCCCTGCCGAACCTGTTCGCGCATGCACAGGTGCTGAAGAACGAAAGCTCGGGGTTTCTGTTCACGGTGCAGGACAGCGAACTGGCAGGAAGTCCCTTGCGTCGTGAAATTGCCCGGGATTGTCACGATCCCGCCTGATTTGACAGCGGGGACGATGACCGGGGGTCCGAGGTCGTAAGGGAGTTGTCATGCATTGCGAATTGCGGCATTGATTATAGGGTGAATAACTTTACAACTTCCTGAACATGCCCCCAGTCCTTGCCATTGTTGCCGATGATCTGACAGGTGCCCTGGACGCAGCCGCCCCCTTTTCCGGGCGTGGGCTGCGCGTCGCGGTTGCGCTTGGGCCCGACCATGTTCCTGCGGCGCTGGCACGCGATCCGCAGGTGGTGGCGATCACCACCACAAGCCGCGACATCCCGGCCGAGGCCGCGCGTGATGCGATGGCCCGCACCATGCGCGCGCTACCGCCCGTACCCCTGTTCAAGAAGGTCGATTCCCGGCTGAAGGGCAATATCGAAGCCGAGCTTTCGGTGCTGGACTTTCAGCGCGCACTGGTCGCCCCCGCGATCCCCGAATTCGGTCGCGTGGTTCAGGCTGGCGCGGTGCAGGGGTTCGGCGTCGATGATCCCATCCCGGTTGCCGCCCGCCTGGGCATCCATGCCGCGCGCGCGGAGATCCCGGATGTGTCATCTGTGGACGAGATGCGGGCGGCACTTGCATCCTCGGATTGCGACCTGATGATCGGGGCGCGCGGGCTGGCCGATGCGCTGGCCGCGCGGATGACTGGGCGCGAAATGCAGATGCTGGATGCGCTGCCGGGACCCCGGGGGCTGTTCGTGATTGGCTCGCGCGATCCGATCACGCTGGAGCAGGTCAGCGCCCTGCGTGCGGTGCCCGGCCTGTCATATTTGGGCGCGCCGAACGGCGATGTCGCGTCCCCCCTTCCCGATGCGCGGCTTCTGGTGGTGCAGGCACTGCCCGCAAGCAGGCCTGTCGCAGGCGATCTGGTCGCGGCCCGGCTGGCCGCCGCCGCCGCGCCGTTGCTGGTCGCGGGCTTCGGCACCGCGCTGCTGACGGGGGGCGCCACGGCCGAAGCCTTCTTGCGCCAGCGCGGCGCGGGGGTGCTTGACCTGCAAGGCGAATGCCTGCCCGGACTGGTCGTCGCCGATCTGGACGGTTTGACAATTGTCACCAAATCGGGCGGCTTCGGAAGCGGCGACAGCCTTGTACGGGTCGCAGCCATGATCGGAGGAGAAGCATGAGCCTGGAAAAGGGCGGGGCACGGAAAAGCCTGTCCGATGTCGTCTTCGACCGGGTGCTGAGGTCGATCAAGTCCGGGGCCTTCGCGCCTGACGAACGGCTGCCGACCGAACATGACCTTGCGGCTGAATTCGAGGTCTCTCGCCCGATCGTGCGCGAGGCGCTGCGCCGGCTGCGCGAACAGGGCCTGATCTATTCCCGGCGCGGCGCGGGCAGCTTTGTGCGCTCGGTCGGGTTGAAGCAACCCTTGGGCTTCGGGCCGCTGGAGAATGTGGCCGACCTGCTCAATTGCTATGAATTCCGCCTGACGCTTGAGCCCGCCGCCGCGGGTTGTGCGGCGGAGCGCCACGATCCGCAGACGCTTTCGTCCATTGCCGCGGCGCTTGAACTGATGCGCGATGCGACCAACCGCCAGTCGCATCGCGAGGACGCGGATTTCCAGTTCCACCTTGCAATCGCCGTCGCCAGCGAGAACACCTATTTCTCGACCGCGATGGAGGCGCTGAAGGATCACATCGCCGTCGGGATGCGTTCGCACGGCGCTTCGGTGAAGCGCGAGTCAAGCGGGCTGGTCCGGGTCTTTGACGAGCATAACCGCATCTATGAGGCGATCCGCGACGGCAAGGCCGAACAGGCGCAACGCCTGATGCACGACCACCTGAGCGGCTCTCGCGACCGCCTGTTCGAGCGCAAGAAGCCGGCCCCACAAGCTGAGAAATAAGATAAGAAATAGCCGGCAAGCCATTGGCTCTGCCAGCTATTGCACGATTTCAGTAAGCCGCCTGGAAGATGGCACGCACTTCGGCGACGCTCATGTCGCGCGGGTTGTTGTCCATCAGGCGGCGGATGGCATGGGCATCTGCGGCGAAACGGTCAAGCTGATCCTCGGCCGCACCATGTGCGGAGAGCCGCATCTCGACACCCAGGTTTTCGCAGAAACGGTGCGCGGCGGGCAGCAGGTTGCCCGACAGCCCAAGCGCCGCGACGACCTCGGCGGTCTTTTCCGGAACCGCGCTTTCGTTGAAGGCGAGGACATGCGGAAAGATGATCGCATTGGCCAGCCCGTGCGGCAGGTGCAGAAGCGTTCCCAAGGGATAGGCCAGAGCATGCCCCGCTGCGGTATTCACCGGCCCAAGGCAGATCCCGCCATAGAAAGACGCGAGCATCATTCCTTCGCGGGCCTCGGTATCCTGGCCATCGCGGACGGCGCGGGCAAGATACCTGCCGACAAGGTCGATCCCCATGCGGGCAAATCCGTCGATCACCGGATGGGCGTTCTTGTTCGTGAAAGCCTCGACGCAATGGGCCATCGCGTCGATCCCCGTCGCCGCAGTCACGGCAGGGGGGACGCTGAAGGTCAGTTCGGGGTCCAGAACCGCCAGATCGGCCAGCAGATGCGGGCTTTCGACGGCGATCTTGTTGCCTTTGCCGGGATCGGTGATCAGTGCGCGAATGCCGGCCTCGGATCCGGTTCCGGCAGTGGTCGCGATCTGCATGAGCCGGGTGTTCCGGCCCGACACCTTGTTCGGTCCCGCGACATCGGCCAGCGATTGCGTGCCGTCCCACATCGCGGCGACCAGCTTGGCAAGGTCCATGACCGATCCGCCACCCAGGCCCACGACCAGATCGGGGCGCGCCAACCGGGCGGCGGACAGCGCGGCGTCGAAGCAGGCAATATCGGGTTCGCCGGGAATGGCATCGAAGACCTGGACCTCGCCCGCCAGTCCCAGTCTTGCGACGAATTCCGTGGTATGCGGTGTCGTCAGCACGAACACGCGCCGCGCGTCGGCCGCCCATTCGCCGACCTTGCGGACGGCACCCGCGCCGATCTCAAGCCGTTTCGGCAGATGCAGCGTGATGTTGCGAGCTAAGGACATGCGGGCCTCCCCCGTTTAGATCTGAAAAATGCTGCTCAGGTCCGCTTTCCGGCGAGCAGCTTGCGGGCATAGGCGATGGCCGAATTCATGTTGCCATGATCGGCGATGCCCTTGCCGGCGATGTCGAAGGCGGTGCCATGATCGACCGAAGTGCGGTCGATGGGCAATTCGACCGAGACGTTGACCGCCGTGTCGAAGGCGACAAGCTTAACCGGAATATGGCCCTGATCGTGATATTGCGCGACGACCAGATCGAAGGCCCCCGAATAGGCGCGGTGAAAGACGGTGTCTGCGGAAATCGGGCCCTGAACGTCCATGCCTTCGGCGCGGGCTGCCGCGACGGCGGGGCCGATCTCAAGATCGTCCTCGGTCCCGAACAGACCGTTCTCGCCGCAGTGGGGGTTGATCCCGGCCACGGCGATGCGCGGATTGTCATAGCCGATGCGTCTCAGATGCGCATGACCCGCGCGGATCGTCGCCAGGATGCGGTCCTTGCTCGCGCGCCCGATGGCGTCCTTCAACGAAACATGTGTGGTGACGTGGATGACCTTCAGCCGGTCCGAGGCAAGAACCATATAGGCGGCCTCGGCCCCGGTCAGGCTGCGCAGCAGGCCGGTATGGCCGTCGTAATGGTGCCCGGCGGCGTTCAGCGCTTCCTTGTTGATCGGCGCGGTGACGATGCAGCCGATCCGGCCCGCCTGCGCATCACGGACCGCCTTTTCGATGAACCGATAGGCGGCATCGCCCGCGACCGGGGACAGCTGGCCCCAGGGCAGGGGGGCGCCTTCGATGGGCAGATCCACCACGCGACCTTCAAGGTCCACATCCGCGCCGACCGCGGCCTTTGCCGCCTCAAGCGTGGCGCGGTTGCCATAGATCAGCGTGCGTGCGCGATCCGCGGCCGACATCTCGCCAAGAGCCTTGACGCTGATTTCCGGCCCGACGCCAGCCGGGTCGCCCATGGTGATGCCGATGATGTCGCTCATGAAATACTCTCCTCAGCTGGCCCATCCCGGCGCGAGCCGGACGTATTTGATGGCGCGGCGGTGATAGGTATAGGCAATATGCAGGCTGCCATCCGGACCTTCCAGCAGCCAGGGATATGACAGCTCCCGGTTGCGGCCATCGGTCGAGTCGTTCGACGTGCAGGTGCCGAGCCCATCCTCGATCACGATGCGGTCAGGGAATGTCCGGCCGCCGTCTGCGGACAGGCACACGGCGACGGGCGCGCGCGGCACGCCCCAGACCGGCTGGCAACCACCGGTCGGGTCGGCGTCGGGACGGTCGTCCTCATCTCCCAGTTCGTCGTAAAGCGAGGCGCGCCGATCTGCCGAGGTTGCCGCCGATGACAGGTTGCAGATCACCGCGACGCGGCCATCCGCAATGCGGATCGCGGCGATGGAGGAGTTGTTGTTGGGCAGGTCCGTCGCCTCGGGCGCGGTCCAGGTGCGACCACCGTCCTCCGACTGGCTGCGATGCACCGCGTCGGCCTGCCTGCGGCGATAAAAGGCCGGGATCACACCATTGGCTTTGGGAACCGGGCTCATGTGAACCGCGCCGATCGAGCCGGGAACCTCGTCCAGCCGCCAAGACTTGCCCCCATCTTCGGACACGCCAAGCGCAGCCACGTCATGGCTGCCGTTCCATTTCTGACCGGGACGCGGCACGCAGCGGAAGATCGGCAGCAGCCAGGCTCCGTCCGCGCGCAGCGTAACCTGTCCCCGCACGAAGCAGCCTCGCGGCAGGTCGTCCAGGAAACGGCCCTGCGCGGTCGAAAGCCGGTCGCCATCGCGGGACAGTGGCACCATGCGGATGCGGCACTGGTCCTGATTGCCGGCTGGTTGCGAAGTATGGAACAGCCACAGCCGCCCGTCCGGCGCGGCAAAGATCACGGGGTTCTGTTCGGAATGCTGCGGATCGTGGCTAAGTGCGTGGGCCGGCCCCCAGGCCTCGGCTCCCGGCAGCAGGATCGATGCATGGATCGCGATGTCCGATTTCCCTTCAAGCGTGCCGCCAAACCAGGCGCAGGCCAGCGCACCATCATCGAAAAGATGCAGGAAAGCCGCATGGTTCTGGATCATGGGTGAGGGCAGGAACGCTTCGGCCCGGTCCGATGAAACCTGCGCCAGCTGGCCATCCATGCGTGCGGAGATCTGTTCTGGCGTCATCGAATCCCTCCTTCCACAGCATATTGGGACAGGCCGAACAATCGCCGCTGATGCTTCAGTTGTCAAGTTGCTGATTTCGCTTTTGAGAGCATATTATAGACATGAGTTACAAAAAAGAACGAGAAATCAATATAATATATATAGTAAACGATACGATGACCTTTCGTGCGCAGGATAATATTGACAACTTGATGCACTGAAAGCATTCTGTGGAAGCGATCGGGCAGGGACGCGACTGGCGTGGCAAGAGGAAGCCGCAGGACGAAAATCCTTTCCCGCGACAGAATGAGGCGGCCCGCATGGACGGGCCGTTCCGATATTCATCACCTGTGGGGAGGTTCGGATGGTGACGAAGACACTGACTTTTGGCGCGATGGTTCTGGCGGCGGCCACAAGCGCGTGGGCCGCACCCGCGATGGCCGCGGATTCCGACATCAAGATCGTCCTGAGCGAAGAGCTTGACCTGCTTGAGCCCTGCATGGCGACCCGTTCGAACATCGGGCGTGTGATCCTGGAGAACGTCAACGAGACACTGACCGAATACGACCCACGCAATGGCAAGGGGCTGGTGCCGCGCCTGGCGGAAAGCTGGGAACAGCAGGCGGACGGTTCCTGGCGCTTCAAACTGCGGCAGGGAGTGAAGTTCTCGGATGGGACGACCTTCGACGCCAAGGACGTGAAGCACTCGTTCGACCGCGCGATGAGCGAAAAGATTAGCTGCGAGTCGCCGCGCTATTTCGGTGGCATGACCGTCAAGGCGAATGTCGTCGACGATCATACCATCGATTTCAGCGCCGACCCTGTCCAGCCGATCCTGCCGCTGCTTCTGTCGCTGGTGACGATCGTGCCAGAAGAAACGCCGATCGAATTTACCCGTCAACCGGTCGGAACCGGCCCCTATGCCGTGACGAACTGGACGCCGGGCCAGCAGATCGTGCTGACGCGCCGTGACGATTACTGGGGCGAACAGCCCAAGGTGACCTCGGCTACCTATGTGTTCCGCACCGATCCCGCCGTGCGCGCCGCTATGGTCCAGACCGGAGAGGCGGATATCGCCCCCTCGATCAGCCAGGTCGATGCGACGAACCCGGCAACGGATTTCGCCTATCTGGATTCCGAGACGGTCTATATCCGACTTGACCACTCGGTCGCGCCGATGAACGACGTGCGGGTGCGCCGCGCGCTGAACATGGCCATCGACCGCAGCGCATTTGTGGGCACGCTACTGCCGGAGGGGACCGAACTGGCGGTTGCGCTGTTCCCGCCGACCACCGCTGGCGCGAACCCGGACGTGAAGCCCTATCCCTTCGATCTGGAAGGGGCCAAGAAGCTTCTGGCCGAGGCGAAGGCGGATGGCGTCCCGGTCGACACCCAGATCAAGCTGATCGCCCGCACGGCCAACTTCCCGAACGTGACCGAGGTGATGGAAGCGATCCAGCAGATGCTGACCGAGGCAGGCTTCAACGTGAAGCTGGAATTCCACGAGGTCGCGGAGCACGAAAGCTTCTACTCGAAGCCGTTCCCGACCGATCAGGGTGCCTACATGCTGGCCGCCATGCACGACAACAACAAGGGCGACCCGGTCTTCACGATGTTCTTCAAGTATGACAGCGAAGGCCGTCAGTCGGGCACCAACGATCCCAAGGTCGATGAGATGATCGCGGCCGCCTCGGCCGCGACTGGCGACGAACGGGCGAAGCTGTGGTCGGATCTGGTCGCCTATCTGCATGACGACGTGGTGGCCGATGCCCCGCTGTTCCACATGGTCGGCTATAGCCGCGTGTCCGAGCGGCTGGACTTCAAACCCACCATCTCGACCAACTCGCAACTGCAACTGTCGCAGATCGGCTTCAAGTAAGCCTGTGTCGCCCGACCGGCCGCGTGGCGTCCGGTCGGGCAAGCCCAGGGGTTTCCCATGCTGAAATTTCTTCGCAAGCGCGCGGTCGCCAGCCTGATCTCGTTGGTCGGGCTTGTGGTGCTGGTATTCTTCCTGTCGCGCATGACCGGCGATCCGGCTGTCCTGTTCCTGCCGATCGATGCGACCGAGGAGATGCGCAACCAGTTCCGCGAGATGCACGGGCTGAACGACCCGGTGCTCCTGCAATTCTGGCGTTACCTGGGCGACCTGATGCAAATGGATTTCGGTGAATCGCTGCGCAAGGCGCGGCCCGCCATCCAGGTCGTGACCGAGGCCTTTGCCTGGACCCTGCAACTGGCTTTGGTCACGATGTCGATCGTGACGGGGCTGGCCATCGTGATCGGCGCGCTGGCCGCCTATCGCGGCGGGCTGTTTGACCGGATCGCCTCGATCCTGTCGCTGGTCGGCGCGGCAGCACCTGATTTCTGGATCGCGATCGTCGGCATCGTGATCTTTTCGGTCAGCCTTGGCTGGCTGCCGACATCGGGCACCGGAAGCCTTGGGAACTGGGTGCTGCCGATCGCGGTCCTGTTCATCCGCCCCTTTGGTCTGATCGTGCAGGTCGTGCGTGGCTCGATGATCTCGGCGCTGTCCTCGGCCTATGTGAAGACGGCCCGTGCCAAGGGCGTGCGCGCCCGTCCGATCATTTTCCTTCACGCGCTGCGCAATGCGATGCTGCCGGTCATCACTGTGATCGGCGACCAGGCGGCGGCGCTGCTGAACGGCGCGGTGATCGTCGAGACCATCTTCGGCTTTCCGGGCGTGGGAAAGCTGATGATCGACTCGATCCTGCAGCGCGATTTCAACGTGATCCTTGCGGCGATCATGGTCACCGCGCTGGCAATCTTCCTTATGAACCTGCTGATTGATGTCGCTTATGCGATGCTCGATCCCCGCATCCGGCACTGAAGGATCCCCTTTATGACCGATATGAGCATGCCCATGGACGAGCCGGGCGCGCTGCGGCGCTTCGCGCGGATGCTGTGGGCGGACAAGTTTGCATTATGCGCGGCGATCTTTCTGGTGGTCGTTCTACTGATGGCCCTTTTCGGTCCGATGCTGATGGGAGAGCTTGCGACCAAGCAGAACCTGCGCGGCCGCAACGCGCCCCCGTTCGACCTCAGCCGGGGCTGGGTCTGGATCATGGGCGCGGACGCGCTGGGGCGGCCGCTGCTGGCGCGCATCGTGGTCGCCGCGCAGAATACCATGATGGTCGCGGCGGGCGGCGTCCTTGGCTCGGCGGTCATCGGAACGACGCTGGGACTGGTCGCGGGCTTCGGCAGCAAGCGCCTGGGCGAGGTGCTGATCCAGTTGGCTAATATCATCATGTCCTTCCCCTCGCTGCTGATCGCGGTCGTCGTGCTTTACATCTTCGGCCCTTCGGTGCCGAACCTGATCATCGTGCTGGCGATCACGCGCATCCCCGTCTATCTGCGCACCACCCGTGCCGAGGTGCTTGAGATCCGCGAGCGGATGTTCGTGCAGGCGGCCCGCGTCATGGGGACATCGTCGCGCCGGATCCTGTTTCGCCACATTCTGCCCGTTGTCCTGCCGACGCTGGTCACGATCGCGACGCTGGATTTCGCCTTCGTCATGCTGGCGGAAAGCTCGCTGTCGTTTCTTGGCATCGGCATCCAGCCACCCGAGATCACCTGGGGCCTGATGATCGCGCAGGGCAAGCAATACCTGACCAACGCCTGGTGGCTGTCCTTCTGGCCGGGGCTGGCGATCATCCTGACCACGCTGTCGTTGAACCTGCTGTCAAACTGGCTGCGCATCGCGCTGGACCCCACGCAGCGCTGGCGCCTGGAAATGAAGGGGGCGACCCATGACTGAACACCTGCTTGAGGTCAGCAACCTTTCGGTCGAGTTCCACACCGCCATCGGTGCCGTGAAGGCGGTGCAGGATGTCAGCTTTCATCTGGACCGGGGCGAGACGCTGGCGATCCTTGGCGAAAGCGGATCGGGAAAATCCGTCTCGGCCTCGGCGATCATGAATCTGATCGACATGCCGCCGGGCCGGATCACCGGCGGGCAGATCCGCTTCGACGGCAAGGACCTGCTTACGATGACGGACGGGGCACGGCGAGAGATCAATGGCCGGCGCATCGCCATGATCTTTCAGGACCCGCTGAGTCACCTGAACCCGGTTTATACCGTGGGCTGGCAGATCGTCGAAACCATGACGACGCATGGCATTCCCCGCGACCAAGCCCAGGCCGAGGCCCTGCGTCTGGTCACGCGTGTCGGCCTGCCGGAACCGCAGGCGGCATTGGCCAAGTATCCTCACCAGTTTTCGGGCGGGCAGCGCCAGCGTCTGATGATTGCTATGGCGCTGGCGATGAAGCCCGATGTCCTGATCGCGGATGAACCGACGACCGCGCTGGACGTGACGGTTCAGGCCGAAGTCCTGGCGCTTCTGCAGGAGCTGCAGCGGGAAACCGGGATGGGCGTGCTGATCATCACCCATGACCTTGGCGTCGTGGCCGAGATCGCGGATCGTGTCGTGGTGATGAACGCGGGCGTGGTCGTCGAGTCCGGGACCGCTGCCGAGGTCTATGCCAATCCCCGCCATCCCTATACCCGCAAGCTGATCGGTGCCGCACCCGGCAAGGGCGCGATGCACGCGCCGATGCCGCCGGCCGAGCCGGTGCTGAGTGTCCGGAACATGCGCAAGACCTATGGCGCCTTCAAGGCGCTGGACGGGGTCAGCTTTGACCTGATGCAGGGCGAGACGATGGCGGTCGTGGGCGAATCCGGATCGGGCAAGTCGACGCTGGCCCGTATCCTGCTGCGGCTGGACGAGGCGGATGGCGGGCAGGCTCTGTGGAAGGGCCGTGACCTGCTTTCCATGCCACCGAAAGAACTGTTTGCCCTGCGCCGCGACCTGCAGATGGTGTTTCAGGACCCGACCCAGTCGCTGAATCCGCGTATGACGGTCTATCAGCTGATCTCGGAAGCGTGGATCGTCCATCCCGACATTCTGCCGCGTGCGAAATGGAAGGCCCGCGTGGCCGAGTTGCTTGTCCAGGTCGGTTTGAAGCCCGAAATGGCCGGGCGCTATCCACACCAATTCTCGGGCGGGCAAAGGCAGCGCATCGCGATTGCCCGCGCCCTTGCGCTGGAGCCGAAGCTGATCGTCTGCGACGAGGCGGTCTCGGCGCTGGACGTTTCGGTGCAGGCGCAGGTGATCGACCTGCTGGACAAGCTGCGCCGAGAGATGGGCATCGCCTTCATCTTCATCGCCCACGATCTGCCCGTGGTCCGCGACTTTGCCGATCATGTCATGGTCATGCAGAAGGGACGGGTGGTCGAGATGGGGACCGTGCGCCAGATCTTCGAAAATCCGCGACAGCCCTATACGCAAGGCCTGCTGGCTGCTGGGCTGGATCCCGATCCTGCCGTGCAGGCGGCCCGCCGCGATGCCCGCCTTGCCCGTGCGTCCTGACCGAATTCCGAACCGGAGCCTATCAATGACCAAAGAAGCCTTTGTCGCCCTTGTCACCTGCTTCAACGATGACGAGACCATCAACTATGACGCCACCCGCGCGCAGGTTCGCCGGCAGGTTCAGGCCGGCAACAACATCATGTGCGCGGGCACGAACGGCGACTTCACGGCCCTGACCTTTGACGAAAAGGTAGCGCTGACCGAGGCGGTGGTGGACGAGGTCGCGGGCCGGGCACGGGTGATCGTCAACGCGGGGATGCCGGCGACGTTCGAGACCGTGAAGCTTGCGCGCGAATTCGACCGCATCGGCGTCGATGGTATTGCCGTGATCACACCCTTCTTCATCGCCTGCACCCAGGACGGGATGGTGCGCCACTTTACCGCCGTGGCGGATGCGGTCAGCACGCCTGTCTATCTTTATGACATTCCCGCGCGGACCCAGAACCA
Source organism: Paracoccus sp. KR1-242 (assembly GCF_049446195.1). Lineage (NCBI taxonomy): Bacteria > Pseudomonadati > Pseudomonadota > Alphaproteobacteria > Rhodobacterales > Paracoccaceae > Paracoccus > Paracoccus sp. KR1-242. Next base: position 256,994 of record NZ_JBMSED010000003.1, read on the forward strand.
TATCGAGCCGGAAACCGCCCGCCAGCTTGCCGCGCATGGCAACATCGCCGGGATCAAGGATTCGGGTGGCGCGCAGGAGACGCTTGAGGCCTATCTTGCCGTGGGTCGCGGGACCGAGGGGTTTGCGGTCTATTCCGGCCCCGATCACCTGGTCCACTGGTCATTGCAGAACGGTGCGGCGGGCTGCATCTCGGGTCTTGGCAACGTCATGCCAGAGGTGCTGGCGAAGATCGTGCGCGCCTTCAACGCGGGCGACGCGGCCGAGGCCGCGCGCCAGCAGCAGATCTTCGGCGATTTCCGCAAGGACCTTTACGGCCTTGGCTACCCGCCGGCGCTGGTCAAGCGCGCGTTGTTCCTGATGGACAATTCCGTCGGCGCCAGCCGGCAGCCCGCATTGTTGCCCGACCCCAGGCAGGATACGCAGATCGCAGACATCCTCAGAAAATATACGCTGCTGTAAGGGGGCTTAAGGTCCCGTCGATGAATTGCGCGGCGCCATTCCCCGATCAATCAGCACACGCGTTGCGTGCGGGATGCCGAAAAAGCGGCGCTATTCGAACAGGTCGGGGTGGCTGGCTGCGATCTTTGGAAGGTCGATGAGGATACCGTTCAGGTGCAGGCTCATCGCGGCGGCGGCGGCCTCGGGGTCGCGTTGATCGATCGCGGCGACGATACGTTCATGCTGGGCGATCAAGCCGGGCATTGAATCGGCCTTCCGCAGCTGCAGGTTGCAGACCCGGTCGATATGGGCCTTTAGATCGGCGATCACGCTCCACGCCAGCCCGCATCCCGCGCCGTTGGCGATGGCCAGATGGAACTGCTCGTCCTGCTTGCGAAAGGCGGTGTAATCGCCCGAGGCGCAGGCCGCACGCTGCAGGACCAGGCTCTCGTCTATGGTGCTGCGCATCCAGGGGTCGAAGCTTTCGCAGGCGCGGCGCACCACGGCGGTCTCGATCGCCTCGCGCACGAAACGCGCCTCGGTCATCTTGCGGGCCGAGATCTTCACGACGATTGTCCCGCGCTTTGCCCTTGCCTCGACCAGATGTGCTCGTCCCAGCGCGATCAGCGCCTCGCGCACCGGTTGGCGCGAGACGTTCAGACGGTCTGCGATCTCCTGCTCGGACAGGCGGGAGCCGGGCTGCAGGTCAAGCGAGATGATGGCCTCGCGCAGCTCGCGTTCGACATGAAGGGCCGCCGAAAGGGCCGGTTCCGGTTCCTTGGAAAGCAGGGGGCTATCGACGTTCACAGTGACCACTCTTGCACGATTGACAGGTTCCATACGCTACCATACGCTACCATACAGAAGAAGCAATTTTCCTTTTCATGGTCCGACAGCATGCCTCATGCCGCAAATTTCCTGAGCCCAGATCTTGGCGACAGCCGCCTTGCACAAAGGCCCTCCTATCGGATGGTGATAGACGGCCGCTCGGTCGAGGCGATGTCGGGCCGACATATCCATCGCCTGAGCCCGGGCCATGCCGGCGCGCAGGTGGGCAGCTGGCCCGAGGCTGGGGCCGAAGACCTTGACCTTGCCATCGGCGCGGCACGGCGCGCTTTTGATCACGGACCCTGGCCGCGCATGTCCAGCGCCGAACGGTCGCGCATCATGTTCCGCGTCGCCGACGGCATCCTGGCCCGCGTCGACGAACTTGCGCTGGTTGAAAGCCTTGAAGTCGGCAAGCCCATTGCGCAGGCGCGGGGAGAGATCGCCTATTGCGCCGACCTGTGGGCCTATGCTGCGGGGCAGGCGCGCGGGATGCACGGCGACAGCCACAACGATATCGGGGACAACCGGCTTGGGCTGGTGCTGCGGGAACCGGTCGGCGTGGTCGGCATCATTACTCCCTGGAACTTCCCCTTCATCATCGCGTCCGAGCGGGTTCCGTGGGCGATTGGCGCGGGTTGCACCGTGGTGCTGAAACCGTCCGAGCTGACCTCTGGCACGTCGATCATGATGGCCGAGATCGCACGCGATGCCGGTGTTCCAGACGGTGTGTTCAACGTCGTCACGGGGTATGGCGATGCTGCCGGGCAGCCTCTGGCGGAAGATCCGCGCACCGACATGGTCGCCTTCACGGGTTCGCTGCGCGTGGGGACGCGGCTTGCGGAACTGGCGGCGCGGCAGGTCAAGCGCGTCGGACTGGAACTGGGCGGCAAGGGCCCGCAGATCGTCTTCAGCGATGCGGATCTTGAGGCAGCGGCCGACGGAGTGGCCTATGGCGTCTTCCACAATGCCGGTCAGTGCTGCATTTCGGGCAGCCGCCTGATCGTGCACGAGGACGTGCGAGACGCCCTGCTGGAGCGTGTTCTGGATATCTCGCGCAAGCTGCCCTTTGGCGATCCCCTGAACGAACGCACCCGCTTTGGGCCGATGATCTCGCCCGCCCATCTGGAAAAGGTCGAGACCTATGTCCGCGCCGGTGAGGCCGATGGAGCCGAGCTGCTGACCGGCGGCGCATCGGAATCCGACAAGGGGCACTATTTCCAGCCGACCGTCTTCAGCGGCGTTCGCCCCGAGATGTCGATCGCGCGCGAAGAGATCTTTGGCCCGGTCCTGTCCACGCTGACCTTCCGCAATGCAGACGAGGCCGTGGCGCTGGCCAACGATTCCGAATTCGGCCTGTCCGCGACGGTCTGGTCCAGCAATCTGGAAAGCGCGATGCAGACCATCCGCCGCGTCCGGGCAGGGCGCTGCTGGGTCAACAGCGTCATCGACGGCACGCCGGAACTGCCGGTGGGCGGCTACAAGAAAAGCGGCCTGGGCCGCGAGCTGGGCCGCTATGGCTTCGACGAATATTCGCAGATCAAGGGAATCCACGTCACCCTGGGCAAACCGCAACGCTGGTTCGAGGGATAGGCATGGGAACTGGTCCGGGCCGTCGGAGAGGAGCCGCACGGCCCGGTTTTCGGGAAGATCCAATGGGAGGGATCGGAAATGAAAAAGGGAAGGCTCGGAACGGCGATGATCGGTGCGCTTGGCGCATTGCTCATGACGACAGCGGCGCAAGCCAAGGATGACATCTCTGCCACGATGATCATCTACCTGGACCCAAGCGTCCAGTTCTTCAACCCGGTGGTCAAGGGCGCACAAGACGCCGCCGCGCAGTTCGGCGTCGATCTGGACGTTCAATATGCCAATAACGACCCGGTTCGGCAGAATGACCTGATCGAATCCGCTGTTGCTGCCGGTGTTGACGGGATCGCGGTGTCCATCTCCAGCTCCGACGCGTTCGACAAGTCGATCTGCGACGCGGTGAAAGAGGGGATCATCGTCATCGGGTTCAACAATGACGATCTTGAGGGGGCCAAGGGCAACTGCCGCCAGGCCTATGTCGGGATGAACGAATTCGCATCGGGTTACGAGTTGGGAACCCGCATGATCGACAAGTTCGGCCTGAAGGAAGGCGATGTCGTCTTCAATCCCCGCGAAATTCCCGAGGCGAGCTTTGCGGTCGCGCGCGGCGGCGGGATCGAGAAGGCCATGTCTGAAAAGGGCATCAAGGTCGAAACGGTGCGTGCCGGGTTGGACCTTGCCGAGGCGCGCAACATCATGGCGCAGTTCCTGATTGCCAACAAGGACGTGAAGGCAGTGTTCGGAACCGGCTCGGTCACCTCGACAGTCGGCGCGGGCGCAATCGCGGATGCGGGTCTGCAAGTGCCCTTCGGAGGTTTCGATCTGGCGGTCGAGATCGCGGATGCGGTTTCCTCTGGCGCCATGTTCGCGACCATGGACCAGCAGCCCTATCTGCAGGGTTACTATCCCATTGCCCAGATCGCGATGGCGAAGAAATACGGGCTGACCCCGACCGATGTCGATACCGGGCAGGGGGCATTCCTGGACAAGGAGCGGATCAGCGCGGTGAAGCCAATGATCGGCACCTATCGCTGAGCCTGCTGTCTATCGCGCCCCTCACCGTGGGTCGAGGGGCGCCCTTTAGGGTCACACCAGATGTCCACCATGTCACCAACGCTGCCCGAGACGTCCTCGCCGCCGCGCCTGCGCCGGCAATCCGCCCTGGCGAGATTGATCAGCGCCCCGGCAGGCGCAATCCTCGTCGCATTTCTGCTGCTGCAACTGGCCTGCATCACCTATGCGCTGATCGCACCCGATGATTTCCGCTATCTCAGTGCGCGGAACCTGACCATTCTGATGAAGGCTATCCCCGTCCTTGGCTGCATGGCGCTGGGGGTGGGCATCCTGATGATCGCGGGCGAGTTCGACCTTTCCGTCGGCTCGATCTACACCCTGACGGCGGTGGTCATGGCGGTGCAGGTCGCGGGCGGAATGAACCCCTTTGTCGCCGCCTTGCTGGCCATCCTGATCGGCGTCGCGATCGGAATGCTGCACGGCTACATCACCTTGAAGGCCGGTCTGCCCTCGTTCATCGTGACTTTGGGCGGGTTGCTGTTCTGGCGGGGCGCGGTCCTGCTTTACAATGGCGCGGTCCAGGTCCGCTTCGATCCCGGCCCGATCTTCTCGGGATTGTTCGGCGGCACCTTCCTTGGCATCAACGCCGCCTTCCTGTGGTTCGTCGCGCTGAGCCTGGCGTTCTTCGTCCTGCTGCACCGGCATCGCTTCGGCAACCATGTCTTTGCGACCGGGGGCAACCGTGCGGCGGCGACTGCCATCGGCATCGATGTCGGGCGGGTCAAGATCATCGCCTTCGCCCTTGCTGGCGGGATGGCGGCATTTGCCGGGATCCTGGCGACGGTTCGCGTCGGCAGCGTGCAACCGGGGCAGGGCACCGGGCTTGAGCTTCAGGCGATTGCCGCCTGCGTGATCGGTGGCCTGTCGCTGACCGGGGGGCGGGGTTCCGTCCTTGGCATCTTCCTTGGCGCGATGCTGATCCACACCATCACCAATGTGCTGCTGCTGCTGCGCGCGCCTGGCTTCTATCTCGACATGTTCATTGCGGTCCTGATCGTCGGGGCAGCCGCCTTCAACAGCCTGATCGAGCGGAAGGGACGCGGCTGATGGACACCCCCATTCTTGAGCTGCACAACATCTCGAAGCGCTTCGGCGCGCTGACAGCGCTGCGCGACCTGAGCTTTCACATCGGCGAGGGCGAGGTGATCGGTCTGCTGGGCGACAACGGCGCCGGGAAGTCGACGGCGGTGAATCTGATCTCGGGCATCCATCGCCCCAGTGCGGGTCATCTCAGTGTCGATGGCAAGCAGACGGAATTCACCTGCCGCACGGATTCCGCAGGGGCCGGAATCGAGACGATCTATCAGAACACGGCATTGGTGGATTCGCTCTCGATCACGCGCAACATCTTCATGGGCCGGGAACAATGTGCATCGGGCGGGTTGCTGAAACTTGCCCAGATGCGCGAGATCGCGATGGAGGTGCTGAAAAGTGCCGTCCATATCTCGGGTATCGACTCGCCCGACATGCTGGTGGGTGAACTGTCGGGTGGCCAGAAACAGGCGGTCGCGATTGCCCGCGCGGTCTATTTCAAGCGGCGGATCCTGCTGCTTGACGAGCCGACGTCGGCGCTTTCCGTGCGCGAGACCGAAGCGTTGCTGAACCAGATCCTGAAACTGAAATCAGAGAATGTTTCCAGCGTGCTGGTGACCCACAACCTTTACCATGCCTATCAGGTTTGCGACCGCTTCGTGATCATGAGCCATGGCACCAAGGTCTTCGACGTTCCCAAGGCCGAAACATCGATCGGGCAGCTGACCGAGTATGTGGTTCTGACCTGACCTTACCGGCCCTGCGCCCGGCGGACCCCGCCGGGCGCAGGGAGGTACGGGACACGCATCCAATCCATCACTCTCGCCTGAGCAAAGTCATCAGCGCAACCGTCCTGCTGCGTCACTGAGTTGCCAGCGACAATGCGCAAGAAGCCTCGACAGTTCTTGCGAGAGCACTTCCAATATTCAGCGACACCTTTGCCGCGGAATCCGCCTGCACGGATTCTGCCACCGGGGGCCAGCGACCAGATTCCTGTCCCTCCGGATGAAGCGGCTTGACCGAGAACAGCCGCAGGGCTGGGCTAGTGTTAACACGGGCTTTCAGGGGGCTGGTCTCGGTTCCCGCGCTGATCGATGCGGGGGACATTGACGTAAAGTTCCCTGTCGCCGCTCCGCCAGAAATTCCCCGCAAAATCCATGATATACCGCCATAACCTTGATCGTGCTTGGCGGTCGGAAGCCGGTTTTACAAGCCCGGGCTTCGCATTTTTCTTGACTTCCATACGAGCGAAGGAATTATGTCGACAAAGTAAATACAACAGGGATACATGTTGAATGTCCAGCTTGCTTCGATCTGCCCGGACGCCCATGCTTGCCACGACCGCCATGCTGCTTGCCCTTGTGGCCATGCCCGCCGTCGCCCAGGAAGGGCAAAGCGGCGGCGTGTTGAAGATCCTTGGCTCGGGCGACATCGACCATTTCGACGCGGCGAGCGTCGGCGTCGTCACCTCGAACAACTTCATCCGTGCGACGCAGCGGACGCTGGTCGGCTATGACAGCTCGACCGATCCGGCCGAAGGCGTGGTGCCGAAGCCCGACCTTGCGGTCGAGTTGCCCCAGCCCGGCGATGACGGATTGACCTATACCTTCACGCTGCGCGATGGCGCGGCCTGGGACATCAACGGAACCGCGCGCCCCATCGTCGCCGCCGATTTCGAGCGCGGCATCAAGCGCATGTGCAACCCGGTGCTGGGCTCCTCGTTCCTGACCTATTTCACCTCGCTGATCGTCGGCATGGACGAATTCTGCGACGGCTTCGCCAAGATCGCGCCGACCGCCGAGGCGATGAAGGCCTATGTCGAGGGCACGGACATCCCCGGCATCGAAACGCCCGATGACAAGACCGTCACGTTTCACCTGAAGGAAAAGGCTGGCGACTTCATCTATATGCTGTCGCTGCCCTCGGCCGCGCCGGCCCCGGTCGAAATCCTGGACTACATCCCCGACAGCCCGGATTTCCGGAAGAACTTCATGGCTTCCGGACCCTATACGGTTGCGGATTATGTCCCCGACAGCACGCTGAAGCTGAAGCGCAACCCGGCATGGAATGCCGACAGCGACCCGCTGCGCAAAGCCTATGTCGACGAGATCGAACTGACCTTCGGCCTGCAGCCCGATGCTGCGATCCAGCAGATCCAGGCGGGCGATGCGGACATGCTTTACGACATCCTTGTCCCGCCCGCGCTGCTGCCGATGCTGCAGGCCACGGGGGATGACAAGCTCGTCGCGATCTCGGTCGGGCGGACCAGCTTCATCTTCATCAACACGGTCGCGGACAACAACAACGGCGCGCTGAAGGACCTGAAGGTTCGCCAGGCGCTGAACTATGCGATCGACAAGGCCGCAATCGTCCAGCAGATGGGCGGATCCTATGTCGCGGCGCCGCAGGCCGGCATCTTTGGCCCGGGCCTGGTCGGCTATCACGACTTCGATCCCTATCCCAGCGCGGACCACAAGGGCGATCCCGAGAAGGCCAAGGCTCTGCTGGCCGAGGCAGGCTTCCCGAACGGCATCAAGCTGAAGATGCCCTTCCGGAACATCAACGACGAACCCGCCATCGCGCAGACTATTCAGGCCAGCATGAAGAAGGCCGGGATCGAGCTGGAACTGATCCCCGTCTCGGCGGCGGATTACTATTCGAAATACATGACGAACCAGGAAACCACCAAGACGGGCGCTTGGGACATCGCGCCGGTCAGCTGGTCGCCGGACTGGGTCGGCGGGGCGGCGCGCTCGGTCTTCCAGCCGCAGTTCAGCTTCGACGGACGCCACCAGACCTACAACTATACCGACTACAACAATGACGCGGCGAATGCGAAAGCCGCCGAGGCCATCAACGCCGTCAGCGCGGACGAGGCTGGCAAGCTGTGGGCCGGGGTTGATGAACTGGTCATGGTCGATGCGCCGGTGGTGCCGTTCATCTCGCAGAACGTGGTCGTCTATCACAGCGAAGCGGTGAAGAATTTCCTGCCCTATGCGCTTGGCGCGAACGGGGACTGGAGCAACCTCTGGCTGGAACGCTGATCGGTCCTGCCATCGGTCAGACCGATGGCCATACCACTCTCGCCCGCGCATCTGTGCGGGCGATTTCCTTGGCGCAGGAACAACTGAATGCCCCTTCTTGAAGCGCGAAACATCACCATCCGCATCCCGACCGAGGACGGTGTCCTTCATGCTGCCCGCAACGTCTCGTTCACGGTCGAGACGGGCAGCCTGTTCGGCATCGCGGGTGAATCCGGCTCGGGCAAATCCGTCCTGACGCAGGCGATCATGGGCTTGCTGCCCGGCGCCGAGATCGAGGGCGAATGTCTGTTCGAGGGTCGCGACCTGCTGAAGATGACGCCTGCCGAGCTGCGCGCCCTGCGCGGCGTACGGATCGGCATGGTCTTCCAGGACCCGCTGTCCAGCCTGCATCCCTATTACACCATCGGCCAGCAGGTGACCGAGGTGATCCACGCCCATGAAAAGGTCAGCACTGCCGAGGCGCGGGCGCGCGCTGCCGAAATGCTGGAAAAGGTCGGGATCAGGAATGCGGCGGCGCGTCTGGACGATTATCCCCACCAGTTCTCGGGCGGGATGCGCCAGCGCGTGATGATCGCGATGGCGCTGGTGCTGCGCCCGTCGCTGATCATCGCGGATGAGCCGACGACCGCGCTGGACGTGACGGTGCAGGCCCAGATCATCGCGCTGCTTGACGAAATGCGACGCGAACTGGGCATCACAGTCATCATGATCACGCATGATCTGGGGCTGATGTCCTCGGTCGCGGACAAGGTCATGATCATGTATGGCGGCACGCGGCTGGAGATCGGCCCGGCGAAAGGCTTGTTCGACGCGCCCGCGCATCCCTATACCTCGGGGCTGCTCAGGTCGTCCCCTGCGGCCGAAAGGCAGGGCGGTGATCTGTTCTCGATTCCCGGCCGGCCACCCAGCCTGCTGGCCCGGCCCAAGGCGTGCATCTTTGCGCCGCGCTGCGGTCAGGCGCAGCCGGTCTGTCAGACCAAGGCACCGCCGAACCGCGTCTATGCCGACGGGGCCGAGGCCTTGTGCCATTTCGAACCCCGGATCGAGGATGCGCCCGGCATTGCCGCGCAACCGGATCGCAAGCCGCCTGCCGACCGGCTGCTGTCGGTGCGCAATGTCGCCCTGACCTATTCGATGTCTTCGGGTTTCGGGGCGAAGCGTCAGCTTGACGTGCTGAAAGGCATCTCACTTGACGTGGCGCGGGGCGAAACCCTGGGCCTTGTCGGGGAATCCGGCTGCGGAAAATCGACGCTGGCGCGCGTGATCGCCGGGCTGGTTCCTGCCACGAAGGGCAGCGTGGACTTCGACGGTATCGATGTCGGCAGCCTGACTCCAAAGGTCTGGCGCGACATGCGCCGTCGCGTCCAGCTTGTTTTTCAGGACCCGTTCGGATCGCTGAATCCGCGGCGACGGGTCGGCGCGATCATCGGAGAGCCGTTCCGCATCCACGGGCTGGCCGCGGGCGAGGCGCGCAAGGACGAGGTGCGCCGCCTGATGGAGCTGGTCGGCCTGAACCCCGAACACTACAACCGCTTTCCCTCCGAATTTTCGGGCGGGCAGCGCCAGCGGATCGGCATTGCCCGGGCTTTGGCGCTGAACCCCGACCTGATCATCTTCGACGAGCCTGTGTCGGCGCTTGATGTTTCGATCCAGGCACAGATCCTGAACCTGATGCGCGATCTGCAACAGAAACTGGGCCTGACCTATCTGTTCATCTCGCATGATCTCAGCGTCGTGCGCCACATGTGCGACCGGATCGCGGTGATGAACGCGGGCCGGATCATCGAGATGGACGAGACCGAGCAGATCTTCCGGCACCCGCATCAGGAATATACCCGCACGCTTCTGGGGGCTTCGCATGTTCCGCCCGTTCCCGGACACGCGTCACCGCGTGAACTTCTAAGACTGGAACAGGGAGCCGCATGATGAGCGAAGCCCAAGCCGAAGGCCCGAAGATCGTCCAGCGATCCTCGGCCAACCTGACCTTCCGCCGCCTGATGCGTGATCCGGCAAGCCTGCTGGCCGTGGTCTTCATCCTGCTTCTGATTGCCTTCGCCATCGGAGCGCCCTGGGTCGCAGGCTGGACCGGCCATGACGCGATCGAGCAATATCGCGATACCGCCCTGTCGCCGGTCGGCCTTCCGGTCGGGCCGAACCACGAATTCCTGCTGGGGGCAGATCAACTCGGCCGCGACGTGCTGGTCCGCATCGCCTATGGCGCGCGCATCTCGCTGGCGGTGGGGGTGGCGGCTGCGCTTGCGGCATCCTTCATTGGGGTCGGCATCGGCATGACGGCCGGCTATTTCGGCGGCTGGGTGGATATCGTGCTGGGCCGCTTCATGGATCTGGTGATGTCGGTGCCCTTCCTGCTTTGCGCGCTTGCGCTTGTGTCCGTCTTCGGGCCGTCGCTGTGGCTTTCGGTTTGCGTGATCGTCTTTTTCAGCTGGACCACCATCGGTCGCGTCATCCGGGCCGAGACCGCATCTTTGGCCCGGCGCGATTTCGTGCAGGCCAGCCGCGCGCTGGGGGCCGGGAACCTGTCGATCATGCTGCGGGATATCCTGCCGAACCTGTCAGTGCCGATCATCATCTATACGACGATGATGATCCCGAACTCGATCGTGTTCGAGGCGACCTTGTCCTTCCTTGGCCTTGGCATCACGCCGCCCACCCCAAGCTGGGGCGGCATGCTGGCCGAGGCGGGCGCGAACTCGATCTATCTGGTCGCGTGGTGGCTGGTGCTGTTCCCGGGGCTGGCGCTGCTGGGCTCGACCCTGGCCTTCAACATTCTGGGCGACGGATTGCGCGATGCGCTTGATCCGAAGGGACGGCGGGTAAAGCGCCGCCGCAAGTCCGCCAAACCCGCGACGGAGGGCTGATCATGGGCAAGTTCATCGCCAAGCGGCTTGGCTTTGGGGCACTGGTTCTGTTCGTCCTCAGCCTGTTCGTCTTCCTGCTGTTCTTTGTGGCCCCCGGTGATCCGGCGCGGATCGTCGCGGGCGACAAGGCGAGTGCCGAGCAGCTGGATCTGGTGCGCCAGAACCTTGGTCTCGACCTGCCGATGACGCAGCAATACCTGCATTTCGTCGGCCGCGCGGTGCAGGGGGATCTGGGCTTTTCCTATCGGAACCAGCAGCCGGTCAGCGAACTGATCCTGCGCCGGATTCCGGTCACCATCTCGCTTGTTTTTGGTGGGATGATCCTGTGGCTGGCGATCGGCATCCCGATCGGTGTCATGTCGGCACGCCATCCCGGTGGCTGGCGCGATCGGATGGGGCAGGTCTTCATTCTGCTGGGGCTCAGCTTTCCGACCTTCGTTCTGGGGATGCTGGCGCTTTATACGCTGTATTTCCTGCCCAAGCAGGCCGGCTTCACCTTGTTCCCGCCCAGCGGCTACAAGCCCTTCCTGACCAATCCGCTGGTCTGGGCATGGCATCTGGCGTTGCCTTGGGCCACGCTGGCGCTGGTAACGGCGGCGATCTATGCCCGCCTGACCCGCGGCCAGCTTTTGCAGGTACTGGGCGAGGATTACATCCGCACCGCCCGCGCCAAGGGCCTGTCCGAACGCAAGGTCGTGCTGCGCCACGGCATGCGTTCCACCCTGATGCCGCTGGTGACGCAGCTTGGCGCGGATATCGGGCTGATGTTGGGCGGCGTCATCGTGATCGAGCAGGTCTATGGCCTGCAGGGCGTCGGATCATTGGCGGTGCAGGCGGTACGCAATCAGGACCGCCCGATCATCATTGGCGTGGTGCTGCTGGGTGGCCTGTTCATCGTGCTGTGCAATATCATCGTGGACCTTCTTTACGCGGCGCTTGATCCCCGGATGCGCTGAACTACGGACGACTGACATGAACGACTATCGTATTCCCGGAGCCCTCATTCGTGATCACATGGTCACGGTTCCCCTGGACTGGTCGCGGCCGGATGGTGCCACGATCAAGGTCTTCGCGCGCGAGATCGCGGCCCCTGACGGAAACGACCGGCCGCTGCTGGTCTATCTGCAGGGCGGGCCGGGCGGCAAGGCGCCGCGGCCCGGTGGCGGTGCGCCCGGCTGGTTGTCTGTCGCGTTGAAGCGTTTCCGCGTCCTGATGCTGGACCAGCGCGGCACTGGGCGATCAACACCGGTACAGGGTCGCGCATTCGCCGCGATGAGTGCGGAGGAGGGCGCGCACTATCTGTCCTGCCTGCGCGCCGACAGCATCGTCCGCGATGCCGAGCATCTGCGAAAGTCTGTCTTTGCAGGCCAGAAGTGGTTCACGCTGGGACAAAGCTATGGCGGCTTCCTGACGCTGACCTATCTGTCGCAAGCCCCCGAGGCGCTGCTGGGCTGCTATGTCACCGGCGGCATGGCCGGCATCCGCTCGACCGCCGACGAGATCTACCGCAGGACCTATCCGCGCGTCGCCGACAAGAACCGCCAGTATTTCCGCCGCTATCCTCAGGATCAGGCGGTCCTGAACCGGGTCGCGGACATCCTCGCTAATCAGGACATCCGCCTGGCCGATGGTGACCGGCTGAGCGTGCGGCGGCTGCAATATCTGGGCATGGATCTGGGCATGTCCGACGGGTTCGAAAGCCTGCACTGGCTGCTGGACGAGGCCATCGCGGATGACGGCCAGCTTTCCGACGGCTTCCTTGGCCGTATGCGCGAGGCGACCTCGTTCGACCAGAACCCGCTGTTCGCTGCGATCCACGAGTCGATCTATGCCCAGGGCCAAGCGACCGACTGGGCGGCCGAGCGCGTGCTGGGGGAATTCCCTGAATTCGCCGCCACGAAACGCCCGCTGCTGTTCACCGGAGAGATGATCTATCCGTGGATGTTCGACGAAATCCGCGCCCTGCGCCCGTTTGCACCCGCGGCGCACGCACTGGCGGGCATGCCGCTGGACGTGCCGCTTTACGACCTTGACCGTCTGGCCGCGAACGAGGTTCCGGTGACGGCCGCGGTCTATACCGACGACATGTATGTCGATCAGGATCTGTCGCTTCAGACCGCCCGCGGCACCGGAAACGTCCGGCTTTGGCTGACCAACGAATACGAACATAACGGCCTGCGGGCCTCGAACCGCGTGCTTGAGCGGCTGTTCGACATGGAGGACGGCCTTGACGGCTTCAACCAATATTCACGCTGAACGTCTGGCCGCGCTGCGCGCGGAACTGGCGCTGCAGGGCCTTGATGGTGTGATCCTGACCACTTCGGACGCCTTCCAGAACGAGGAAGCGCCCGAACATGACCGGATCATCCATTGGCTTACAGGCTTTTCCGGCTCGCTGGCCCATGCGTTGGTGACAGGCGACGAAGCGATCTTTCTGGTCGATGGGCGCTACACGATCCAGGCGGCGCGACAGGTCGATGGATGCCTGTGGCAGCACGGCCATCTTCATGACAGCCCACTGGCGCAATGGGTCGCAAGCAGGGCAGGGGGCAAGCGCGTCGCCTATGACCCGATGACCTGGACCGTCAATCAGGCCGAGGGGCTGCGCAGCCGCGCCAAAGGTGCCGAACTGGTTCCGCTGGTCGATCCGCTGGCGGCAATCTGGCACGACCGTCCGCCCATGCCCAAGGCGCCGATCCGCGCGATGCCGCTCTCCGAGGCCGGCCGGTCCAGCGCCGACAAGCTGGACTGGTTGCGCGGCCAAGTGGCGCGTCTTGGCGCCGATGCCTGGGTCGAGACCCGCCCCGACAACATCGCCTGGCTTTTCAACTGTCGCGGTGGCGACGTGGCGATGAACCCGTTGCCGCTGTCCTTCGCGATCATCCAACCGCAATCGACCATCTGGTTCATCGACCCCGACAAGCTGGCGATTCCCGCGCCAGAAGGGGTCTGCACCCAGGAAATCGCCGATTTCCTGCCTCAGCTTTCGGCGCTGACGGGCAACGTGGCCTTCGATGCAGCCTTTGCGCCCGACGCGGTTCCGGTCGCGTTGGGGCAGGGTGCCGCAAGCCCGCTGCCGGGCCCCGGTGTGATTACACTGGAAAAGGCCAGAAAGACCCCCGAGGAACTGGCGGGCTTTCGGCGCGCCCATCTTGAAGATGCCGTGGCCATGGCGAAATTCGGGCATTGGCTTGAAGGCGAGCTGGCCTTGCGCAGCGCCACCAACCAGCCCATCGATGAATGGGAGGCGTCCGAGACGCTTGCCCGATTCCGGGCTGCCTCGCCGCGCTATCAAGAACCCAGCTTTGCGACGATCGCGGCCTCGGGCGGGAACGCGGCGCTTTGCCATTACGCCCCGGCGCCCACGGACAGCGCGATCCTGTCGCCCGACAGGATCCTACTGTGTGATTCCGGGGGGCAATACGATTGCGGGACGACGGATGTCACGCGGACCTATGCCTTTGCCCTGGTTCCGGACGACATGCGCCGGATCGCGACCGCCGTCCTGAAGGGGTTCATCGCCCTGTCGTCGGCGCAGTTTCCCGTCGGGACGTTCCCGCATCAATTGGACGCCCTGGCGCGGGCGCCGATTTGGGCGCTGGGGCTGGATTACGACCACGGGACGGGTCACGACGTCGGGCATAACCTGCTGGTCCACGAACACCCGCACCGTCTTGGAAAGGCTGCCAATCCCTTTGGACTGGTCGCGGGCAATGTCATGACGATCGAGCCGGGCTATTACGAGGAAGGGCGTTGGGGGATCCGCATCGAGAACCAGGTAGAGCTGATCGAGGTCTCGCCCGGCTTCCTGGGCTTCAAGCCACTGACGCTGGTGCCCATCGACCTGTCCCTGTTCGACCTTGCCGCGCTGAGCACACGGGAACAAGCCTGGATCGATGCCTATCACGCCGAGGTGCGCAACCACATCGCGCCGCTGTTGGGGACGGAAGCGTCCGAATGGCTGATCCACCAAACGGCCGCGATAGTGGAACGCGATCTGTAACCATGCTGAGCCTGTTGGTTGGATTTGAAAGGCAGGCGCGAAAGGTGTTTTCGTCCCTGCCTTTCTACGAAGTGCCTGGGCGTCGCAAAACCAGCTCGCGCGTTTCTGAAAATAGTTATAACCAGAATTATGTGAAATGATGAATTCGAACCCTCCACGCCGCCTTGAACATCAACGATCCGAACGGGTTGCCATTCGCGTCTTCTCTGGTTCTTAATCGCCTCATAAGACGCCGAAGCGCATCGCGGGCGTGGGAGGAGACATGGCAGAACGCGGGATGCGAGGATTTGCGGCTTGGCTGAGCGGTCGGGCCATTGTCCTGTTTGCCCGCGCAGTCACCGCCGTCCGTCCGGTGTGGCAAGGGATCGACCCTGGAAATCCGCGTCAGCGGGTCTATTTCGCGAACCATGCCAGCCACGGCGATTTCATCCTGATCTGGACCGTCCTGCCGCCGCGCCAGCAGCGCATGACACGGCCCGTTGCAGGAGCGGATTATTGGCGCAAGGGCAAGGTGCGCAGTTTCATCGGCGCGGATGTCTTCAACGCGCTGCTGATCGAACGCACTGGTGCCGACGCTCCGGTCAGTCCCGTGGACCTGATGGCCGAGGCGCTGGACCAGGGATCGTCGCTGATCATCTTTCCCGAAGGCACCCGCAACCAGACCGACATGGATCTTCTGCCCTTGAAAAGCGGTCTTTTTCACCTCGCGCGGCTGCGGCCGCAGGCAGAGCTGGTGCCGGTCTGGATCGAGAACCTGAACCGCGTCCTGCCCAAGGGGGCCCTGATCCCCGTGCCGCTGATGTGCAAGGTCAGCTTCGGCACGCCGCTGCAGGTCGGACCCGACGAGGCCAAGGATGATTTCCTGATCCGTGCGCGCGCGGCACTGCTGGCGCTGCGCCCCAAGACCGAGGCGACCTGATGGACGATGCCCGTTCTGACCTGTTGACCGTGATTGCCGGGATCGGGGGGATACTGATCTTTGCCTCGATCCTGGGTTGGCTGCTGGCCCGGCGCTATTCCCCGCATGGCGAGAATTCCGCGATCGAGAACCTGAACGACCGCATCCGCGCCTGGTGGGTCATGGCGCTGTCCCTGTCGCTGGCCTTCCTGGGCGGGCATGCGGGGGTGACGCTGTTGTTCCTGCTGTGTTCATTCGCGGCGCTCCGCGAATTCATGACACTGACGAATGCCACCCGGGCGGATCACAACACGCTGGCGGCGGCATTCTTCGTCGTGCTGCCGGTCCAGTTCTGGCTGATCTGGATCAACTGGTACGGCCTGTTTTCGATCTTCATCCCGGTCTATGTGTTCCTGCTGCTGCCGATCGTCTCGGCCTTGGCGGGCGAGACGCGCAACTATCTGATCCGCATAGCGGAAATGCAGTGGGCGCTGATGATCTGCGTGTTCTGCGTCTCGCATGTTCCGGCAATCCTGAACCTGAACATGCCCGCGGGTCGCGGGGTGTTGCTGATCGCGTTCCTGGTCATCGTGGTGCAGCTTAGCGACGTTCTGCAATATGTCTGGGGCAAGCTGATCGGGCGGCGCAAGATCGCGCCGAAGCTGTCGCCCTCGAAAACGGTCGAGGGATTTGTCGGCGGCAGTCTTTCGGCCACGCTGATCGGAACGATGCTGTGGTGGATGACGCCTTTCACCCCGCTGCAGGCCGCAGGGATGAGCCTTCTGATCACGATGATGGGCTTCGCGGGCGGGTTGGTGATGTCCGCGATCAAGCGTGACCGCGGGGTCAAGGACTGGGGCCATTCCATCGCCGGGCATGGCGGCTTCATCGACCGGCTGGATTCGGTCCTGTTTGCCGCCCCGATCTTTTTCCACGTCACCCGCTTCTATTGGAAACTGGGATAGCCATGGCCTCGACCGAGAATCGCCGCCCCCTTGCAAGCCGCGACACCCGCTGGGCGGCACAGATCACCCGTTGGCTTGCCGGGACCAGCATCACGCCGAACCAGATCTCGATCGCAGGGATCGGGGCTGCGTTCCTTTCGGGCGGGTGCTTCTGGCTGGCGGGTGAGAGCTTTGGCTGGACGCGCGCGATCCTGCTGCTGCTGGCTGCGGTCTTCTGCCAGCTGCGCCTGCTCTGCAACCTGCTGGACGGCATGGTCGCGATCGAGGCCGGTCGCGCCTCGCCCGACGGCGGGTTCTGGAACGAACTTCCCGACCGCGTCGCCGACATGCTGATCCTGATGGGAATTGCGCTGGGATTGGGTGCCCCTGCCCTGGGCTGGGCGGCGGTCAGCTTTGCTTTCCTGACTGCCTATATCCGGCAGTTGGGCATCGGTTGCGGCGCGGGCGCAGATTTTTCAGGGCCAATGGCGAAGCCGCATCGCATGGCGCTGGTCACTGCGGCGGCAGTCCTGTCGCTGGCCGAGCCGCTTTGGGGCGGGCATGGCCAGGTTCTGCTGGTTGGTCTGTGGTTGATTGCGCTGGGTGCCGCATTCACGGCGCTGCGGCGATCGGTCCGGCTGGTGTGGAAATTGCGCGCGGGCTAACGCCCCTTGTAAGATCAGAGACGGATTACCCTTCCGGGGGAAGAATTATCCATCACGTCTGTTGTTATATACAACACCACATTTGAAACGTATAACGGCTGCGGGAGAGGTCCGTCCACGAACGGACCAGGAGGGGGTCGGCGCGCGTCGGCCTCAGGAGTTCTGCAAGGAAGAGGAGCCGCGCGTGACCCCGCATCTGATTTCAATCTATGCCTTGGCGGCGATGTTCGTCATCGCCACCATCTGGCCAATCAACATGGGCGTGCTGGCCTTTGTCGGCGCGTTTCTGGTCGGGACGCTTCTGGCCGGGCAGACCACCAACGAGATCATCGCCGGGTTTCCCGGTGGCCTGTTCCTGACGCTGGTCGGGATCACCTGGCTGTTCGCATTGGCCCAGAACAACGGCACCATCGACTGGCTGGTCCGCATGGCGGTACGCGCGGTCCGGGGCCGGATCGCGGCGATTCCGTGGATCATGTTCGTCATTTCGGCGCTGCTGACGGCAGTGGGCGCAGTCAGCCCCGGCGCTGTGGCCATTGTCGCGCCGATCGCACTTGGCTTTGCCTTCCGCTACCAGATCTCGCCGCTGCTGATGGGCCTCATGGTCGTGCATGGCGCGCAGGCGGGCGGTTTTTCCCCGATCAGCATCTATGGCGGCATCACCAACCGGGTCGTCGAAAAGGCCGGGCTGCCGCTTAGCCCGATGACCACCTTTGCCGCCAGCTTTGGTGTCAACGCCGCAGTCGCATTGCTGCTGTTCATGGTCCTGGGTGGACGCGCGCTGATGAAGGCGCAGACCGCGACCGTCGCGCCGGTCAAGGTGCCCCATGTCCAGATCACGAAGCCCGCGACCGGCCCGCAGATCTTTGGCGACAGCGAGGCCGAGGCGCTGAGCCGTCGCATTGGCGAGGAAGGCGGTGGCGAGTCGAACCGCCTTGTCGCCGAGGTCGAGGAAGGCAACCAGCCCGACGGCACGCTTTACCAGATCGTCACGCTGGTCGGGCTGGCGCTACTGGCAATCCTTGTGTTGGCCTTCAAGCTGGATATCGGTTTCGTTTCGCTGACCATCGGTCTTGTCCTGTCGCTGTGGAACCCGACCATGCAGAAACGCGCGATGGCGCAGGTTGCCTGGCCCGAGATCATGCTGATCACCGGCGTCAGCACCTATGTCGCCGTGCTGGAACACATGGGCACCATCGATTTCGTAGGCAGCAGCGTCGCGGGCCTTGCTTCGCCGCTGCTGGCGGCGCTGGTCCTGTGCTTTGTCGGCGCGGTGGTGTCGGCCTTCGCCTCGTCCACGGCGGTGCTGGGATCGTTGATTCCGCTGGCGGTTCCGTTCCTGCAATCGGGAACGGGCGTGGGCGCCATCGGCTTCATCGCGGCCATGGCCGTCGCTTCGACCATCGTCGATGTCAGCCCCTTCTCGACCAATGGCGCGCTGGTGCTTGCCAATGCCAGTGGCACGGACCGGCAGGCCTTCTTCAAGAAGCTGCTGAATTATGGCGCGCTGGTGACGGTGGTTGCCCCGGTCGTGCTGTGGCTGCTGTTCATCGTGCTGCCGGGCTGATCGCAAGGCCTTGCCGGCGCGCCCTTTCCGGGGCGCGCCGCCTGGTTATTCAGGGGGCCGCGAGATGTCCGGCCAATCCGCGCAGCATCTGGCAGCAGTGCGCCAGCTCTTCGGGCAGGATGAATTCGTCGGGACGATGGGCGCGCGCAATTTCGCCTGGTCCACAGATGATCGAGGGAATGCCCGCGGCGTGATAAAGGCCGGCCTCGGTCCCGTAGCTGACCGATTGCAAGGGCGCGCCGCCCGACAGGCGGGCCATCAGCCCGGCCAGCGTCGGGTCGCCCGATGGCGGCAGCGCCGGATAGGCACTGAGCTCGCATGCCTCGACCGACAGCGCCTTTTCGGGGACCAGCGCCTGCGCCAGCGCGACGATTTCGGCGGTGATTTCGGCGGGATCCGCACCGGGGACGGATCGCACCTCCATCTCGATCTCGCAGCGATCGGGGATGATGTTGACGGCACTGCCGCCGCGGACCACCCCGGCAACGACCGTGGAATGGGGTGGCGAGAAGCGGTGATCGAAGGGGCCTTGCACTGCCAGCCGTTCGTTCAGCGCACGGATGGCCAGCAGGATCTCCGCCCCCGCATAGATCGCGTTCAGCCCGGCATCGGGTTGCGAGGAATGCGCCGCCCGTCCTGCGATCCGCAGCAAGGTCGATCGCTTGCCCTTGTGCGACAGGACCGGGCGCATGGCCGAGGGCTCGCCGACGATGCAGGCCATCGGCGCCGCGACCAGATCCGGCAGGGCGGCAATCAGGTGTCCGACCCCGCGGCAGCCGATTTCCTCGTCATAGGAAAAGGCCAAATGCAGGGGGCGCTGCAGCGTGGCTGCCTGGAACTCGGGCACCATCGCCAGCATGCAGGCCAGAAAGCCCTTCATGTCCGAAGTGCCGCGCCCGTAAAGCCTGTCATCCCGCCGCGTCAGCCGGAACGGGTCCGAGGACCAGTCCTGGCCCGCGACAGGGACGACATCCATGTGGCCCGACAGGATCACGCCGGAACGGTCGCGCGGACCGATGGTGGCAAGGATATTGACGCGATCCCCTTCGGGCCCGGTCAGGATGACGGGTTCGATCCCCATCCGGCGCAGGTGACCCTCGACACAGCCTGCGATGGCACGGTTCGGTTGTCCCGGCAGATCGTCGCATGAGATGAGGTCGGCAAGGATTTCTTCGGGCGTCATCGGAAACTCGGCTTGTTGGCGTGCCGCGATCCTGCGGCAAATCGGATGCCGGGTGGTGCTGTATGGCGCCACCGGGGCAAAATTTCCTGCCGCGCGTGATGCTTTGGGACCGCCCTGACAGCCTGCGGCACAGAATGCCGCGATACCCGGATGCTACGGCAAGATCCGCTGTGCCCCCCTGCGCGCCGAAGACATCTGCGGCGCACGGACCGCTAGAGTCGTGCCAAAGACATCAGGGAAATATCCATGAGCCTGTCCTTCGACCCGGATACACTCGACCTGCGCCGCGCCCATTTCATCGGTGGCGAATATGTTGCGGATGATGCCGCGCTGGAGTTGACCCGTCCTTCCGACCAGAGGCCGCTGGGCGCGGTTCCGGTCGCAAGCGCCGGTACCGTGGACCGGGCTGTCGAGACAGCAGCGCGGGCGCAACGCGAGTCGGGCTGGGGTCGCGGCCAGCCCCGCGACCGGACCCGCGCCCTGCATCGTTGGGCCGACCTGATCGACGCGCATGCGACCGAGCTGTCGCAACTTGAGGCCGTCGCTTCGACCCGCCTTATCAGCCAGTTGCCCGGAATCGACGTCGCCGTCACGTCCGAGCAGATCCGTTTCTTCGCAGAACTTGCGGACAAGGAAGGCGGCGCACTGGTGCCGACCAGCGATGACCGGCTGGGAATGGTTCTGGACGAACCCTATGGCGTCGTGGGCGCGATCACGCCCTGGAACTTCCCGATCTCGATGGCGGGCTGGAAGCTTGGCCCGGCCCTGGCGGCAGGAAATGCCGTGGTCCTGAAACCCTCCGAGATGACGCCTTTTGCCACCCTGCGCATGGCCGAGCTGTCAGTCGAGGCCGGGATTCCCGCGGGCATTGTCAACGTGGTTCTGGGCGACGGCCCGGTGACGGGCACGGCCATGACGGGGCATCCGGGCATCGGCAAGGTCAGCTTCACGGGCTCGACCCAGGCCGGGCGTGCGATCATGGAGAATATCGCCCGCGCCGGCGTCAAGCCGATGACGCTGGAACTTGGCGGCAAAAGCCCGCAGGTCGTCTTTGCCGATGCCGACCTCGACCTTGCCGCGCGCTGTATCGCGGGCAGCATCATGTTCAACGCGGGGCAGGCCTGTGTCGCCGGAAGCCGCGTGATCGTTGCGGCATCGGTCGCGGACGAGCTTGCGGCGCGGCTGGTTGCGCTGATGCGGCCGGTCAATCCGGGACCGGGATGGTTGGCCGAAACCGGCTATTCCCCCGCCATCTCGGCCCGGCAGCGCGACCGGATCGACCAGATCGTCCATTCCGCCATCACTGCGGGGGCCGAGGTCGTTTGCGGCGGGGCCCCGATGGACATCCCGGGCTTCTTCTATCAGCCGACCCTGCTTGGCGGCGTCGATGCAGCGAACCCCGCCGTCACCGAGGAAATCTTCGGACCGGTGCTGACGTTGCAGACATTCACCGACGAGGCCGAGGCGCTGGCCCTGGCGGATCATCCGACCTATGGCCTTGCCGCTGGCGTCTTTACCCGTGATCTTTCGCGCGCGCTTCGCATGACCCGCGCGATTCAGGCGGGCACCGTCTGGGTCAACCGCTATGGGCGCTCGCGGGACCATATCCTGCCGACCGGGGGCTACAAATCCTCGGGGATCGGCAAGGATCTGGGACGCGAAGCCTATCACGCGAACCGCCGTTCGAAATCCGTATTGATCGACATCTGAGGCCACCATGACCCATCGCATCGCCCTGATCCCCGGAGACGGCATCGGGATCCCTGTTCTTGAGGCCGCCATGCGCGTTGCCGAAAAGGCGTCTCCCGGCCTTCTGGTGGCCGAAAGCTTTCCCTGGTCCTGCGACCATTATCTGCAAACCGGGCGCATGATGCCCGAGGACGGCATCGAGACCCTGCGCGGCTTCGACGCGATCTTTCTGGGTGCCGTCGGCTGGCCCGAGAAGGTGCCCGACGCAGTATCGCTGCACGGGCTGCTTTTGCCGATCCGCAAGGCCTTCGTCCAATATGCGAACATCCGCCCGCATCGCCTGCTTCCGGGCGTGCAGGGACCGCTGCGCAAGGACGCCTTTGACATCCTGTGCATCCGCGAGAACACCGAGGGCGAATATTCAGGCGCGGGTGGTCGGGTGCATCAGGGCACGGGGGACGAGGTGGCGGTGGAAACCGCGATCTTTACCCGCACCGGCGTTGAACGCATCCTGCGCTTCGGATTCGAACAGGCGATGGGGCGCAGCAAGCGTCTTGCCTCGGTCACGAAATCGAATGCCCAGAAATACTCGATGGTGTTCTGGGACGAGGTGACGCGCGAGTTGGCGGCCGAATTCCCCGAAGTGCAGGTCAGCCATTACCATGTCGACGCCATCGCAGCGCGCATGGTCATGGCGCCCGAGACACTGGACGTGGTCGTCGCCTCGAACCTGTTCGGCGATATCCTGACAGACCTTGGCGCCGCGATCCAGGGCGGGCTTGGCTTTGCCGCCTCGGCCAATATCGACCCGACCGGGAAAAGCCCGTCGATGTTCGAGCCGGTGCATGGGTCCGCGCCCGACATCGCCCATCTTGGCACCGCCAATCCCATTGCGGCGATGTGGTCGCTGGTGATGATGCTTGAGCATCTGGGCGAGGGTGAAACCGCCGCCCGCATCATGCGCGCGGTCGAGGCGACGACGGCGCGGGGCATCGGCACCGTGCCGGGCCGCGACAAGACCGACGAGATTACCGCGGCCGTCCTGTCCGCGCTGGAGGAGTGATCGATGAACGTGATGACCAGTTTTTCCGGCCTTGCCGATCCGGGTCTGTTCCGTCAGGCCGCGCTGATCGACGGGCAATGGCTCCAGGCCAGTTTGGGTGCGACCGTCGATGTGACCGACCCGGCCACCGGGGCGGTGATCGGCAGTGTCCCCGACATCACGGGTGATCAGACCCGCGCCGCGATCGAGGCCGCCGATCGCGCCTTTCAGGCTTGGCGCAAGCGCCCCCATGCCGATCGCGCCGCATTGCTGGAGCGCTGGTTCGCGCTGATGGAGGCACATGCCGACGACCTCGCACTGATCCTGACCCGTGAACAGGGGAAGCCTCTGTCCGAGGCGCGTGGCGAAATCGCCTATGGCGCCTCATTCGTCAAATGGTTCGCAGAGGAAGCGCGCCGCATCGATGGGTCGGTCATCCCTGCCCCCGCCGGCGACCGCCAGATCGTGGTGCTGAAAGAACCGGTGGGCGTTTCGGCGATCATCACGCCCTGGAATTTCCCGAATGCAATGATCACCCGCAAGGTTGCCCCCGCCCTTGCCGCCGGATGCACCGTGGTCATCAAGCCGTCCGAGTTCACCCCTTTCTCGGCCCTGGCGCTGGGGGTGCTGGCCGAGCGGGCTGGAATCCCGGCGGGCGTCATCAACATCGTGACCGGGATGCCCGCCCAGATCGGAGCCGAACTGACCGCGAACCCGACAGTGCGAAAGCTCAGTTTCACCGGCTCTACCCGTGTCGGATCGATCCTGATGGCGCAATGTGCGCCGACGGTAAAGCGGCTGTCGCTGGAGCTTGGCGGCAACGCGCCCTTCATCGTCTTTGACGACGCCGATCTAGATGCGGCGGTCGAAGGCGCCATTGCCTCGAAATTCCGCAATGGCGGGCAGACCTGCGTCTGCTCGAACCGGATCCTCGTGCAGGCAGGCATCTACGACGCCTTCGCCGCGAAGCTGGGCGCGCGGGTTGCCGCGATGCGGGTCGGGCCGGGAACCGAGCCGGAGGTCGAGATCGGCCCGATGATCAATGCACCCGCGATCCAGAAGATCCGCCGCCATGTCGCGGATGCCATCGCCAAGGGCGCGCAGATCCTGGCCGAGGCCAAAACGCCCGAAGGCGCTCAATATGCCGCGCCGGTGGTGTTGGGCGGTGCGACGCTTGAGATGGAGCTGGCGCAGGAGGAAACCTTTGGCCCCGTCGCCCCGCTGTTCCGGTTCGAAACCGAAGAAGAAGCCGTCGCCATCGCCAATGCCACACCCTTTGGGCTGGCCGCCTATTTCTATACCGAAAGCCACAAGCGGGCATGGCGCGTCGGGCAGGCGTTGGAATTCGGCATGGTCGGGCTGAACACCGGCTCGGTCTCGACCACGGTTTCGCCCTTTGGCGGCGTCAAGCAATCCGGCCTTGGCCGCGAAGGAGCCCGCGTCGGCATCGAGGAATATCTGGAAACCAAGGCCTTCCACATGGCCGGCCTGTAAGACCCGGGCCAGCGCGGGAACGACAAGGGGGCGCCGTGTGAAACGGCGCCCCCTCATCGTTTTCCGTTCCTGCGGTCTATTCGATCACGACATAGATCTTGCGCACCGTCTCGATAGTCTTCCAGACGCCGCGGAAACCCGGCTTCATCACGAAGCTGTCGCCCTTGCGATAGATGACGGGCGCGCGGCCTTCCTCGGTCAGTTCGACGACGCCGTCGAGCAGATGGCAGAATTCATAGATCTCGCCCTTGATCGAATGCGTCTCTCCGGGGGTGGCTTCCCAGATGCCTGTCTTGACGCGCCCTTCCTTGCCCTCGTCAAAGGCCCAGGTGCGGAAGGTCGGATCACCCGCGATCAGTCGCTCGGGCATCGGTTTCGAGACTTTCGCCTCGGGCAGGTTTTCGGGGTCGATCTTGATCAGCAGGTTCATCATTGCACCTTGTCCAAAGCTTTGTAGTAAAGGCCGACCAGCGGCAGGAACCACGGCTTGCCGGTGTGCAGGGGCACCGCGTTCCAGGGCAGGTCGGCAAAGGGATTGCGGTCGATCCGGCCGACAATCAGGTCGGCCATGATCTCGCCCATATGGGTCGCGATCTGGGCGCCGTGGCCCGAATAGCCCATCGAGTAATGGACGCCGTCGGCAAAGCCCGCGCGGGGATAGCGGTCCTGCGTCATGTCGACCATGCCGCCCCAGCAGTAATCCACCTGCACCTCGGCGAGATGCGGAAAGATCTGGGCCAGCGCGCGGCGCAGGACTGCCCCGCTTTTCGCGTCCGATTGCTGGTCCGACCGTGCCGAAAACCGTGCCCGTCCCCCAAAGATCAGCCTGTTATCCGGGGCAAGCCGGAAATAGTTGCCGATGTTCATCGAGGTCACGCAGGTCCGGTTCCCGGGCATGGTCGCAGCGACCTCGTCTGTCGTCAGCGGGCGCGTTGCCAGAAGGAAGCTTCCGACGGGCACGATGCGGCGGCGGAACCAGCCGAATGCATCAGTGGTATAGGCTCCGGTCGCCAGCAGCACCTTGTCTGCCGTGACCTTGCCGCGCGGGGTGTGCAGTTCCCATCCCCGGCCCTGCTCGCGCCGGGCGGTGACGGGAGCGTGTTCGTGGATAACCGCCCCCCGGCGCCTTGCGGCATCGGCAAGCCCGGTGACGAAGCCCCCCATATGCATCATGGCGCTTTTCTTTTGCAGCATCGCGCCATGGAATTGATCGGACCCGATTTCGCGACCCAAGTCGTCGCGCGACAGAAGCTCGGTCTCGGGGTCGACTTCGGCATGTATGGCTTCGAAATTCCGGGCAATCCCTTCGAAATGCTGGGGTTTCGAAGCAAGCTTCAGCTTGCCCGCGCGACGAAAGGCGCAATCGATGCCTTCCTCGGACACGAGGCGCTCGATGGTATCGATTCCGGCATCAAAGGCGCGATACAGGGCACGGGCCTTTTCGGCCCCGTACTCGGCGCTGGCACCAAGATAGCTATGGGCGATCCCGTTGTTCAGATGCCCGCCATTGCGCCCCGAGGCGCCAAAGCCGACATGCTGCGCCTCAAGAACGACGACGGAGCGGCCATCTTCGGCCAGCTTGCGTGCCGCGCCAAGGCCGGTGAAGCCCGCGCCGATCACCGCCACGTCGTAATGCCCCGCGACCGGCCCAGTGGCCCCACCCACAAAGGCGGGGGCGGTGTCGTGCCAGTATGAGACGAATTTCATCTGCGTCAGATCCCGAAGACGCCCGGAAGACCGCCGATATCGGCAATCTCGGTATAGCCGTAATAGGGGTTCGCCGGCTCATGCCCACGGTTCACCCAGACCTTGGACTTGATCCCCAGATCATGGGCCGTCATCAGGTCGTAGCGGAACGAGGACGAGACATGGGTGATGTCCTCGGGGCCACAGCCCAGCACGTCCAGCATGTATTCGAAGCCCTTCATCTGGGGCTTGTACGCGCCGGTTTCCTCGGCCGTGATGACCTTGAAGAAGGGCGCGCCCAACTTTTCGACGTTATGGGGGATCTGGACCTTCATCGCATTCGACAGGATCACCAGCGGGATTTCCTGCGCCAGTTTCGCCAGCCCCGCGGGCACGTCTGCATGCGGCCCCCAGGTCGGAACCTCTTCATAGACGCGCAGGGCATCTTCGACGTGGAAGGTCACGCCGTTCGCCTTGCAGGTGCGCTCAAGCGAGTTATGGACGACCTCGGCATAGGGCTTCCACGCGCCAAGGATCTCGTCCAGGCGATAGGCGGCGAAGTTCCTGATGAACCGGGTCATCGCGGCTTCGTCCAGTTGCGCGCCATAGATGCGGCGTGCGGCGCCGGCCATGTCGAAATTGGTCAGCGTGCCATAGCAGTCGAAGGTCACATATTTCGGGCGGAACGGGGCCATCTTGTCCTCATGCGGTCAGCGTTGCCATGATCTTAGGGCGTGCGGCAGCCCTGTCTGGCCGCAATGCTGCCCCGGCTCGGCAGGAAACGCCGAAAGACGGGGCATGCGCGGCACAGTGTTTCGGATGGGCTTTCCCAGCCCCCTGCCCGGCCGGGTCCGGCGGAGGATTGTCGCGGAACATTATGCCGTGCGATGAGGCAGGAACGGTCGGAAATTCCCGAGAGATGGCTTAATCCCGCTACGCCGTGTCTGTTTCGGGCCGCATGATATGCCGGAAATGACCCGAGGCCCGCATGACCCAGACCATTACCTTTCAGCCCTTCGGCCCCGAACATGTTCAGGGCGCGCTGCTTCTGTCGACCCAGGCCGGTTGGCCGCACCGGTCCGAGGACTGGGATCTTGTCCGAGATATCAGCCGCGGCGTCGTCGCGATCGAGGATGACGCCGTGGTTGCGACCGCCGTGGCGACCCCTTTCGGGGATGTGGCGATGGCGAACATGATCATCGTCGATCAGGCGATGCGCGGGCGCGGCCTTGGGCGCGAGATCATGCTTCGCGCGATGGATCTGGCGGAACCCCGGCAATGGCGACTTGTCGCCACCCCAGCCGGAATGCCGCTTTATGAAAAGCTTGGTTTCACGGCCTGCGGCGCGGTCCATCAGCACCAGGGCCGCCTCCTTGCCGATCTTTCCGCGCCCGGCATCCGCCCGGCAGGCCCGGGCGACATGGACATGATCCGGAGCATGGACCGCGAAGCGACCGGGGCCGACCGGGACGCACTGCTTGACGCGCTGGCCCATCGCGGCACGCTGGTTCTGGCCGAGGGCAAGGGCTTTGCCGCGCTTCGCCTTTTCGGTCGCGGTGCCGTCGTCGGCCCCGTCGTCGCTGACGGAGTGCAGACGGCGCAGGCTCTGCTATCGCATCTGTTCGCAGGCCGGCAGGGCCAGTTCCTGCGTGTCGACACGACGGGAACATCCGGCCTTGAGGGCTGGCTGACGGAAATCGGACTTGCCGAGGTAGATCGCGGGGTCGCGATGCTGCGCGGCGATCTGCCCGGCGAACAGGGGCGCTTCACGCGCTTCGCCCTGGCCGCACAGGCCCTCGGCTGAACACAGGAGAGAGCATGCTGAGCAATTCGCTGATCGAGCAGGACCGGGCGCACCTGGTCCATCCCGTCGCCTCATGGCGCGGGCATGAGCAAAGCGGCGTGCGCCTGTTGAAATCGGCCAAGGGCGCGACCGTGACCGATGCCGAGGGCCACCAGCTTCTGGACGGGTTCGCGGGCCTCTGGTGCGTCAATGCCGGCTATGGTCAGGAAAGTGTCATCGAGGCGGCGACCCGCCAGATGCGCGAACTGCCCTATGCCACCGGCTATTTCGGCCTTGGTTCGGAGCCCGCGGCACGGCTGGCGGCGCGGCTGGCCGATCGTGCGCCGGGTGATCTGAACCATGTCTATTTCACGTTGGGCGGTTCGGACGCTGTCGACAGCACCGTGCGCTTTGTCCGCTATTACTGGCATGCGCGCGGCCTGCCGCAAAAGGACCAGTTCATTTCGGTCCAGCAGGGCTATCACGGTTCGTCAACGGTGGGTGCGGGCCTGACGGCGCTGCCTTCGTTCCATGCGGGCTTCAGCCTGCCGCTGGACTGGCAGCACAAGATTTCCTCGCATTACGCCTATCGCAATCCGGTCGGGACCGACCCGCAGGCGATCATCGCGGCCTCGGTCGCCGAGCTGCGCGCCCGGATCGATCAGCTTGGCGGGGCAGATCGTGTCGCGGCCTTCTATGTCGAGCCGATCCAGGGATCGGGCGGCGTTCTTGTGCCGCCGCCGGGCTGGATTTCCACGATGCGCGCCGTCTGCAAGGAACTGGACATCCTTTTCATCGCCGATGAAGTCATCACCGGCTTCGGCCGCACCGGCCCGCTGTTCGCGTGCGAAGATGAAGGCGTGGTGCCGGACATGATGACCACCGCCAAGGGCCTGACCTCGGGCTATGTGCCGATGGGCGCGGTGTTCCTGTCGGATCATGTCTATGACACCATCGCCGATGGCGCAGGTGCCGCGGCGGTGGGGCATGGATACACCTATTCCGCGCACCCTGTCAGTGCCGCGGTGGCGCTGGCCGTACTGGATCTTTACGAAGATGGCTTGCTGGAGAACGGGCGCAGGATGGGCGCAAGGCTGATGGCCGGACTTCAGGGCCTGTCGGATCACCCGTTGGTGGGCAATGTGCGCGGTCGCGGCATGCTTGCCGCGATCGAGCTTGTCACTGACAAGGACGCCAAGACCCCGCTGCCGGCAGCCGCCGCCCCGGCGACCCGCGTCTTTGACCGCGCCTGGCGGAACGGGCTGGTGGTGCGCGCCTTTGCCCAGGGCGTCATCGGCTATGCCCCGCCCTTGTGCTGCACCGAGGCCGAGATCGACGCCATTGTCGAGCGCACGCGCCTGACCCTGGACCAGACGCTGGAGGACCCGGACGTCCGCGCGGCCATGCGCTGATGGCAGTCCTGTTCCTGTCGACCGCGGCGCGGGCTCAGGTCTTTCGCGAGGCCTTTGCCCATGCCCTGCCCGATGTCGCGTTTCATGTTGGCGAAGCGCCGGACCCCTTGCGGGTCCAGTGGATCGTCACCTGGAATGCCCCCGACGACCTTGCCACGCGCTATCCCAATCTGCGCCTTATCTTTTCGATCGGAGCGGGTGTGGACCAGTTTGACCTGGGCCTGATTCCGGCCCATGTCGGCGTGGTCAGGATGCTTGAGCCGGGCATTGGCGCGCAGATGGGGGAGTATGCGACGCTGGCCACGCTGGCCATGCATCGCGACCTTCCCCGCTATCTTGCCCGTCAGCAGGTCGCGGAATGGGCACCGGGCGAGAACCTGCCCGCGTCCCGGCGCAGGGTCGGCGTGATGGGGCTCGGCCAGCTTGGCACGTTGGTCATCGACCGGTTGCGCCCGTTCGGCTTCGACCTTGCGGGCTACAGCCGTTCAACCCGCGTGATCGACGGGGTGTCCTGCTTCACCGACCTTGCACCCTTTCTGGCGCGGACCGACATCCTGATCTGCCTGCTGCCCCTGACCATGCAGACACGCGGCATTCTGGACGCCGCGCTGTTTGCAAAGCTGCCGCGCGGAGCGCGGCTGGTGCATCTTGGACGCGGGGCCCAGCTTGTGGCCGCGGATCTGATCGCGGCTTTGGACCAGGGGCAACTGTCCGCGGCGATGCTGGACGTAACGGACCCCGAGCCCCTGCCCGCGGACCATCCGTTGTGGCGGCATCCGTCCGTGATCCTGACCCCCCACATCGCCAGCCAGACCAGCGCGGCCGAGGGCGCCGCGCATGTGATCGCCGGCGTCTCGGCCGATCTTGCGGGGCGGCCTGTCGCGGGTCTGATCGACAGACGGCGTGGGTATTGACGCTATTCCGCCGGTTCGCGCCATTTCAGCATAATCTGCTGCGCAGGTCGCGAAATCGACGCATCCCCTGCGGAAATTGCGTTCAATCTGTCCCGAACCGTCAAGGTCCGGCGTCAGATCGGATCGAAAGGTTTCGGCAGATGATGCTGCGAACAGGGAATGAACGCGCAGGGCCCCGAACGGCCTGAACGCACCAACCGCTCTGTGTTCCAGCATGTCTTGCCGCGGCCCCAACGGGCCAACCCGCCTGCAAGGGCAAATTCACCAGCGTTTCGGCGCGTCAGAACAGGGAAGAAGAATGACCAAGATCACCAACTGGACCCGCGCTGACGATGCGATGGTCGAGAGCGCGATCCGCCGCGGGGCCTCGCGGCGCGACCTTCTGCGCATGTTCATGGCGGGCGGCATCAGCCTTGCCGCGGGCGGGACCATTCTGGGCCGTGCCAGCGCTGCCTTGGCTGCGACCCCGGTCAAGGGCGGACACCTGATCGCGGCCAGCTGGTCCTCGTCTACGGCCGACACGCTGGACCCGGCCAAAGCGTCGCAGGCGACCGATTATGTCCGTTGCTGCGCGCTTTACAACCGCCTGACCTTCCTGAACGGCCGGGGCGAGGTCCAGATGGAGCTTGCCGAAAGCATCGAGACGAAGGACGCGAAAGTCTGGATCGTCAAGCTGAAGAAGGGCGTGACCTTCCATGACGGCAAGACGCTGACGGCGGATGACGTCGTCTTCTCGATGAACCGCCATCTGGACGAGGCGGTCGGCTCCAAGGTCAACGCGATGGCCAAGCAGATGACCGAGATCAAGGCCATCGATCCGACGACGGTCCAGTTCACGCTGGCCGCGCCGAATGCCGACCTGCCGGCGATCCTGGCGATGCATCACTTCATGATCGTGGCCGACGGAACCACCGATTTCAGCAAGGGCAACGGCACCGGCTCTTTCGCGCTTGAGCATTTCGAGCCGGGCGTGAAGTCGCTGATGAAGCGCAACGAAAACTACTTCAAGCCCGGCGGCGCGCATGTCGACAGCTTCGAATATTTCGCCATCCCCGACGACACCGCACGGGTGAACGCG
The DNA here is from genome assembly GCF_049446195.1 of Paracoccus sp. KR1-242. NCBI lineage: Bacteria > Pseudomonadati > Pseudomonadota > Alphaproteobacteria > Rhodobacterales > Paracoccaceae > Paracoccus > Paracoccus sp. KR1-242. Next base: position 288,235 of record NZ_JBMSED010000003.1, read on the forward strand.
CTGGTTTCGGGCGACATCCACCTGGCAGCCTCGATCAAGCCGCAGGCCCTGCGCCTGATCGAAAGCGCGGGCAATATCGACGTGCTTCAGAACACGGCCGGGAACTATACCGACCTGAACCTGCGCCTTGACCTGTCGCCGGGTGACAAGGCGGGTTTCGCTGAGGGCATGAAGTATCTGTTCGACCGCGAGCTGATCACGAAATCCATCGCCCGCGGCCGCGCCGTGATCGCGAACGACCAGCCGATCTCGCCCTCGAACAAGTATCACAATGCAGAGCTGAAGGCGCGGGAGTTCGACCCCGAACGCGCGAAGTCGCTGTTCGACAAGGCCGGGCTGCTGGGCCAGACCATCCCGATCGTCGCATCGGATGCGGCAACGTCCTCGGTCGAGATGGCGACCTTGTTGCAACAGGCAGGCGCCCAGATCGGGATGAAATTCGACATCCAGCGCGTGCCTTCGGATGGCTACTGGTCGAAATACTGGCTTCAGGCCCCCGTGCATTTCGGGAACATCAACCCGCGCCCGACGCCGGATATCCTGTTCTCGCTGCTTTACACCTCGGATGCGCCCTGGAACGAAAGCCAGTTCAAGTCCGAGAAATTCGACAAGATGGTCCACGAGGCCCGCGGCGAGCTGGACGAGGCGAAGCGCAAGGAAATCTATGACGAATGCCAGGTGATCGTGTCGAACGAGGCGGCGACAGCAATCCCGGTCTGGCTTTCGGACCTTGAGGCGAAGTCGAACAAGCTGCAAGGCCTCGAGACGAACCCGCTGGGCGGCCAGATGGGCTATGCGATGGCCGAATATGTCTGGCTAGAGGCCTGATCCCTGCCGCCGGGGGCGCGCGCCCTGCCCCCGGCCCCTGCCTGAAAGGTCCCCGGATGAACTCGACAATCCCCAGGCTGGTCCTAGGCCGGATCGGTGTTGCCATCGTTACCCTGCTGATCGTCTCTGCCGTGGTTTTCGGCGCGACGCAGATGCTGCCCGGTGACGTGGCCGAGATCCTGCTTGGCCAGGCCGCGACCCCCGAGGCCGTGGCCGGGCTGCGCAAGGCGATGCACCTGGATCAGCCCGCCATCGTGCAATACGGCAGCTGGCTTTGGGGATTGCTGCGGGGTGATCTGGGGACGTCCTATGCGAACAACATGCCGGTTGCCCAGCTGATCGGGGGCAGGCTTGTCAATACGCTGCGCCTTGGCGCGGTGACGGCCGCGATTGCGGTGCCGCTGGCCCTGTCGCTGGGGATCGCGACGGCGATGTATCGCGGGTCGTGGTTCGACAGGCTGGTCAATGCGCTGATCATCGCGGTGATCTCGGTCCCGGAATTCATGATCGCGACGCTGGCGGTCCTGGTCTTTGCGGTATGGCTGAAATGGCTGCCCGCCTTGTCCTTCGGCAGTGACGTGGACAGTATCGCTGACATGCTGCGCATCTTTGCGATGCCGGTCATCACCTTGCTTTGCGTGATCTGTGCCCAGATGATCCGCATGACGCGCGCGGCGATGATCGGTGTGCTCGACAGCCCCTATGTCGAGATGGCGCTGCTGAAGGGGGCTTCGCGCCCGCGCATGGTGCTGCGCCACGCCCTGCCGAATGCCGTCGGCCCGATCGTCAATGCCGTCGCATTGTCGCTGTCCTATCTGGTCGGAGGCGTCATCATCGTCGAGACGGTCTTCAACTATCCCGGCATCGCCCGGTTGATGGTCGACTCGGTCGCGACGCGCGACCTGCCGCTGATCCAAAGCTGCGCGATGATCTTCTGCATCGGCTACCTGATCCTGATCACGGTCGCGGACGTGATCGCCATCCTCTCGAACCCGAGGCTTCGCTAGTCATGGCCGTTACCTTCCCCACCCCCCGCCGCCTTGGCTATCGCATGAACCTGACGGGCGCGCTGGCGGCGCTGGTCGTGCTGGTCTGGGCCATTGTCGCCATCATCGGGCCGTGGTTCATGACCCATGACCCGGGCGAGATCGTCGATTTCGAATATTTCGGACCGATCACCAAGCAACTGTGGCTTGGCTCGGACTACCTGGGGCGCGACATGTTCTCGCGCATCCTGATGGGCGCGCGCTACACGGTCGGCATCTCGTTGGCCTCGGTGGTGCTGGCCTGCGCCTCGGGCGTCGTGCTGGGGATGACGGCGGCGGTGTCGGGTGGCTGGTTCGACACGGTTCTCAGCCGCCTGCTGGACGCGCTGAACTCGATTCCGTCCAAACTGTTCGGGCTGGTCATGGTCGCGGCCGTAGGGTCGTCGATCCCGGTGCTGATCCTTGTTCTGGCCGTGATCTATCTGCCGGGCGCCTATCGCTTTGCCCGTGCGCTGGCGGTGAACATCAATACGATGGACTATGTCACCGTCGCCCGTGCAAGGGGGGAGCGCTCCCCCTATCTGATCCTGAACGAGATCCTGCCCAACATGACCGGACCGGTGCTGGCCGATGTGGGACTGCGCTTCGTCTTCATCGTCCTGTTGCTGTCGGGCCTGTCCTTCCTTGGATTGGGCGTGCAGCCACCCTATGCCGACTGGGGCAGCCTGGTGCGCGAGAATATCGGCGGGCTGCCCTTTGGCGCGCCGGCGGTCATTGTGCCCAGCATCGCCATTGCCAGCCTGACGATCAGCGTCAACCTGCTGATCGACAACCTGCCCACCAAGATCCGCGACCGGAGCGAATGATGCAGAATCTTGTCGAAATCCGCGATCTTCGGGTGAAGGCCACCACCGATGCCGGCAACGTCGTGCCGATCATCAAGGGCGTCAGCTTCGATATCGCGCCGGGAGAGATCGTGGCGCTGATCGGCGAAAGCGGCTCTGGCAAAACCACCATCGCACTGACCCTGATGGGGCATACCCGCAAGGGCTGCGATATCTCGGGTGGCGAGGTGCGGATCGCGGGGCGGGATGTCGTGCGCATGTCCGAACGCCAGCGCCAGTCATTGCGCGGGACCGAGGTCGCGTATGTGCCGCAAAGCGCCGCCGCGGCCTTCAACCCGGCGCTGCGCCTGCTCGACCAGGTGATCGAGGTTGCGCGTATCCACGACACCATGACCATGCCGCAGGCCCGTGCCAAAGCTGTCGAGCTTTTCCGCGCGCTGGCCCTGCCCGATCCGGAAAACATCGGCAAACGCTATCCACATCAGGTTTCGGGCGGGCAGTTGCAGCGCCTTGCCGCGGCGATGGCACTGATCGGCGATCCGAAGCTGGTGATCTTCGATGAGCCGACCACCGCGCTGGACGTCACCACCCAGATCGAGGTGCTGCGCGCGTTCAAGTCGGTGATGCGGGATCGGGGCATGGCCGGTGTCTATGTCAGCCACGATCTTGCGGTCGTCGCCCAGATCGCGGACCGCATCGTCGTGTTGAAAGGGGGGCAGGTCCAGGAAATCGGCGATACCGCGCAGATCCTTCATGAACCCGTCCATCCCTATACGAACGAATTGCTTTCGGCATTCGAGCCGCGCAGCTTCGCACGCCCCGCCCGCCCTGCCGAAGCCACCCCGCCCGTTCCGGTCCTTGAAGTGCAGGGCGTCCATGCGGGATATGGTCCGACCGGCCCCAATGGGCTGCCCTACAAGATGGTGCTGAGGAACGTCAGCTGCCGCCTGGAAAAAGGCTGCAATCTGGGCGTGATCGGGGAAAGCGGGTCGGGCAAGTCAACGCTGGCGCGCTCCATAGCGGGCCTTCTGCCCCCTGCTCGGGGTCGGGTTCTGCTGGACGGAAGGCGCCTGGAACCGGCTTCGGCGCAGCGCTCGAAAGAGGATCTGCGCCGGATGCAGATCGTCTTCCAGCTTGCCGACACCGCGCTGAATCCGGCCCGCTCGATCGGGGACATCATCGGGCGGCCGCTGAGCTTTTATCATGGCCTGCGCGGGGCCGAGAAACAGGCCCGCATCGCCGAACTGCTGGAGATGGTGCGTCTGCCCCGCGCAATGGCCCACCGCCTGCCCGGGGAATTGTCGGGCGGGCAGAAGCAGCGCGTGAACTTTGCCCGCGCATTGGCGGCGAAGCCCGAAGTGATCCTGTGCGACGAGATCACCTCGGCCCTCGACACGGTCGTCGCGGCCGCGGTGATCGAATTGCTGAAGGAGCTGCAGCGCGAACTCGACCTGTCCTATGTCTTCATCAGCCACGACCTGTCGACCGTGCAGGCGATCTGCGACGAGGTAATGGTCATGAATGGCGGCGAGACGGTCGAGACGCTGCGCGCCGCGGACCTGCCCGACGGCGCCCGCCACCCCTATTCGAAGCTGCTTTTCTCGTCGATCCCGCAGCTTGATACGGGCTGGCTCGACAGCGTTCCCGCGCGCGCGATCTAAAGCCGCGCGCTTCGGGGCGTCACATCTTGAAGATGTTCTTCAGCGGCAGGTGGTTCTTGACGAAGGGGGACTTCATGACGACGAAGCTGAAATACTTGTCGATGCCGATCTCGCGGTCGATCAGCCCTTCCATGATCGCCTGGTAGTCGGTGATGCCGCCGGTCACGAACTTCAGAAGATAGTCATATCCGCCCGAGATCAGGTGGCATTCGATGCATTCCTCGACCTTCATCAGCGCTTCCTGAAAGCGGGCGAAGTCGATCTGGCGGTGGTTCTTCAGGGTGATTTCAGTAAAGACCGTCAGGGTCGGCCCCAGCTTGGCCAGGTCGATCTGGGCGGAATATCCGGTGATATAGCCTGCCTGCTGCAGCTTCTTCACCCGCATCAGGCAGGGGCTGGGCGACAGGTGGACCAGCTCGGCCAGCTCGACATTGGTGATGCGCCCGTTGCGCTGCAATTCGTGCAGGATCCGGATGTCGATACGGTCGAGTTTCAGCATGGAGCCCCCGCTGGGATGATCGCGGCAGACTACGCAGAAAATTCTGCCACCTCAAGGGAGGATGCGACCTGGATCCCGCCGGATATACCGCTTGCGCGGGAAAATCATGGCGCTGCTGGCCGAGCGAAGTTCGGCATAAAATTTCGACCTTCGTGGTGATGCGGCACATGCTGTCGCCCCTTTCGCCTAGCCTTGCGACACAGCTGATCAGGAGTCCGCCATGCCCGCCCCCCTCATGCAGATCGAAACCGATGCCGTGGTGCCGGCGCAGGCTGACGTGGTCGTGATCGGCGGCGGCATCGTCGGCACCTGCGCGGCCTATTATCTGGCGAAGCGCGGCGTATCAGTCGTCCTGCTGGAAAAAGGCCGGATAGGGGCCGAGCAATCCAGTCGCAACTGGGGCTGGTGCCGCCAGCAGAACCGCGACGCGCGCGAATTGCCCATCTCGACCCGCAGCCTGGATCTTTGGGACGATCTGTCCGCCGAGATCGGCATGGATCCCGGCTTTCGCCGCTGCGGCCTGCTGTATCTGTCGAATGACGAGGCCGAGATTGCGGGCTGGGCGCGCTGGCGCGACTTTGCCAGGGGAGAAGGGGTCGTCACGCATATGTTGTCGGCGACCGAAGCCAGCGAGCGGGGCCATGCCTCGGGGCGCAAGTGGGCGGGCGGGGTCTTTTCCCCCACGGATGGCACCGCCGATCCGTCCCGCGCGGCCCCGGTCATCGCGCTGGGGGTCGAAAAGCTGGGCGGTCGGGTTGTCCAGAATTGTGCGGCCCGCGGGCTGGAGCTTGAGGCCGGGGCGGTCTCGGGTGTCGTCACCGAACGCGGCGTGATCCGCACCCGCACGGTAGTGATGGCAGGGGGCGCCTGGGCCTCGTCCTTTGTCCGGCAGATGGGGTTACGCTTTCCACAGGCCAGTGTGCGGTCCTCGATCCTGTCGGTGGCGCCGGGGGCGGAACTGCCGGACGCGGTCCATACCAAGTATATCTCGATCACGCGGCGCGGCGATGGCGGGCATACGCTGGCGGTTTCGGGCGCGGCGCGGGTCGATGTCACCCCGCAGCAGGTGCGGTTCTGGGGCAAGTTCCTGCCCATGTTCTTCAAGCGGCGAAAGTCGCTTGCGCCGGGAGGTGTGCAGGGTTGGCAGTCCGGGCATGAAACGCTGTCCCGCTGGGCTCTGGACCGTGAGACCCCGATGGAGCGGATGCGCATCCTGGACCCGCGCCCGGACCGCTCGCAGATTGACCTGACGCTGGGCCGCGCGCGAGAGATCTTTCCTGCGCTTCGGGACACTCCGGTCGCGGCAAGCTGGGCGGGCTATATCGACAGTACCCCCGACGGGGTTCCCGCGATTGGGGAAACGCGCATTCCCGGCCTGGTTCTGGCCGCGGGTTTCAGCGGGCATGGCTTCGGCATCGGACCCGGTGCGGGTCACCTGATTGCGGATCTGGTGACGGGCACGGACCCGATCGTGGACCCGAAACCGTATCACCCTGCCCGGCTGGACGAGTCGGTCTGGGGTAAGGTTGCTGATTTCTAGGGGCCGGGTTCGGGGGCGCCAATGCCCCCTTCAGCCCAATGCCTGATTGATCAGGCCAAAGGTGCGCGCAGGCCCGGTCGGTTCCGGCAAGGGTTCCAGCGACATGCGCTGCACCGCGTCATAGGGCACGATACCGGCCGCGCTCAGGAAATCGGTGAACGGTGCGCCTTCGGGTTCGCGGGTGTCGACACGCAGGAAATCCCCCTGATGCGCGGCGACGAAGGGACCGCAAAGCGTGATCGCGTCCTGTTCGCTTTCCGCAACGATGGGACCGATCACGCGGCCCCTGCCGAAATGGCGCATCAGGGCGAAGCCGGTGATCCGACCCTCTCGCTCGATCACCATGCCCTCTGACACGCCCAGGATCGCCCCCATCACCTCGGGGCGTGCGACGCCCATCGCGTTTGTGTCCAGTTCAAGGATGCGGGTGCGGTCGGCGTCGCGCATGGGTCGCGCACCGGTCCCGAAATCCGGGCATGCCGTAACGATGCCGTTTCGCTGCGCCACCGGGGCCAATGTCTTGAACCCCAGCGAGACGTAAAGCCGAAAGGCTTCTTTCGTGGCGTTCAGCACGCGGGCGCGGCCCTGGGTTTCGTCAAGGACGCGGCGCATCAACCAGCGCCCGGCCCCCTGATCCTGCAGCCGGGGCGAGGTGATGACCATGCCGATCGAGGCCACGGTCCGGGAAAACGGAAACCACATCGCCGATCCGAAGATGCGCCCAATCTGATCGCGCGCGACCCAGCCCTGTCCCAGTCCGATCACCATCGCCCAGTCATCCGCACGATGCGGCCAACTGACGGCGACCGAAAGTTCGTGCAGGCGGGGAATGTCCGCAGGTGTCATCGGTTCGATGCTGAGTTCATAGCCGCCGATGTCGAGTGTTTCCGCGAATTCCAAGCGCCGCTCCTGTCGGTTGCTGCCTTGTGGTCATCCTAGGCGCATCGGGGAAGCGCAACGAAACGAAAATCGGGCGGCAAACAGAATTTCGTGCTAATTCACGCAACTGGCCGCAGATGATCCGGGAAGTCGGACGCTGTTTCGACCCTAGCTTGCCGGGATGTTCTCGCGGAAGACGACCTGTAGGCGGGGTGGATATTCCCGCTCGGTCGTGCCGCGCACGGCGGCGGTCAGCAGCCGCACGGCCTCGCGCGCCTGGACGCGGTGGTTCTGGTCGATCACGGCATCCATTGTGCGATCCAGAAGCAGCAGGCGGGTGGCGTCCGTCAGGTCATGCCCGATAAAGACCACCTGTTGGGCCAGATGCGCTTCGCGAAGGGCGCGCGCGATACCCTGGTTTCCGGAGCCAATGTTATAGACGCCGTCCACCTGCCCTGCCTGCAGGATGCGCCGCATTTCTTCATGGGCCTGTTCGCGGTCGTCTCCGACCTCGGCATAGGCGGTGATGCGCAGGTCCGCGAATTCATCGGCAAGGATCGAGCGGAAGCCCATTTCGCGCTCTTCATGGCCGCGATAGGCGCGTGAGCCGACGAAAAGCGCGATATTCCCGCCCTTGCCCGGACCCAGGAACCGACCCAGAAGCAGCCCGGCCAGCCGCCCCGCCGCACGGTTGTCGACGCCGACATAGCCGATCTTGTCAACGGCGGGCACGTCCGAAACAAGCGTCGCGATGCGTACGCCTTCACGGGCCAGAGCGTTCAGTTCTTCGCGGATCTCGGGGCGGTCGGGGGCGACGACGCCGACCGCGTCGGTCTGGTCATGCAGCTCGGCCAGCCGCCGTTCGATCCGGCCCGCACTCCAGTCCTCGACATCGTGGATGCGCAGTTGGACATCTTCGTGCCGGGCGGCCTCGTCGATCAGTTGCCCGCGAAGGTTGCGCATGAAGCTGTTCGTGCCCGCCGGCAGGACGAAATCCAATCGGACGCGCCGCGTCGGGGCAATGTCGGCGGGACCGAAATAGCCAAGCTCGCGCGCAACGGTCAGTACGATCTCGCGCGTCCGTTCCCGGACCCCGCTGCGACCGTTCAGGACCCGGTCGACGGTTGCGGCGGATACGCCGGATTTCAGGGCGATCTCGGTGATGGTCGTGCGCATGCGGGTTCCGATGGCTGAATCGTCAAAAACCAGCAAAACCCGCAAAATTTCCTCAGCACAAGTCATGAATCCCCGACTAGTCCTCCTGATGATGTGAAATGATGGCAAATGATGCGATTAGATGATTGTTTATGATGTTTTGCTTATGCCAGTGTCCCCTCAGCTGCGGGCAGGAGGGGCCCGGACAAGGGAGCAAGATGAAAGTGCAGAACCTGACCCCGGATCCTCGGATCCGATGCCGCGACTATCGTATTGGCGCCATCGGCGCCGGCATGATCATGGCGGAATGCCACCTCGAGGCGTATCGCCTTGCCGGGTTTCCGGTGGCGGCGATTGCCTCGCGCAGCCCCGCACGGGCGCAGGCCGTTGCCGATCGCCATGCCATTGCCAAGGTGCACGACACGCCCGAGGCGCTGATCGAGGATACCTCTCTCGACATTATCGACATCGCCTATCCGCCGCATCTGCAACCCGGGCTGATCCGGCACGCGCTGAAGCAGCCGCATATCAAGGGCATCCTTGCGCAAAAGCCGCTGGCCCTGTCCCTGGATGAGGCGCGGGCGCTGCGGGATGAGGCCAAGGCTGCGGGCAAGATTCTGTCGGTCAACCAGAACATGCGCTACGACCAGTCGATGCGTGTGCTGAAGCAGCTTCTGGACCGCGGCGCCTTGGGCGCGCCGGTCTTTGCCCAGATCGACATGCACGCGATCCCGCATTGGCAGGGCTTCCTGCAAGGCTACGACCGGCTGACGCTGTCGAACATGAGCGTGCATCATCTTGATGTCATGCGCTTCCTGTTCGGCGACCCGTCTGAGGTCACGACGGTCACCCGCACTGACCCCCGCACCGAATTCGCCCATCGAGACGGGATTGTGTCGACCATGCTGCGCTTCCCCTCGGGGCTGCTCGCGCTGTCGCTTGAGGATGTCTGGTCCGGCCCGCGCGCCGAAGGTTACGCCGACGACCAGCATATCAACTGGCGCGTCGAGGGGACCGAGGGCGTGGCCAAGGGAACGATCGGTTGGCCGACCGGCGGACCCTCGACGCTGACCTATGCCTCGCGCACGGAAACCGGTGGGGAATGGGTCACGCCCGAATGGGACACGATGTGGTTCCCCCATGCCTTCATCGGCGTGATGGAACAGCTGCAATGGGCCATCCACAGCGGCGAGGCCCCCGCCCTGTCCATCGCGGACAACGTGCGAACCATGGCGCTGGTCGAATCCGCCTATCGCTCGATCGATGAGGGCCGGACCGTGCGCCACGATATTTCAGAAGACTGAAACGGGAGGGAAATCAGTCATGATGCAAGCAGGGATCTTTACGGGGTATTTCCCCTATGACCTTAAGACGACGGCGGAGAAGATCCGCGCGCATAACTTCAACACCGTGCAGCTTGATCTGCATTTCAGCGATATCGACGTCTCGGACGGCCAGGTCACGCCCGAAAAATGCCGCACCATCCGCGACACGTTCCGCGATCACCACCTGCCGGTCTGCTGCATCTCGGCCTATACCAATATCGTCCATCCGGATGCGGCGACGCGCAAGGTGCGGCTGGACCGGTTGAAGGAAATCCTGGCCCACGCCCAATATCTGGGCTCGCCCTATGTGATCTCGGAAACCGGGACGTTCGATACCAGCAGCGACTGGGTGCATCACCCGAAGAACAAGACCGAGGAAGGCTGGGACGACTGCCGCGCCGTCATCACCGATCTGGCGAAATTCGCCTGGGATCACGGCTCGGTCTTCCTGCTGGAAACCTATGTGAACAACGTCGTGGGCTCGGTCGAGGAAACCCTGCGCATGTTCGCCGAGGTGGATCATCCGGGCCTTGGCCTGCTGATGGACCCGACCAACTATTTCGAGGCCCATAACATCGACAAGATGGACAAGACGCTGAACTTCGTCTTCGACGCGCTGTCGGACAAGATCAAGATCGCCCATGCCAAGGACGTGAAGCGTTCGGGCGACGACAAGTCGGAAAAGCACTCGGATATCGGCGACGCCTCGGCGGCGGAAAGCCACACCTTCCGTGGCGTGGGCGAAATCGAGCTGCCCGCCCCCGGGTTGGGTGAGCTGAACTATGACCTGTATCTGCAGCGTCTGGCGCAGAAGCATCCGAACATCCCGATGATCATCGAGCATCTGGACGAATCCGATGTCGGCCGCGCGAAAGCCTTCCTTGACGGCAAGCTGCGCGCGAACGGCTGCTGACACATTCCTGCAATCCGGCAGGGCGGACGCATTCTTCGCCCTGCCGAATGACGCGGCAGCATCATCCAGGACTAGAAACGATGGTAGAACTTTACGGCAAGACATTGACCCGCCACGAAATCGAGGCGGCCAGCGGAGGGTTGTCCCACGCCGCGGGCGTCCGGCTGATGGTGCTGGAAAACGGGATCGAGCGCGGCAACCGGATGCTGGAATTTCGCAGCGGATCGGGCCTGCGTTTCACTGTCCTTGTCGACCGCGCGATGGATATTGCCGATTGCGAACATAACGGGCGGGCCATCGGCTGGCATTCGCCCGCTGGATTCCGCCACCCCTCGCTTTCCGACTATGAAGGCGAAGGCGGGCTCGGCTGGATGCGCAGCTTTTCAGGGTTGATGGTGACCTGTGGGCTGGACCACATCCTGTTCATGAACGAGGTGCCGACGGACAGCTACGTCTATGGTCCGCGCAAGACCGCCTCGCATTCGCTGCACGGTCGCGCCGGGACGATCCCTGCGCATCTGACCGGTTATGGCGAACGCTGGGACGGCGACCGCTGTTTCCTGTGGGCCGAAGGCGTTGTCACGCAATCGGCAGTTTTTGGCGAACACCTGGAACTGCATCGCCGCATCGAGATCGAGGTCGGATCGGACGAGATTAGTTTGTCCGACCGCGTGGTGAACCGCGGCTTTTATCGCACGCCTCACATGTATTGCTATCACATCAATGTCGGCCATCCGGTGCTTGAGGAAGGTGCGCGTTATCTGGCGCCCATCGCCGAAACCGTCTGGGCCGCGCATGCCGACAGCTATGACCGGCAGGGCGTCGGCTATCGCCGACTTCCCGCGCCGCAGATGAACTTCCATGAACAGGTATGGCAGCACGAGCTCGTCGCAGACGACAGCGGAGAGGTTCCCGTCGCGCTGGTCAATGACCGGCTTGGCCTTGGCTTCATGGTCGTCACGCGCAAGGACCAGTTCCCCTGCCAGTACGAGTGGCAGAACCTGCAGGCCGGGCAATATGCGTTGGGGATCGAACCCTCGACCAACCATGTTCTGGGCAACCTGTCCGCGCGTGAGCGTGACGAGATGATCTGGCTGCAACATGGCGAGGAGCGCGCCTATGACAGCCGTTTCGTGATCCTGCCCGACGCCGCCGCCGTCGCCGGGGCCGAGGCGCGCATCCGTGCGATCCACACCCAGCCAGATACCGACTATCCCGTGCCCTCGGGCAATTTCCGCAAGATCGGGGGCCGCGATGTCTGACCTGACCGGACGCCGCATCCTTTACACCGGGGCCGCAGGAGGGCTCGGCCACCAGACCACCCTGCAGCTTCTGATGGCCGGGGCCGAGGTGATCGCGCTGGACCGCGACCATCGCAAGAACGCGGAGCTTGTCGCTGACACCCCCGCCGACCTGCGCGCTCGCCTGCATCTGGTCGAGGCGGATCTGGCCGACAAGCCCTCGATCGAGGCGCTGCTGGCCGGGCTGGTTGCAGAACGTCCGCTGGATGCGGTCATCAATAACGCCGCCATCTATCCCTCGAAACCGTTCGAGGAATACACCTCGGACGAACTCGCACTGGTTCATGCGATCAATGTTGAAGCGGCGCTGATCTGCACCCGCGCCGCCCTGCCGGGGATGCGGGCGCAGGGCTGGGGCCGGATCATCAACGTCACCTCGATCACCCTGACCGGCGGGTGGGAGAACCTGACCCCCTATGTCCAGTCCAAGGGCGCATTGATGGGCCTGACGCGGGCCTGGGCGCGCGAGTTCGGCAAATGGGGCATCACCGTCAACGCCATCGCCCCCGGCGCCTTCCCGACCGATGCCGAAAAGATCCATCCCGATCCCGCGGGCTATAACGCGATGGTTCTTGAGCGGCAGGCGGTCAAGCGGCGCGGCCATGCAGGCGACATCGCCGCGGCCATCCGATTCTTCCTGTCCGACGAGGCAGGATTCATCACCGGACAATCCCTGGCCGTCAATGGCGGCTGGACGATGCATTAAGGAGCATTTTCATGGGCATTCTCGACGGAGTTACCGTTCTCGACTGCTCGATCGCCATGGCTGGACCGTTCGCGGCGCAGCGGCTGGGCGATCTGGGCGCGAATGTCATCAAGATCGAACCCCTTGCGGGAGAGTGGCAGCGACATGCTCCCGCCGGCGGGATCACCGGGAACAAGATCAACGTCTCGTTCCTGTCGCTTAACCGCAACAAGCGTTCGCTGGCCATCGACCTGAAATCCGAAGGCGGCAAAGAGGTGCTGCGCAAGCTGGTCGCCACAGCAGATGTCTTCATCCAGAACTATCGTCCCGGTGTCGCGTCGCGGCTGGGCGTCGATTACGACAGCCTTTCCGCGATCAATCCGCGGCTGATCTATGTTTCGATGTCCGGCTATGGCGAGGATGGCCCCAGCGCCATGCGCCCCGGACAGGATCTGCTGCTGCAGGCAATGTCGGGCGCGATGCTTTCCGCCGGACGCGAGGGCGAAGCCCCGACCCCGGCGGGCCAATATCTGGTCGATGCGATTACTGCCTATACCGCCTTCGAAGGCGCGCTGGCCGCGCTTTACCACCGCGAGCGTACGGGCGAAGGCCAGAAGGTCGAGGTCAACATGCTGGATGCGATCACCACCATCCAGATGCAGGAATTGTCTGTCTATACCGTCGGGCAAAAGCCGCAGACCCGTTCGGCCGAGCCGCATGCCCATGTCTATATCCGCTCGCCCTATGGCATCTTCGGGACCAATGACGGCAAGTTCATCGCGCTGGCCATGCCGAACTTCCCCGGCCTCGCCCGCGCGCTGGAAGAACCGCGCCTTGCCGGACTGGACGAGATGAGCGCCGGATGGGAAAACCGCGATGAGACCTTTGCGCTGGTCCGCGATGCGATCGCCAAGTTCAGCCAGCCCGACGCACTGGCGCGCCTTGAGGCGGAAGGCATCTGGGTCGGGCCGGTCTATGGCTATGCCGACCTGCTGACGGATCCGCAGATCGTCCATAACGGCACCTTCATCGAATACGACCACCCGACGGAAGGCCGGGTCAAGACGCCGGGCTTCCCGATCCGGTTTTCCCGCACTCCGTCGGAAATGCGCTTCGGCGCGCCGCTGACGGGGCAGCATACCGACGAGGTGCTGGCGGCCGCAGGCTATGACCCGTCCGAGATCGAGACGCTGGTCGCGCAGGGCGCCGTCGGCCGGGGGCAGTCCTGATGTTCCGTGGGTTGACCTGGGATCACCCGCGCGGACGCCACGCGCTCGAAGCTGCCGAGGCCGCGGGCGGACCGATCGCGTGGCAGGCGCAACCGTTGGAGGGGTTTGAAAGCGCTCCCATCGGCGAGCTTTGCGCCCGTTACGATCTGGTCGTCCTCGATCATCCTCATCTGGGCGAGGCGCTGGCGCTTGGTTGCCTGCGCCCCCTTGACGAGGTGTTTGACGCATCGGAACTGGCCGCGATCGCAGATCGTGCCATCGGTCCCAGCATGGCAAGCTATGTGATGCAGGGCCGTCCATGGGCCCTGCCTCTGGATGCCGCGACGCAGGTCATGGCCCGCCGCCCCGACCACCTTGCCACCCCGCCCCGCACATGGGACGAGGTTGCGGCGATTTCGCGCGAGACCGGCAAGGTCGCACTGTCCCTGGCCGGGCCGCATGCATTCCTGTCCTTCCTGTCGGTCATGCAGTCGATCCGCCCCGATCTGGACCTTCGCGACGGCGACCGCTGGATCGATACCGACACCGCGACCCGTGCCTTGACCCTTCTGGGCGAACTGGCGCAGCGCAGCCCCGCTTCGGTCTCCTCGCTGAACCCGATCGGGATTCTTGAGCACATGTCCTCGGGGGAGCAGGACGTGATCCTGTGTCCGCTCATCTATGGCTATGTGAATTATGCCGCGCCGTCACGGCCGGTGCCGCTGGCCTTTTCCGATGCGCCCCGGATGACGGCGGATGGACTGCCCGGCTCTATCTTGGGCGGGACCGGGATCGCGATCTCGACCCGCTGCACGGTCGATGATGCGCTGCGCGCCCATCTTCTGTGGCTGATGAGCCCCGAGGCGCAGCGCGGCTTCATTCCGGACCACGACGGCCAGCCCGGTACGCGCGAGGCATGGCTTGATCCGCGCGTGAACGCGCTGACCGGCAATTTCTTTGCCGATACCGCCGCCACGCTTCAGGCGGCGTCGATCCGGCCCCGGCACGACGGATTCATCGCGTTCCAGGGCGCGGCCTCGGCCCTCCTGCGCGAGGGATTTGCCGCGGGGACCGATACCGGCCTTCTTTCCGTCCGGCTGGAAGACCTGTTCCGCGCCTCTCACACGGCCAGCACCGAGGTAACCGTATGACCGCCCCTTTGACATTCGAAACGCAGGGCCAGATCGGCGTCATCACCTATAACCGGCCCGAAAAGCTGAATGCCATGACGCCCGAAATGGCCGAGCTGATGGTCGATGCGATCACCCGCTGCAACCAGGATGACGACGTACGCGCCGTCGTTCTGACCGGCACCGGCAAGGCGTTTTGCGCGGGTTCGGACATCGCGCTTCTGGACAGCTATGCCACGCCCTGGGACTTCCGCAACCGGACCGAGTATTGCGACGCGCTGCGGGAACTTCGAAAACCCTCGATCGCCGCGATCAACGGCTATGCCTTTGGCGGCGGGCTGGAGATGGCGCTGTCCTGCGACATCCGCATTGCTGCCGATACCGCAAGACTCGGGGCACCCGAAGTCAAGCTGGGCTGGATCGGTGGTGGCGGCATGACCGCGCTGCTTGCGCACTCCATCGGCCCCTCGAACGCGGCCATGATGGTGATGACGGGCGACCCCATCGACGCGGAAAAGGCCCTGGCTTGGGGTTTGGTCAGCGAGGTTCACCCCGCCGACGCCCTGCATGCCCGCGCGGTCGAGATCGCGACCGCCATCGCCGCCCGCGCGCCCATCGCGGCTGAGACGGCGAAAAGCAACCTCGCGGCAGCCTTCAACATGCCGCTGGAGCAGGCCATCGCCTATGAACGCGACCTGCAGACCATCTGCTTTGCGACCGAAGACGCAAACGAGGGCCGCGCCGCATTCTCGGCCAAGCGTGCGCCGCGTTTCAGGAGGCGCTGAGATGACATTCGACCTGCGCGCGCTGGTGCGACAGCGCGAATTCTCGGTGCTGGCCATGCTGCTGCTGGTGGCGCTGTATCTAAGCTTTGCCAGCGAGTATTTCCTGTCCCATCGGAACCTGATGAATGTCGGCAGACAGGCCTCGGTCGTGGCGATCGTTGCACTGGGTCAGGCGCTGGTCATCATCGCCCGCGGCATCGACCTGTCCGTCGGCTCGGTCATCGGATTGTCGGCTGTCTGCTCGGCGATGGTGATGAGGGCGACGGGATCGGATCCGCTGGCGCTGATGGCGGGGCTGGGTGCCGGGATTTGTGCCGGCGCTCTCAACGGATTGATGGTCACGCGGCTGCGGATCAATCCCTTTATCGCGACGCTGGGGATGCTGTCGGTTGCGCGCGGCGTCGCCCTGCTGATGACCGGCGGTATCCCGGTTCCCTATTCCGGCTGGGCGGAATGGTTGGGTGCAGGGCGGATCGCCGGGGTGCCGGTTTCGGTCCTGCTGATGATCCTTCTGGTCGTGATGGTCCATATCGGCGCGACACGCAGCGTCGCAGGGCGCGAGATCTATGCCGTGGGTGACAACCCCAAGGCCGCGCGGCTGGCCGGTATCGACATCGCCCGCACCCGCATGATCGTCTTCACCTTCACCGGGCTAGTCGCTGGACTGGGCGGGATCATCCTGGCCGGAAACCTGGCCAGCGCGGATCCGAACCTGGGCATGGGATACGAGCTTGACGTGATCGCCGCCGTCATTCTGGGCGGCACCGCGCTTAGCGGAGGGCGCGGCTCTATCCTGGGGGTGCTGATCGGCGCGATGCTGATGGCGCTGCTGAACAACGCCTTCGTGCTGCTGGGGGTCTCGGCCTACTGGCAGGTGGTGACCAAGGGGCTGATCATCATCATGGCCGTCGGGATCGACGGATTGCGGCGCGGACCCGAGGCGGACGAATAGCAAATCTGAGGAGGAGAAGCCTGATGCAGATGAAGAAATGGATAGGCGCCGGTGCCGTGGCCTTGGCACTGGCACTCGCGCCCGCCGCGATGGCGCAGGACCTGCCCAAGGGCGCGACGGTGGCCGCCACGCAGAAATCGGACAAGGAACTGCGGATCGCCTTCCTGTCCTTCCAGAACAACCCGTTCTGGGTTCCGGTCACCGAAGGGGCCGGGGCCGCCAACGATTATCTCAAGAACTTCAACGGCAAGGTCGATTTCATTGACCTTGGCGACGACCTGACCGCCGAGGCGGTGGTCGCGGGTGTCGAAGCGGCGCTGGTCCAGAATTACGACGGCATCGTGGTTGTGCCGATCTTCGACGGCACCGCCCGGATCATCAATGAGGCGGTCGACGAAGGCGTGCCCGTGGTCACCATCATCGCCGAGGGCAGCCAGCCGTCGAAGCGGCTGGCCTTCATCGGTCAGGATGCCAAGGCCGCCGGGGCGCAGATCGGCGAATTCATCGCCGGAAAGATGCAGGGCAAGGGTAAGCTGGGTGTCATTACCGGCTATTTCGGCGCAACCCAGCACCAGGCGCGGATGGACGGAGCACTGGAATATCTGAAAGCAAACGCGCCCGGTATCCAGATCGTCGGTCCCTTCGAAAACCGCGACAAGGCCGAGGCCGCCTATAGCATCGTGCAGGACATGGCGACGGCGAATCCCGATCTGGGCATGATCTATGTGACGGCGGGCGGACCCTTTGGCGCAGCCAAGGCGGTCAAGGATCTGGGGCTTACCGGCAAGGTCGGAGTGGTGGGCTTCGACCATACCCCCGAGAACACCGCCTATGTGCCGTCGGGCGAGATGGTCGGTCTGCTTGACCAGGCACCGTTCCAGCAGGCCTTCGACGGCTCGGTCATGCTATTCAACCATATTGTTGCGGGCTACCAACCGGAAAGCGATGTCATCAAGGTCGACGGCAACCTGATGACGAAGGAGTCGGGTTCGTGATCCGAGCCGTCCCGGCCGTGGAGGAGGGGCATGCGCCCCCTCCGCTTCTGGTGCTCGATGGGGTCGAGAAAAGTTTTGGGCCGAACCAGGTCCTGAAGAACGTCTCGTTTACCGTTCACCCCGGAGAGGTCATCGGTCTTCTGGGCGAGAACGGGGCCGGAAAATCCACGCTGATGAACATCGTCTCGGGGGCCTTGCGGCCCTCGGGCGGGCAGATCTCCTATGACGGAGCGACCCATGAGCTGGGCTCGATCACCGAGGGCATCGAGGCCGGGATCTCTTTCGTCCATCAGGAGTTGTCCATCGTCGGATCGCTCAGCGTCGCCGAGAACCTTTTCCTGGGTCGCCTGCCCCGCAACCGCCTGGGGCTGGTCGATTTCGCGGCCATCCGTTCGGCCTCGCGCGCGATGCTGGACGGGATCGGGGCCGACTGGATCCGGCCCGAGCGCCTGGCGGGCAGCCTGCGCGCAGGGGAACAGCAACTGGTCGAGATCGCTCGGGCCGCAGCCCGCAAGCCGCGCCTGCTGATCCTGGACGAACCAACATCATCGCTGACGCCGCACGAGGTCGCGTCGTTCCTGGCCTATGTCCGCCGCGTCAGGTCCGAGGGCACGGCGATCATCTTCATCACCCATCGGCTGGAAGAGGCGATGGAGATCTGTGACCGGCTGCTGGTGCTGCGCAACGGGCAGATCGTGTCGGACCTGCCGCCGGGCCGGACAAGCCGTGCGCAGATCATCCGCGACATGACCGGAAAGCAAAGCCTGTTCGAATACCAGCCGCGCGCTGTCCCCGTATCGGCACCGGCGCTTCTGCTGTCAGAGGTCAGCGACCGCGATCATTTGCGCGATATCAGCCTTGAAGTGCGCCGGGGCGAGGTCTTCGGCCTGTTCGGGCTGGTCGGGGCGGGCCGGACCGAGCTTCTTGAGACGATCTGCGGTGCGCGCCGACTGCGCGCCGGGCGCATGGAACTGATGGGTCAACGTCACGCTCCGGTAAATCCTGCCCACGCCTTGCGGGACGGGGTCGCGCTGGTGCCCGAGGGGCGCAAGACCGCCGGGATCCTGCCGCAGCATTCGGTACGCCGGAACGCCTCGGCCGCGGCTCTGCGCAGCATGACACATGGCCCTTTGGTTGCGACTGCAATCGAGGCACAGCGCACCGGGGCCGAATTCAAGGCTCTGGGCGTCCGGATGGAAAGTGACCGCCAGCCCATCACGACCCTGTCCGGGGGAAACCAGCAGAAGGTGATCTTTGCCCGCGCGCTTCTGGCGCAGCCCCGGCTTCTGCTGCTGGATGAACCGACCCACGGCGTCGATATCGGTGCCAAGGCCGAACTATACGAGATTGTCCGCCGCACCGCAGATGAAGGGCTGACGGTCATCGTCGCCTCATCCGAGCTTCCCGAGATCAATGCCCTGTGCGACCGGGTGGCGGTTCTGTCCAAGGGACGGCTGGCGGGTATTCTGGAACGTGACAAGATGGATGACGCGACGCTTCTGCGGCTCGCCTTCAGTGGACATGAGGAATGACATGATCGACGATCTTTCTGGCCTTTGGCTGGGCCGAGTCTGGCTGCCCAAGATGCAGGGGCCAGCGGTGGTGACCCTGCGCGACGGGCAGGTCATCGACATCACCGCGAAAGGTGCGGCCACCGTCTCGGAAATCTGCGAGATGGCGGATCCGGCCGCCCATGTCCGCGATGCTGCGGGGGTAGCCCTTGGTCCGCTCGACCAGATCGCGGCGGGACGGGTCGGGGATCTTTCGGTAATTCACTTCCTTGCCCCCTGCGACCTGCAGGCGGTCAAGGCCTGTGGAGTGACCTTTGCCCGGTCCATGGTCGAGCGTGTGATCGAGGAAAAGGCGGGCGGGGATCCGGCCCGCGCCGAAGCCATCCGCACCCGCATCGGTGCCGTGATCGGTGACAGCCTGCGCAATATCCGCGCCGGGTCCGAGGAGGCCGTCCGCGTGAAGGAGGCCCTGATCGCCGAAGGCATGTGGTCGCAATATCTTGAGGTCGGGATCGGCCCGGATGCCGAGGTCTTCTCCAAGGCGCAGGTGCTAAGCTCGGTCGGGCCGGGCGCGGAAATCGGACTGCACCCGATCTCTACCTGGAACAACCCCGAGCCGGAAATCGTGCTGGCGGTTTCCTCTGCGGGCCGGATCGTGGGCGCGACGCTTGGCAATGACGTGAACCTGCGCGATGTCGAGGGACGTTCGGCGCTGCTTTTGTCGAAGGCCAAGGACAACAATGCCTCGTCCGCGATCGGGCCGATGATCCGCCTGTTCGATGCGGGATTTTCGCTGGATGACGTGCGCCGTGCCGAACTTGCGCTGAGGGTCGAGGGGCCGGACGGGTTCGTGCTGAACGGTCATTCCTCGATGTCCCAGATCAGCCGCGATCCTGAAGATCTCGTGCGACAGACGGTTGGGCGCCATCACCAGTATCCCGACGGATTCATGCTGTATCTGGGAACGCTTTTCGCCCCGACCGAAGATCGCGATGCGAAGGGAGAAGGCTTCACCCACAAGCTGGGCGATATCGTCACGATCTCGGCGCCGGGGCTTGGGCGACTGACCAATACCGTGCGACTGTCGACCGAATGCCCGCAATGGTCCTACGGCATTTCGGCCCTGATGAAGAACCTGGCAGCCCGAGGGCTTTGCTGACCAGCGGATTGCGCGGCGGGGAAGATCATCCCCGCCGCGCAGTGTAGATCAGGCCGCGAGTTGTTCGTCCGCGGGACCGAAGAACTCATAATGGATCCGGTCAGCGGTCACGCCGGCCTCGGCCAAAGCCTGCACCGTCGCGCGCAGGAAGGGTCGCGGACCGCACAGGTAGTAATCGGCATCCGCAACGGGCGTGTTCGCCAGCAGCCAGTCGCCGCCGATGATCCCTTCGTGGTCATAGTCGCGCCCGGCTTCTTCGCCCGGCAGCGGGGTCTGGTGGAAATCGGTCACCAGAACGTTTCCTCGCCCGGCGGCAAGACTGCGGACATGATCGCGCATCGCGTGGGTATCGCGGTCATGTGTGCCGTGGACGTAATGCACGGGCACATCCGCGCCATCGCGAACCAGCGTTTCCAGCATCGCGACCATCGGCGTCAGGCCGACGCCGCCCGACAGAAGGACGACCGGCCGCTTTGCCGCGGGCTTCAGGTGGAAATCGCCTGCCGGTGCCGCGACTTTCAGGACGGTGCCCGGTTCCTGCGCGTGCAGCCAGCCCGAGGCCAGCCCCATCTCTTCGCGCTTGACCGAGATGCGATAGCTGCGCCCGTTCGGCGCGGCCGAGATCGAGTAGTTGCGCTTGACCGGGGTTTGACCGGGGATTTCCAGCCAGAAGGTCAGGTACTGACCCGGCTTGTAATCCATGACCGGCCCACCATCGACCGGGGCCAGCACGAAGGACGTGATTACGCTGCTTTCGCGGGTCATCTGTTCGATGCGGAAATCGCGCCAGCCGTTCCAGCCGCCCTGAAGCCCATGCTGCTCGGCATAAATGTCCTTTTCGCGCCCGATCAGGATATTGGCCAGGAACCAATAGGCTTCGCCCCAGGCGGTCATGATCTCATCCGTGGCGGCATCGCCCAGAACGTGCTTGATCGCGCCCAGCAATGCCTCACCCACATGGGGGTAATGCTCGGGCAGGATCTGCAGGCCGACATGTTTCTGGGCGATCCGTTCGACCGCCGAAGTCAGCGCGCCAAGGTTGTCGATATTCGCGGCATAGGCCAGCACGGCCCCCGCCAGTGCACGCGGCTGGGCGTCGCTGCTGCCATGATGCGATTGGTTGAACAGATCGCGGATCTCTGGGTTGCGGAACATGCGGCTGTACATTTCATGGACGATGTCCAGCCCATGCGCCTGCAGGGCAGGCAGGGTGGCCTTTACAAGCGCGATGGTGCGTTCACTCAGCTGGTCGGTCATGGGAAGCTCCTGTCCTTATCCTGTCGCCGCGGCGATTAAAGATGTATCATGGATACATCTATTCATGCGCCCCATATCGCGCAACAGGGATGCAAGTTGACGAGGGACCGATGAAGCTGACGCAATACACCGATTACGCGATGCGGGCGCTTTTGTATCTGGGCCGCGAGCCAGAGCGGCTGTCCTCGATCGCCGAGATCGCAAAGGCTTATGGAATCTCACAAAATCACCTGATGAAGGTCATCAACGACCTCGTCAACGCGGGGTATCTGAACAGCGTCCGGGGCCGGAATGGAGGCGTCCGGCTGGCTCGGAAGCCGTCAGAGATCAATGTGGGTGCGCTGATTCGTCACACCGAGGACAGCTTTGATCTGGTGGGATGTGGCAGCTGCATCATCGCCCCGGCCTGCGGACTGACCTCGGTTCTGGGCGAGGCGCTGGAGGCGTTTCTGGCAGTCCTTGACAGATACAGTCTGGCGGACGTTCTGGCGCGGCGCGGGGATTTCGCTCATCTGTTGAACATCAAGCCGGCCTGACGGCGACGGTCAGTAGATGGGAGGCGACACGATCCACAGGACCACTGCCGGTTCCGCGCCCGGATTTTCCCAGCCGTAGCTTTCTTCGCGAAACTGAAAGCTGTCGCCGGGGCCAAGTTCGAACCGCGCGCTGCCAAGGATCAGGATCAGACGCCCGGACAGCAGGACCCCGCCATCCTCCTTGTCGCGGGCGGGGCGCATTCCGCTGCTTTTCGACCCCGGCGCAAAGACCGAGCGGATCATTTCGAACGAACCGCTGAGGCCGGGGGACAGCAATTCCTCGGACAGGCCGGATTCAGCCGAGCCGATGGCACTGCGGTCGGCTGCACGAACGACAAGCCCCTGTTCTTCCGGGCGGCGGCTGGAAGATCGGAAGAAGAAGCTGATGTTCAGGTCGAACAGCCGCGCGATCTGGCCAAGGTCATGGACCGAAGGTGTGGTCATGCCGCGTTCGACCTGGCTGAGCCAGCCAAGCGAGCGATCCAGCGCCGCCGCGCAATCCGCGATGGTCATGCGACGGGCCTTGCGCAAGGCCCGGATATCCTGCCCGATCCTGTCCATCCCCCACGTTTATGATGAAATCTGGAAATATTCCAGCCCCCCCCCGCACTGCTGCTGAATAAATTCATCGTGGTGAAATTCAATGCTTGTTTTTTCATTTCAGGGTGACACCATGTCCCTACCCTAGCCAGAGAGCGACTCATGCAAGACCTGCCCAGTTCCGCCCGCGTCGTCATCATCGGTGGCGGCATCTCCGGTTGCTCGGTCGCCTATCACCTGGCGGAACTGGGCTGGACCGACATCGTGCTGCTGGAGCGCAAGCAGCTGACCTGCGGCACCACCTGGCACGCGGCCGGGCTGGTCGGACAGTTGCGAGCCAGCCAGAACATGACGCGACTGGCGAAGTATTCGGCAGATCTGTACCGCCGGCTTGAGGCAGAGACCGGCCTGGCCACCGGGTTCAGCCAGCGCGGCTCGATGACCGTCGCGCTGACTGCGGCACGGCGCGAGGAATTGTTGCGCCAAGCCTCGATGGCGCGGGCTTTCGGTGTCGAGGTGAATGAGTTGACGCCGGCGCAGGTCAAGTCGCTTTATCCGCATCTGGAGACCCGCGACGTGGTCTCGGGGGTGCATCTGCCGGGCGACGGACAGGCAGACCCGGCCAATATCGCGCTGGCCCTTGCCAAGGGCGCGCGGATGCGGGGCGCCCGCATTCAGGAAGGCGTCAAGGTCACGCGCGTCACCACCGATCGCGGCCGCGTCACCGGCGTCGATTGGCAGGCGGATGGGGAAACCGGCCATATCGCCACCACCCATGTCGTCAATTGCGGCGGCATGTGGGGCCGTGATCTTGCGGCGCAGAACGGCGTCACCCTGCCGCTTCATGCCTGCGAGCATTTCTACATCGTGACCGAGGGTATCCCCGGCCTGGCCCAGTTGCCGGTGCTGCGCGTTCCCGACGAATGCGCCTATTACAAGGAAGATGCGGGCAAGATCCTGCTGGGCGCGTTCGAGCCGGTTGCAAAGCCCTGGGGCATGTCGGGCATCCGCGAGGATTTCTGCTTCGACCAGCTGCCCGAGGATCTGGACCATTTCGAACCGATCCTGGAAAAAGCCGTCGCGCGCATGCCGATCCTTGCCGAAACCGGCATCCATACCTTCTTCAACGGCCCGGAAAGCTTTACCCCCGACGACCGCTATTATCTGGGCGAGGCGTCGGGATTGCAGGGCTATTGGGTGGCGGCCGGGTATAACTCGATCGGGATCGTTTCCTCGGGGGGCGCGGGCATGGCGCTGGCCCGCTGGATGGACAAGGGCGAGCCACCCTTTGACCTGTGGGAGGTCGATATCCGCCGGGCCCAGCCCTTCCAGAGAAACCGCCGCTATCTGCGCGAGCGCGTGACCGAAACGCTGGGGCTGCTTTACGCCGATCACTTTCCCTATCGCCAGATGGCCACGGCCCGCGGGCTGCGCCGTTCGCCTCTGCACGAGCATCTGAAGTCGCAGGGGGCGGTCTTTGGCGAGGTGGCCGGGTGGGAGCGCGCAAACTGGTTCGCCAGCGGCGACCAGCCCCGCGCCTATGACTATGCCTGGGGTCGCCAGAACTGGTTCGAGAATAGCGCCGCCGAGCATCGGGCGATGCGCGAAGGCGTCGGACTGCTTGACATGACGAGCTTTGGCAAGATCCGGGTCGAGGGGCGGGACGCCCTGCCCTTCCTGCAGCGGCTATGCGGCAATGACCTTGCCGTCGAGCCGGGCCGGATCGTCTATACCCAGATGCTGAACGATCGCGGCGGCATCGAAAGCGACCTGACGGTGACGCGTCTTGCCGAGAACGCCTTCCTTCTGGTCGTGCCCGGCGCGACCTTGCAGCGCGATCTGGCCTGGCTGCGTCGTCACCTTGACGCCGAATTCGTGACCATCACAGACGTTTCCGCCGCCGAGGCCGTCATCCCCGTCATGGGCCCAAGATCACGCGACTTGCTGTCGCGAGTTTCGCCGGATGATTTCTCGGACGCAGCGCATCCCTTTGGCGTCGCACGCGAAATCGAGATCGGGCTTGGCCTCGCCCGCGCGCATCGCATCTCCTATGTCGGCGAACTTGGGTGGGAGCTTTACGTCAGCGCCGAACAGGCGGCGCATGTCTTCGAGACCCTGACCGAGGCCGGGACCGATCTGGGCCTGCGCCTGTGCGGCCTGCATGCGATGGATTCCTGCCGCATCGAAAAGGCCTATCGCCATTTCGGGCATGACATCACGGACGAGGATCACGTGCTGGAGGCAGGGCTGGGCTTTGCCGTGAAACCCGCCAAGGGTGACTTCTTCGGGCGCGACGCCGTGCTGCGCAAGCGCGACGCCGGACTGACCCGGCGCCTGCTGCAATTCCACCTGTCGGACCCCTCTCCGCTGCTGTTCCATAACGAGCCGATCCTGCGCGACGGCCGGATCGTCGGGCAGATCACCTCGGGTGCATATGGCCACACCCTGCAGGGAGCGATCGGGCTGGGCTATGTCCCCTGCCGCACAGACGAGACGGCGGCGGAAATGCTGGCGTCGGATTACCGGATCGAGGTCGCGGGGCAAAGCTTCGCGGCCGAAGCCAGCCTGAAGCCGCTTTATGATCCCCAATCGCAGCGGGTGCTGGGCTAGTCAGGCACCCAGTCCCCGCCGCCGGAATGGGTCAGGGCGCTTTCGTGACCCATTCGAAGCGCGACACCCAGGGGCTTGCAATCACGCCATGGACGCTGGCGCGAAAGGCTGCCGTGTCCAGCACCTCGGAAAAAGGCTGGATCGGCAAGGGGTGGGCGTCGATATAGTTCTGGATGTCCTTGTAAGCGGCCTTCTGCTGGGCGGGATCGGCCAGAAGCAGTGCGTTTTCGACTTTCCGGTTCATTTCCGGATCGTAGTAGCTGGCCCGCCAACCCTGGTAGTTGGTCAGCTTGGCCTTGTCCGAATTGTCCGGGTTATAGGCCAGCGATCGCAGGTTGTTGTCGGGATGCGGCTGCTGGCCACCACCACCGCGACCGATCAGAAGCTCGAAATCCCGGTCCCGCATCGCACCATAGATGATGTCGCCAGAACCGCTGATCATGCGGACGCGGAAGCCGCCCTGCTCCAGCGTGTTCTGGATCGCGGTCGCGGCCTTGGCAAAGGGTTCCTCTGACAGGAAGCGCAGGGACACGTCCATGCCGTTCGGATATCCCGCCTCGGCCAGCAGTTCGCGGGCGCGCTTGACGTCCAGATGATAGCCGGGATCGGGAAGCGAGCCGATGACACCCGTGCTGATCGGCCTTTGCCTGAGCTTGCCGAAATAGGGCATGACCGCGCGGTTGATCCCGTCATAATCGATCAGCAGCCGCAGCGCCTGCAGGACGCGCGGATCCTGGAACCGCTTGTCCTTCATCGAGGCCGCCAGGTAGTAGAATCCTGATCCGAAGGTGGTCTCGACCCTGATCTCGGGGTCCGATTCCAGCGCCTTCAGGTCGGGGGATTGCATGGAATAGGCGACGTCGATATCGCCCTTTTCCAGCATCAGTCGCTGCGTCTGCGATTCCGGCAAATGCCGGAACAGGATGCGCCGCATCGCGGGCGGCGGCCCCCAATAGGTCGGGCTGCGCGTCATGATGACATATTCGTTGGACGCCCATTCGCTGAGCGTATAGGGGCCCGAACCGGCCGCATTGGTCCGCAGCCAGGCCGCGCCCCAGTCGCCATCGACCTCGTGTTCCAGCGCCGTCCGCTTGTCCAGGATCGTGCCGAAGCCGTTCTGGGCCAGGATCATCATCACCAGCGTCGGGTCATCGGGCTGCGGCAGGTTCAGGACGAAGGTATGGTCGTTTTCTGCGACGAACAGCTTGTCGGCATCCTCGACCCGGAAGCCGCGCGTCTTCAGGGCCGAGGCCTGTGCGAGGTTCAGGGCAAGCAGGCGCGTCAGGCTCCATTTCACGTCATCCGCCGTGACCGGGTTGCCCGAGGAAAAGCGCGCATCTTCACGCAGGTGGAAGCGCACCGACATGCGGTCGTCAGAAATCTCCCAGCTTTGGGCAAGGCGGGGCTTCAGGCTGCGATCCTTGGGGTCGAGGATCACCAGCGTGTCATAGATGTTGTTCAGCACCTGGACGGTTTCCCGCCCGGTAATCCCGGCCGGGTCCAGAGTCAGGATGTTGTTCATCGTTGTCGCGACGACAAGCTGGTCGGCCGGCGTTTCGGCCAGGGCCGGCATCGGGGCAGTGCTGGCCAACAAGGCCAGGACCGCGGCCCGTTTCAAAAATTCCCTCATGCGCCTCTCCTCCCTTTGAATGGCGACCGGGCCGTCCCGGCCCGGTTCAGGCGACGCGGTTGTTCTCGATGAAATCGAAATTGATGTCCTCGCCCAGGCCGGGACGGTCGGGAACATGGACATAGCCGTCCCGATCCATCGGGTCGGACAGCGCGTTCAGGTAGTCGTGGCCGTCGTCATATTCCAGGAAGGGATGCAGAAGCCCGCGTTCATACCAGCGGCAGTTCTTCGACGCGGCGACGACATGCAGGTTCATCGCGGTATTGCCGTGAACCTCGCACTCCATGCCGAAACATTCCGCCATCCGCATGGTCTTCAGCGCAGGCGTGATGCCGCCGACATCGTTCACGCCGGTCCGCAGGATGTCACAGGCCCCCGCCTTGACCCATTCCGCGCGATGCCAATGCTTGCCCGCCGCACTTTCCGGGCCGACGACCGGAATATCCAGATTGTCGGCCAGCCATTTATAGGACGACATCGACTGTTCATCCATTGGCTCTTCGATCCAGTCGAAGCCCAGCTTTTCCAACCCGCGCCCCAACGCCAGCGAGTCGGTGCGCGAATACCAGTGGAAGGCGTCGATCATCAGGCGGATGTCCGGCCCCACGGCCTCGCGCACGGCCGCGCAGGCCTTCAGGTCCATCCCGACATCGGGCGCCCAGCTGACCGGGGGCATCCAGGTGTGCAGCTTGATCCCCTTGTAGCCGCGCTTGACCAGCGTCTCTGCAAAGCGGCCATAATCTTCGGGCGTGGCCAGCCCGCCCTCCAGCTCATCGCCACACATGATCGAGCCATAGGCCAGGACCTTGTCGCGATAGGCCCCGATCAGCTTGTGCACGGGCTGGTTCAGGCTGCGCCCGGCCAGATCCCACAGCGCGCAATCGACTACCGCCAGCGTCCGGTCGGTCAGCTGCGCCGCCGAACCGCGCTGCCAATGCGCCAGGTCCTGCCAAAGCCGTTCACGGTCGCGATGGTCCTGTCCGATCAGCACCTTGTTCACGAATTTCTCGATCACGTGGGGCCGCACGATTTCCGGCGCGGTGAAAGAGTGTCCCTCGTGCCCGTCCTCGGTGCGGATGGTCAGCATCGCCTGGCGCACCTTGTGGGCGGGACCGGGATGGGCATGGCCCGCGCTGTCGGAATGGCGGCGCGTCGTGGTTTCGAACACCCGGACCTGAACGTCGGAGATGAGCATGTGATGTTCCTCGAATCTGCGGCCCGATCGGCAGGGCGATGGCAGACTGATGCGGCATGTTGCATAACTTGTCAATAATCTGTATTACATGTTATGCGACAAACGGCGACAGCCCGCTTGCCTGTGCACATGTCGTCGTGCTTTGAACGATCAAGACGACGATGCGGCTGCGGGACAAGCGGCCCTTTGATTTATCAGGAGCAAAACATGCAACCCGGAGGCACGCAGTCCCTGGTCAGCCGCATTTGCGGCGATCTGCGTCAGGCCATCGAGGCCGGGACCTATCCACCGGGCACGCGCCTGCCCAGCGAAAAGGATCTGACGGAGCGCTATGGCGTCAGCCGGACGGTTGCCCGCGAGGCTTTTGCCAACCTGCGGGCAGACGGGCTGGTCGAATCGCGCAAGGGCGCGGGCGTCTTCGTCCTGGACGCGCCGCAGCGGCAGGCCCCCTTCTCGGGCCTTTCTGTGGACCGCATCTCATCCGTCATCGAATTGCTGGAATTACGCACGGTTTTCGAGGTGGAGGCCGCGGGATTTGCGGCTGCGCGCCGCTCGGCAAGCCAGCTTGAACGCATCATCGAGGCGCATCGGAACGTCGCGGATCGCCTGCGCCTGGGGCAGCCGACGCGCGATGCGGATTATGATTTCCACCACACCATTGCCGAGGCGACGCAGAACCGCCGGTTCCCCGAATTCCTGCAACTGATCCGATCGGGCATCATCCCGCGCGGCGAATTGCAGGGCGCGCCCGCGGGAGCACGTCCCCGCGACTACAATCTGCATCTTCAGGAAGAACATGGGCGGATCGTCGACGCCATCATCCAGTCCGATCAGCAGGCGGCGCGGCAGTGCATGGCCGCCCATCTGCGCGGCTCAATGGACAGGTATCGCGAATTGCTGCGGAGCCGGGCGACAGTTGCCGACCGGCCTTGATGTCGGAACCTGTCGACATGTTTAAATCTTGTATTACATGTTAGGATAGGTTAATCCTCTCTCGACTCGGGAGGAGCCAATGCCACAGAACGAATATCCTGTCGTCACCACCGGACCGGGCACGACCCGGCAGGTGCTTGCCCAGAACGACCAGATGATGCTGGTGTCCTTCAGGTTCCAGACCGGATCCGAAGGCGCACTGCATTCCCATCCGCATGTGCAGTCGACCTATATCCGCGCCGGTCGCTTCGAGTTTCGGCGCGGTGACGAGACACTGATCCTGCAACCGGGCGACGCGCTGACCATCGACGCGAACGTCACGCATGGTTGTCGCTGCCTTGAGGCGGGCGAGCTGATTGACAGTTTCACCCCCCGGCGGGACGATTTTCTTTGAACCCTGTCCCGCTGCCGAAGCCGGTGGCGGAACTGGATGACCCGATGCGCCGCAGCTTCGCCTGCGCAGCCATTCCAACATGAAGGGGAAGGCGATGTCCTTGCAAAAGGCACGGCTTCAGGGGCTCGGACGCCAGGCCCTGTCGATAGCCGTCACCCTGTTCGGCCTGCTCTTGCTGACATTCATCATCGGCCGAGTCATGCCTGCGGACCCCGTCCGCGCCATGATCGGCGAAGATGCAAGCCAGGAAACCTATGAGCAGGTCTATCATCAGCTGGGACTGGACCGGCCGATGTGGGAACAGTTCCTGGTCTACCTGAAGGATGTCGCCACCGGTGATTTCGGCACATCGATCCGCACCGGGCATCCCGTAGTGCAGGATATCCTGCATGTCTTCCCCGCCACGATCGAGCTTGCGACACTGGCGATCCTGCTGGGCGCGGGGCTGGGCATTCCACTGGGCGTTCTGGCCGCGGTGAACAAGGACCGCTGGCAGGACCAGGCGATCCGGGTGTTCAGCCTGATGGGTCATTCCATGCCGATTTTCTGGACCGGGATGCTGGGACTTCTGGTCTTTTACGCCTGGCTCGGCTGGGCCGGGGGCAGCGGGCGCATGGATTTCTTTTATACCGGAGAGATCGCGACGCCGACCGGCTTCCTGCTGATCGACAGCCTGCTGGCGGGGCGGGTGGACATCTTCCTGTCCGCGTTGCGCCACCTGATCCTGCCGGCGCTGCTGCTGGGATACTCCTCGTCCGCCTATATCACCCGCATGGTGCGCAGCTTCATGCTGGACCAGCTGGGACAGGAATATGTCGTCACCGCGCGGGTCAAGGGGCTGTCGCGGCGCCAGACGATCTGGCACCATGCCTTTGCCAATATCAGGGTCCAGCTGATCACCATCGTCGCGCTAGCCTATGGTTCTCTGCTGGAGGGCGCGGTCCTGATCGAGACGGTCTTCGCCTGGCCGGGCTTCGGGCAATATCTGACCAACAACCTCATCATCGGGGACATGAACGCGGTCATGACCTGCGTGCTGCTGGTCGGGGTCATCTTCATCGCCCTGAACATCCTGTCCGACATTCTCTACCGAGTATTCGATCCGAGGACGCGATAATGGCCGCCACCGAAACCTCACTGCCCCGGCGCATTCCGGTCCTGCACGAGGCCCTGGGCCTGCTGCGCAGCCTGATGCGCAGCCCGACCTCGGCCTTCGGGGTCATCATCATCCTGGCTTTGTGCCTGGTGGCGCTTTGCGCACCGCTGATCGCGACGCACAGCCCGTATGCCCAGAACCTCGACAACGTGCTGCAGCCGCCCGGCAACGGCCACCTGTTCGGCACGGACGAGCTGGGCCGGGACATCTTCAGCCGCGTCGTCTATGGCGCGCGGATCAGCCTGACCATCATCACGCTGGTCACGGTCGTCGTCGGTCCGATCGGGCTGCTGGTCGGCACCACCGCCGGATATTTCGGCGGGCGCTATGACACGGTGATGATGCGGATCACGGACATCTTCCTGTCCTTCCCCAGCCTGATCCTGTCGCTGGCCTTCGTCGCGGCGCTGGGGCCAAGCCTTCACAACGCGATCATCGCGATCGCCCTGACCTCGTGGCCGCCCATCGCGCGCCTCGCGCGGGCCGAGACGATGACCTTTCGCAAGGCGGATTACATCTCGGCCGCGCGGCTGCAGGGGGCGTCAAGCGCACGGATCATCGTCAAGTCCATCGTCCCGATGTGCCTGCCCTCGGTCATCATCCGGCTGACGCTGAACATGGCGACCGTGATCCTGACCGCCGCGGGCCTTGGCTTCCTGGGTCTTGGCGCGCAACCGCCGCTGCCGGAATGGGGTGCGATGATCGCGACCGGTCGACGCTACATGATTGACAGCAACTGGCTGGTCCTGTTCCCCGGCATCGCCATCGTCAGCGTCAGCCTGGCCTTCAACCTGCTGGGCGACGGCCTGCGCGACGCGCTGGACCCGAAGCAGAAAGGACGCTGACCATGACCGACACCCTGCTTGAGGTCCGAAACCTTAGCGTCCGCTATGGCAATGCGCCGCAGGACGCGGTCCGGGACGTCTCCTTCACCCTTGGCCGCGAGCGGCTGGGGATCGTCGGGGAAAGCGGTTCCGGCAAATCCACCATGGGCCGCGCGCTGATGCAGCTTCTGCCCGGCGCAAGCATCCGCGCGGACAAAATGGCGTTCATGGGCCGCGACCTTCTGGCCCTGAACGAAGCCGAGATGCTGAAGATCCGCGGCCGCCAGATCTCGATGATCCTGCAGGATCCGAAATATTCGCTGAACCCGATCCACCGCGTCGGCGACCAGATCGCGGAAACGCTGCTGCGCCATTTCCCCATCTCGCGGTCCGAGGCTCGGCAGAAATCCCTGGCCATGCTTGAGGCCGTCAAGATCCGCGACCCCGAGCGCGTCTTCGACCTTTACCCGCACGAAGTATCGGGTGGAATGGGTCAACGGATCATGATCGCGATGATGCTTCTGGCAGATCCCCGCATCGTCATCGCGGACGAGCCGACCTCGGCGCTTGATGTGACCGTCCGGCTGAGCGTGCTGAAGATCCTGGAAGATCTGGTGAAGGAACGCGGCATCGGGCTGATCATCATCAGCCACGACCTCAACCTTGTGCGGAACTTCTGCGACCGTGTCATCGTGATGTTCGGCGGCCGCGTGGTCGAGACCTTGCCCGCGCGCGAACTGGACAATGCCAGCCATCCCTATACCCGCGGCTTGATGGCCGCCCAGCCCCGCATCGGCGGCCCGCGCACCCCCCTTCCGGTGCTGGACCGCAGCGCGCAATGGAGTCAGGAGATCGTGTCATGAGCACAGATGTTGTCGCGAAAAACCTGTCGATCAGCTTCGGGCCGGTCAAGGTGCTGCCGGACGTGAGCTTCCGCGTCGAACCGGGCGAATGCTTCGGCCTGATCGGCGAAAGCGGATCGGGCAAATCGACGGTGCTGCGCTGCATCTCGATGCTCAACGATTTCTGGTCCGGGCAGGTCACACTGGGCGGGCGCAGCGTGCGTGAGCTTGGCACAGCCGAACGCTGCAGGATGGTCCAGATGGTGTTTCAGGACCCCTATGGCTCGCTGCACCCGCGCCAGTCGATTCGCACCGCCCTGATCGAGCCGCTGCGCATCCACGGCATCGACAATCGCGAAGAGCGGATCCGCCGCGCGATCTCGGATGTCGGGCTGCCAGTCGATTTCCTCGACCGCTTTCCGCACCAGCTTTCAGGGGGCCAGCGCCAGCGCGTCGCCATTGCGCGCGCGCTGATCCTTGATCCGACGCTGCTGCTGCTGGACGAGCCGACTTCAGCGCTGGACGTCTCGGTCCAGGCGGAAATCCTGAATTTGCTGACCCGGCTGCGGCAGGAACGCGGCTTCACCTCGATCCTGGTGACGCATGACCTGGCCGTCGTCTCGCATATGTGCGACCGTTTCGCGATCATGCAGCATGGCGACGTGGTCGAAATCCTGAACCGCAGCGCGCTTGAGCGGGACGAGGCGACCCATCCCTATGCGCGCGAGCTGATCGAGACCTCGCTGGCCTATGAGGGGCGGCAGATGCCGCGCTGCGCCTGATCGGATTGCCGCTTCGCGCAGGACGGGCTAGTCCGAACGGAACGGACCCGCGCGAGGAACCCAGATGGACCGACCTGCCCCACCACTTCCCGACCTGATCGCCTCTGGCCGCGGTCACGCCGGTCTGGAGTGGTTCGACCTGAAAGACACCGCCAGCGGCGCGGTCCGACGGGTGTTCCTGTGGTTGCCTGCGGGCGACATGCCCAAGGCGGGCTGGCCCGCGTTGTTCATGTCCGATGGCAACGCGGTGATCGCGACCGCCATCGATGCGATGCGCGCGCAGGCGCCCTATCCCTCGGGGACCAATCTTGGGCAGGGCGCGCTGATCGCCATCGGCTATCCGACCGAGGATGCCTATGACCCGTTCCGGCGCAGTTGGGATCTGGGCCCACCCCCCGGCGCAACCTATCCGCCTTTCTGGCCCGACACGCCCGAGGTCCGCACCGGCGGCGGCGCAGAGTTCGCGCGTTTCATCCTGGAGGATGTCCGGGCCTTCCTTGCGACGCGGACCCGGCTTGACCCGACCCGTCAGGGGCTGTTCGGCCATTCCTTTGGCGGGTTGTTCGCGCTGTGGCTGATGTTCAACCGGCCTGACGCCTTTACCCACTGGATCGCGGCCAGCCCCTCGATCACGTGGGAGGACAGCTTCCTGCTGCAGCATCGCGACGCCTTCGATCCCGCAGGCTACGAGATCCGGCTTCTTCTGTCCGCGGGCGAATGGGAGGGGAACGAGCTTGCCCCCTTCCAGCGCGGGGCCGAGGATGCCGAAAAGCGCCTTGCGGCCAAGAAGATCGAACGCACGCTGGACGCGGCGCGCCAAATGGCTGCCGACCTTGACCGCCTGCCCGGAGTCAGTGCCCGATACGAAACCTATCCGGCCGAGACGCATATGTCGGTGTTGCCGGTCGCGGTGAACCGGGCCTTGCACTTCGCCTTCGCCGCGCGGTCATAGTCCGGCAGGTAGCACCACCGCCCGACCATCGGCCATTGCGGCGCAGTCGAAGGCGATGCCGAAAGTGTCGCGCAGGGGGGCTGGCGCCAGTACCTCTGCCGCGCTGCCAAAGGCCACCAGCCTGCCGTCGCGCATCGCCAGGACACGGTGGCAGACCCGCGCGGCGATGGTCAGATCGTGCAGGATCATCACCACGCTGCGGTCCTGCCCCAGTTCGCGCAGCAACGCGACCAGTTCGGCCTGATGGGGCAGGTCGAGGAAGTTCAGCGGCTCGTCCAGAAGGATGGTCCCGCTTTCCTGGGCCAGCACCAACGCGATCCATGCCCTTTGCCGCTGCCCCCCCGACAGGCTGTCGACCGAGCGCCCGGCAAGATCCTGCAATCCCACCGCGGACAGCGCGCGATCGACCGCCG
Organism: Paracoccus sp. KR1-242; assembly: GCF_049446195.1. Taxonomy (NCBI): domain Bacteria; kingdom Pseudomonadati; phylum Pseudomonadota; class Alphaproteobacteria; order Rhodobacterales; family Paracoccaceae; genus Paracoccus; species Paracoccus sp. KR1-242. Next base: position 322,656 of record NZ_JBMSED010000003.1, read on the forward strand.
CATGATCCTTGGGCGTCATCGGCAGGAACGGGCGCAACCAGGGCGTCCGCCCGCGGGCAACCAGTTGGCGCACCGTCAGTCCGGGCGGCGCAGATGCGGTTTGTGGTAACATCGCGATGCGGCGGGCCCGTCCACGCGCGGACAGACGGGCGATATCCTGTCCCTGATGCAGAACCTGCCCGCTTTCCGGCAGAAGCAGCCGGGCCAGCGCGCGCAGCAGCGTGGTCTTGCCGCTGCCATTCGCGCCGATGATGCCGGTGATGCCACGGGGCGGAAGCGTGCAATCAACGTCATGCAGGATGCGCGTTCCGCCAAGGCTGACCGAAAGCTTGCGGATTTCAAAGGGCATGGGGCTTCCTTCGCTTCAGCCGCGCGCCATGCGGCGAACGGTCAGGATCAGGACCGGCGCACCGATCAGCGCAGTGTAAAGTCCCGTCGGCAGCAGCGCCGCCGGCGAGATGGCGCGGGACAGGCAATCGGCCAGCGTGACAAAGGCCGCGCCCGCCAGCATCGCGGCAAGCGGGCTGGGTCGTCCACCCGCGACCAGCCGCCCGACCGGGCCCGCGGCCAGGGCGACGAAGCCCATCGGGCCACAGACCGATACGACACCTGCCGTGAGCAGGGCCGCCACAAGGCCCAGCCCCGCTCGCAGCTGACCGACCGGCAGGCCAAGCGCGCGGGCAAGATCGTCGCCCAGCTCCAGCCGGTCCAGCACCCGACCCGAGAGCAGCAGCGGCACCATCAGCGGCAGTAGCCACAGGGCGCGCCCCAGTTCGGGCCAACCCGCGCCATTCAGCGTCCCGCTGAGCCAGGTCATCGCCATGCCCGCGTTGCTGTCGCCCATGCGCAGGATCAGCGCCTCGGTTCCCGCTCCGGCAAAGATGCCAAGCGCAAGGCCCTGCAGGACGACGGCGCGCGGCTCGATCCCCAGCCGGGGATGCGCGGCCAGCCAGCCAAGCGCTGCGACCGCGACCAGCCCACCGGCCCAGGCACCGATCATCACCGGTGCGCCCAGCAGCAAGGCCGCGACCGCTCCGCAGGCCGAGCCCTGCGACACGCCAATCACGTCCGGAGAGGCCAGCGGGTTGCGCAGCAGGGTCTGAAAGACCAGCCCGACCAACCCGAACCCGGCCCCCGCCACCAACCCAAGAAGAAGGCGCGGCATTCGCAGCCGCCAGATCATGCGCCCCGCACCCTCGGGGTCGGCAAGCGCGTGGACAAGCTCGGCTGGCGAAAGCCATGTCCTGCCGACCGACAGCGACAGGACGGCCAGCGCAAGGATCAACAGGATCAGCGCGACAAACCTCATGCGGTTTCTCGCAACATGCGCCGGACCAGAAGCATGAAGGCGGGCGCGCCGATCATGGCCAGAACAATGCCCAGCTGCATCTCTGCCGGGCGGGCAAGCCATCGTCCGGCGAGATCGGCCAGGACCGCAAGACCCGCACCGACCGGGCAGGCCAGGGCAACCTGCTGCGTCAGACTGGCCCCCCTTGCCGCGCGGCGTGCCATGTGTGGGGCGATCAGCCCGATGAAGCCGACCGGACCTGCGATCGCGACGCTCGCACCGGCGGTCAGCGCCACCGCCGCAAGGCCAAGCCCCAGCACCCGGCCGACGCTGAGGCCAAGAGCGCGTCCCATCTCGGCCCCCAGCATCATCGCCTCGATCTGGCGCGCGGCGATGGCTGCGATCAGGATCCCGACCGCGGCGACCGGTCCCAGAACCGCCAGCGCAGGGGGTTGCGCCATGGCAAGCGAACCGACCATCCAGAAGCGATAGATGTTGCGCGCCTCGGGGTTCAGCAGGACGATCAGCGCGACCAGCGCCATGCAAAGGCTGGCAAAGGCAGCCCCGGCCAAGGGCAGCCGCAGGGTGTTGTCGCCGCCGCCAGCCAATAGCCGCACCAGGACCGTCGCCAGCGCCGCGCCCGCCAGGGCCAGCCCGACGATCCCCAGTTGCGGCAGGGCACCCAGCCAGAACAGGCCCAGAACCACAGCCAGTGCCGCGCCTGCGTTGACGCCCGTCAGGCCGGGATCTGCCAACGGATTGCGCGCCATCGCCTGCATCACCACTCCGGCCACGGCCAACGCCGCGCCGATCACCAGCGCCGCGATTGCGCGGGGCAGGCGCATTTCCCGGATGATCGCCTGTGCGGGGTCCGTGGGATCATAGGCAGCAAGCGCCGACCATAGCAGCCTTGGCGAATAATCCTGCGCGCCAAGGCACAGCGCCGCGACAAATCCCGCCGACACGGCAAGCCACATCAGGGCAAGGCGGGGAAAAAGGCGCAAGTGGGACTCCGGCCGGGAACGCTGCAGTGGTGGCTGGCGACGGGCTGGCCCTTTGCGCGCCTGCTTGCAGCTATGGCGAGCCGGGGTCAAGCGCCTTGACCGGGGCAATCGCAGCGGCTAGCCCCGTGTGACCCAGCGCTGGCGCGCAAGGCAAGGACCACTTCCAAGGATGCCGCCATGCCCCGCGCCCTGCTTCTTGCCGCCTTTGCCGTTCTGGCCCAGCCCGCCTTGGCCAAGGAAATTACCCTGCATCACGCCTTTGGCGAAACGCGGGTCGATCCCGACAAGGTGAAACGCATCGTCTCGGTCGGCTATCACGAACAGGATTACCTGTATGCGCTGGGGATCGCCCCGGTCGGTGTCCATGACTGGTTCGGCGAGCATCCCTTTGCCACCGGTCCCTGGGCCGAGGAGGCGCGGCAGGCCGTCGGGGCCACCCCGGATGTCCAGAAAGGGTTCGAGATCGACGTGGAATGGGCCTGGGGGATGGAGCCGGACCTGATCCTTGCAACCTATGCACCCATGGACCCGCAGACCTATGCCCAGCTGTCCGAGATCGCCCCGGTGGTGGGCCCGCCCGCCGAATTCCCGCTTTGGGGCGCGCCCTGGGATGCCGAGCTTCGGCTGATCGCCCAGGCCACCGGACGCGAGGCGAAAGCGGAGGAGGTGATCGACCGCATCGGCGCAAAGATCGATGCCGCCGTGACGGCGCATCCCCAGTTCCGGGGCCTGTCCGGCACCGCCGCCTATTTCAACAATGGCCAGATCGTCGGCTATCGCAGCCTGGATGGCGCGAACCGATTGCTGACATCCTTCGGTGTCCGGACTCCGCCCGAGTTCGACAAACTGGTCGGGGATACCGATCGCTTTCAGGTCAGCCCCGAACGGTTCGATTTGTTCGACCTCGATGTAATCCTGTGGCTGGTCGAGGCGCCCACGCGCCAGGCGATCGAGGCCCTCCCCGCCTGGCGCAACACCCGCGCCGCGCGCGAGGGCCGGGCGATATGGGCCAGCCCCGATATGATGGGCGCAATGGCCTTTCAGTCGCCCTTGTCCATCGAATGGGCATTGGAACCTCTGACCCGCCTGTTGGCCGCGGCGTCCGACGGCGATCCCGCGACGCCCGCGGAACAGACACCTTGACTTGACCCGCCGGGGGTCACAGAAGCGTGACGACCAAGGCAGCGCATCCGCGCAACCCCGGCGGCAATCGGCGAGCCCACGCGCCCGTCACATCCAATGACCCCCGCGCAACCCGTTCCCACGGGGCTTTCAACGCGTGGCAGACCGACCGGACCATCATGACCAATTCCCTGTTTGCGACCCTTGCCCGGCGACCCCGGTTGGCGCTGCTGCTGACCGCTTCGGCGCTCACGCCCTGTCCGCTGCTTGCGCAGGACGCCGTGACGCTTGACCCCGTGATCCTGCAAGGCCAGGCCTCGCCCGTTTCGGGCGGCACCGGCTATACCGTGACGACGACCGCGACCGGCCTTAAATCCGGTGCGCCGCTGACCGAAGTTCCAATGACCGTCAACACCGTCACCGAGCAGGAGCTGGTCGACCGCGACCCCGTCCAGATCGAGGACGCGCTGGCCTATGTTCCCGGCGTCGTCGCTTCGACCTGGGGGATGGATGACCGCTTCGACCAGTTCACCATCCGGGGCTTCGACGTGGGCGTCTATGGCCTGTTCCGCGACGGGCTGATCAACAAGGCGCAAAGCTTCACCGGCTTCAAGGTCGATCCCTACATGATCCAGCGCATCGACGTGCTGAAGGGGCCGGCCTCGGTGCTTTACGGCCAGAATGACGTGGCAGGGATGGTCAACATGATCACCAAGCGCCCGACATTCGAACATCTGGGCGAGGCACGGCTGTCCTATGGCTCGCATGACACCGCCGAACTGGCCGTGGACTGGGGTGACGTCAACGCCGACAAGACGCTGTCCTGGCGTCTGACCGGGCTGGTGCGGGACGGCGCCAATTCGATCGAGAATTCGCAGGATGACCGCAACCTGCTGGCCCTTGGCGTCACCTGGGCGCCCACCGATGCGACCTCGATCACCTTCCTGGCGCATTGGCAGAAAGACAGGATGATGCCGAACAGCATGGTCCCCGTCGCGGGCGAGGATTATGACACATCCAACGGCACCCTGCCCTGGGATTTCCTGAACACCCAACATCCCTGGAACAAGTTCGACACCGAACAGGCCAGTATCGGCTGGCAGGCAGAACATGAGTTCAACGACAGCCTGCTGGTGCGCCAGAACTTCCGCTATGCCCGCCAGACGACCGACTACAACCACCTTTATTCCAGCGGCCTGACGCCGGGCGCGCCGCTGCCGCCGTCGCTGAACTATACCGCCTTCACCGTGGACGAGAAGGCGCGCTACTGGGCGCTGGACAACCAGCTTGAATATCGCGGCCGCATGGGCACTGCCGAACATGTGCTGACCGTTGGCGTCGATCTGACCAAGCAGGTCCGGGACGGCGGCATGGGCTTCGGGATGGACTACAACATCCCGCTGTCGGATCTGAACTTCGACCAGCCCGTTGCCGATCCTGCCCCCTTCAACGACGGCAGGACCGAGGTGCTGGAAAAGGGCATCTACGCACAGGATCACATCCGCTTCGGCAATGGCGTGACGGTCACGGCCGGGTTGCGCCGCTCGTGGGTCGAAAACGAGACCGACGACCGGCTTTACGGCATGGATTCCTATCAAAAGGACAGTGCCACCACCGGGATGCTGGGCGCGACCTGGGACCTGGGCAACGGCTTCGTGCCCTATGCCAGCTATGGCGAAAGCTTCACCGTGAATGTCGGCCAGACCTTCGACGGCGAACAGTTCCAGCCAACCGAAGGCAAGCAGATCGAGGCCGGGTTGCGCTACCAGCCCGCGGGGTCGAACCTGCAACTTGCCGCGGCGCTGTACAGCATCGAGAAGTCGAACGTCCTGACCGCGGATCCGGTGAACCCCAACTTCCAGATCCAGACCGGAGAGGTCCGTCACCGCGGGCTGGAGCTTGAGGCGCGTGGCCAACTGACCGAGCAACTGTCGCTGATCGCGGGCTACAGCTATATCGACGCCAAGGTTCTCAGCTCGGAAGACGGGGATGAGGGCAATGAGCCCGCGATGGTGCCGAAACACGCCGCATCCGTCTGGGCGGAGTATGACTTCTCGAACACGGTCAAGGGTCTCAGCCTGGGTGGTGGCCTGCGCTATGTCGGCAAGACCTGGGCGGACAATGCCAACAGCCGCCGCGTCGATTCCCATATGCTGGCCGACATGGCCGCGCGCTACAGCTGGGACGACTACACCGCAGCGCTGAACGTCACCAACCTTTTTGACAAGGACTACTACGCCACCTGCACCGTCTATGGCAGCGGCTGCGCACAAGGCGAAGGCCGGGAAATCACCCTGACCCTGTCCCGCACCTTCTGACGGGCAAAACCGCCCCCATGCGGAAGCGGCGCTTTCGTGCGGGGGTTCAGCGACCCGGCCCTAGGCCGCGGTCGCCTTGATACGGGCGGCCAGGCACCAGTCGCGGATCACCTGTGGATCCGGCGGCAGGGCCTGTGCCAATCCGCCCGAAAACTCAAGGAATGGCGGCAGGTTCAGCCCGTTCACCCCGACCAGAACCGGCAGGCCGCGATCCAACGCCTCGGCGATGGTGGGGGCAAGGCCCCTGCCCTCGGCCTCCTGCTTGCCGAACTTGTTGACGACAAGGAACTCGGCACGATCCAGCGCCCGGGTCGTCCAGACCACCGATTGCTCAAGCGCATCGGCATCCAGCCGGCAGCCGCGTGCCTCGGCCCCCCGATCCACGCTGATGCGGACCGTGGGACCGTCCGGCAGCAGCCGCAGGTCCATGTCGCAACGGGGCCGGTCCGGCCGCTCGATGTTGCTTTGCACCGTGCCGGCCAGTTGAAGCCCCTCGGCCTCCAGCCCGGTCACCACCTGCATCAGCAGCGCGTCGATCGCCCCGCGACCGGTCAGGGTGACATAGGCTAGCTTCATGCGTCGGCTCCTTGCTCGGCCAACGACACGCCCGAGACATCGGCGCGGGCCACCAGCCCGGCGATGAAGGCGCGGCTGGCCGCGACCCACGCGGCCTTTTCACGGGCCTCTCGCAGATGCGGAAGCACTGCCTCGAAGGGCAGAACCTCGCCCCGCGCCCTGGCGTCCAGCCGGATCAGATGGAAACCGTAGCGGCTTTCGACCGGCTCGCTGATCGCGCCTTCCTCCATCGTGGCCAGAGCGGCCTCGAATTCCGGCACGGTATCTCCCGAGGACAGTTGCCCCAGGATCCCGCCATTCTCGCGCGATGAACAGGCGCTGTGCTGCGCCGCCAGCTTGGCGAAACTGCGCGGCGACTTGCGCAATTCGGCCAGGATCTGCATTGCGGCGTCGCGCGCGATGGCGCGGGCGGCAAGGTCTCCTGCGGCAGCGGGGAACAGGATATGCGCCGCCTCGAACAGGGAAGGCGCACGAAACCGTTCTGGATGTGCCTCGTAAAGGGCGCGCAGGGCGCCCTCATCCGGGGTTTCGGGGTCGATGGCGCCGTCCAGAAGCTGGCGGATCAGCGCCTCGTCCTCGACCTCCCACTGGCCGGGGGCAACCTCGACCGGATCGGGGTCCAGACCGCGCGCCCTGGCCTCTTGCAGCAGGATCTCGCGCAGGGCAAGCGCACGGGCCGCGGCCTTCCAGGCCAGCCCGGGCTTGCCCTTGGGGGCAGGATGGTTCTGCGCCTCGGCCGCGATGCGCTCGGCGCTGATGGTCACGCCGTTGACGGTAACGGGGGGAAGCAGCGGTTTCATGTCCACGGCCATCACTCCACCGATTGTTGCGCAGGATGCTGGCGGGCCATGTCATGCGCCGCGACCTTGCGGGCCACAGCCTCGCGCGTCGCCAGATCACGCGACATCGGACGCAGGCCGACATTCTCTCGCGCGTCGCGTTTCGAGCGAACGATCTGATAGCCCGGCCGCCACAGGTAACGCACCGGCGCCGACAGCATATGCACCAGTCGCGTGAAGGGGAACACCAGGAAGATCGTCAGGCCCAACAGGATATGCGCTTGGAAGATCCACGATGCGCCTTCGACATACGAAGCCGGATCGGCTCCGAAATAGGCGATCGCCTGAGCCCAGTTCATGAACCGGATCATCTCGCCACCGTCCAGATGCTGCGCGGAAACGAAGATCGTGCACAGCCCCAGCGTCAACTGCACCATCAGCAAGATCAGGATGCCGCTGTCGGCGATGGTCGAATTCGCGCGGATTCGCGGGTCCGTCAGGCGACGGTGCAGCAGGATCATGCCGCCGATCCAGGCCATCACGCCGGCAATGCCGCCAGCCGCCATGGCCAGGATCTGCTTGGCCTCATGGCTGATGCCGAAAGCCTCGAAAATCCAGACCGGGGTCAGCAGCCCGACCAGGTGCCCGCCAAGGATCACCAGCACGCCAAGATGGAACAGGACGGAACCGATGACGAACTGCTTGCGTCGCAGAAGCTGGCTGGAGGATGATTTCCAAGTATAGGGATCGCGCTCATAGCGAACGATCGAGCCGAAGACCATGATGGTGATGGCGATATAGGGATATACCCCGAACAGGAAATTGTGCATCTGGGCCTCCTCAGCTGGCGGTCCCGGCCGCATTGCGTGCGGGCACGGGGTCCATGCGGGCAAGAATATCGCGGCTGACCGGGCAGCCGGCATTCGGATCGGGACCAAAGGTCACTTGCGCCTCTGCCCAGACGGCGTCCAGGGCGGCCAGATCCTCGGGATCGTCGTCCTTGACGGCCAGCAGGGTCTCGACCTCTTCGGTTTCCGGGTCGGCTTCGGCGACGGCGGTCAGAGCCTCAAGGACAGCGGCATAGACGGATTCGCGCCGGATCAGCCTTTCGCCAAGCGCGACCAGGATATGACCGGCGTCGCGCAGGATCTCGCGTGCCTCGTCCAGGGGACGGGTCGACAGGAATTCCAGCAGCACCGGCAGGTGGTCGGGGAGTTCGGTCCCGCCCAGGTCGAAGCCGCCCGCACGATAGGTCTCAAGCAGATCGACCATCGCGCCGCCGCGGTCACGGCTTTCGCCGTGGATATGCTCGAACAGGTTCAGCGACAGCGTGCGCGAGCGGTCGAACAACAGGACATAGCGTTCCTGCAGGTCGTAGATGTCATTCTTCGCGAGTTGGGTCAGAAGCGGGGTCAAATCCTCGATCCGCTTCGGTCCAAGCAGCCCATCCTCCAGCAGCGCAGCGCGCAATTCGGGGATGGCGGCCTGCAGTTCTGACGTGGGATAGGTCAGAAGCAGGGAAAGAACCTTGAAGGTCTTCATGAAATGAACTCCTGCGGGCTGCGGAATTTCTTGCCCGAGAAAAGCTTGCCGGTGCTGTGGCCCGACGAGCAGCCGTTGCCGTCGGTAAAGCTGCACCCGCCGCCGCGAAGGTCATAGGCGTCCTCGACCATTTCACGGTGGGTGGTGGGAATGACGAAGCGGTCTTCGTAATTCGCAATGGCAAGCAGGTTGTACATCTCGTCGATCTGCAGCGGGGTCAGGCCGACACGCTGGGCAACGCCCAGGTTCACCACGCCGTCGACGGTTTTCGAACGCATGTAGCTGCGCATCGCCAGCATCCGTTCCAGCGCAGCGGCGACCGGGGCCTCGTCCCCTGCCGTCAGCATGTTCGCCAGATAGCGCAGCGGAATGCGCAGCGAACGCACGTCGGGCATGTCGTCCTGCGCCGAGATCCGCCCCGCCTCGGCGGCGTTCTGGATCGGGGACAGCGGCGGCACATACCACACCATCGGCAGGGTCCGGTATTCCGGATGCAGCGGGAAGGCGATCTTCCACTCCATCGCCATCTTCCATATGGGCGAGTTCTGCGCGCCGCGGATCCAGTCCTCGGGCACGCCCTCGGCACGGGCGGCCGCGATCACCTCGGGGTCGTTCGGGTCAAGGAAGACGCCCAACTGTGCGTCGTAAAGGTCCATTTCGGACTCGGTCGCGGCGGCCTCGGCGATCTTGTCGGCGTCGTAAAGCATCACCCCCAGATAGCGGATGCGGCCGACGCAGGTTTCCGAACAGACCGTAGGCTGGCCGGATTCAAGGCGTGGATAGCAAAGGATGCACTTCTCGGATTTGCCCGAAGACCAGTTGTAATAGATCTTCTTGTAGGGGCAGCCCGAAACGCACATCCGCCAGCCGCGGCACTTCTCCTGGTCGATCAGGACGACGCCGTCATCCTCGCGCTTGTAGATCGCGCCCGACGGGCAGGACGCCACGCAGGCGGGGTTGAGGCAGTGCTCGCACAGGCGCGGCAGATACATCATGAAGGTGTTTTCATATTCACCGTAGATGTCTTTCTGGACGCCTTCGAAGTTGTAGTCCTTGGACCGCTTCTCGAATTCGCCGCCCAGGATTTCCTCCCAGTTCGGGCCCCATTCGATCTTCTCGATCCGCTCGCCCGAGATCATCGAGCGCGGACGAGCGGTCGGGAACGCCTCCATCTCGGGGGCGGATTTCAGGTGGTCATAATCGAAATCGAAGGGTTCATAGAAATCGTCGATTTCGGGCAGGTCCGGGTTGGCGAAGATATTCGCCAGGATCCGCCACTTGCCGCCCTGCTTGGGCTGCAGGTGCCCGGACTTGGTCCGGGTCCAGCCGCCGTTCCAGCGCTTCTGGTTTTCCCAGTCCTTGGGATAGCCGATGCCGGGCTTGGTCTCGACGTTGTTGAACCAAGCGTATTCAACCCCCTCGCGTGAGGTCCAGACGTTCTTGCAGGTCACCGAACAGGTGTGACAGCCGATGCACTTGTCAAGATTGAGCACCATGCCGATTTGCGCACGTACTTTCATTCCGCTGCCTCCGGAGCTTGGGTTGCGGGCTGGTCATCCAGCGGACGGTCAAGCCAGTCCACCTTGTTCATCTTCCGTACGATCACGAACTCGTCCCGGTTCGCCCCGACCGTGCCATAGTAGTTGAAGCCATAGCTGAGCTGGGCATAGCCGCCGATCATGTGCGTAGGCTTCAGCACGACGCGGGTGACCGAGTTGTGGATCCCGCCGCGCAGGTTGGTGATCTGGCTGCCGGGGGTGTTCACGATCTTTTCCTGGGCGTGATACATGAAAGCCGTGCCTTCGCGCATCCGCTGGCTAACCACCGCCCGCGCGGTCAGAACGCCGTTCGTGTTGAAGACCTCGATCCAGTCGTTGTCGACCAACCCGGCCTTTTTCGCATCCACTTCCGAGATCCAGACCACCGGACCACCGCGGTTCAGCGTCAGCATCAGCAGGTTGTCGGTATAGGTCGAATGGATGCCCCATTTCTGGTGCGGCGTGATGAAGTTCAGCACGACGTGCTTTTCGCTGGAGCCAAGCGACTTGGTCGCGTGATGGCCGACCGTTTTCAGGTCTACCGGCGGCCGCCAGGTCACAAAGCCCTCGCCAAAGGCGCGCATCCATTCGTGGTCCTGGTAAAGCTGCTGCCGACCCGAAACGGTCCGCCACGGGATCAGCTCATGCACGTTGGTCCAGCCGGCGTTATAGCAGACCTCTTCGCTTTCGATGCCCGACCAGGTCGGAGACGAGATGATCTTGCGAGGCTGGGCCGCGATGTCGCGGAAGCGGATCTTTTCGTCTTCCTTGACCTCGGCCAGGTGCTTGTGGCTAAGGCCGGTCGTGCGGCTCAGCGCCTCCCATGCCTTCACGGCCACCTCGCCGTTGGTTTCCGGCGCAAGCATCAGGATCACTTCGGCCGCGTCGATGGCGGTTTCGATCCGGGCCATGCCCTTGGTCGGACCCGCCTCGGTCACGGTGCCATTCAGGGCCTGCAGGTGGTGCACCTCGTCACGGGTATCCCACGAGATGCCCTTGCCGCCGTTGCCGACCTTCTCCATCAGCGGGCCAAGCGCGGTGAAACGCTTGTAGATATTCGGATAATCCCGCGTGATCTCGATGTAGTTCGGCGCGGTCTGGCCGGGGATCAGGTCACATTGGTCGCGTTTCCAGTCGGCGACGAAGGGCTGGCGAACCTCGTCCGGGGTGTCGTGCTGCAAGGGCAGCTGCACCACGTCGGTTTCGACCCCCAGCACCTCGGGCGCGATTTCCGAGAACTTCTTCGCGATCGACTTGAAGATCTCCCAGTCCGACTTCGACTCGTAGGCCGGATCGACAGCCGCCTGCAGCGGGTGGATGAACGGATGCATGTCCGACGTGTTCATGTCATCCTTTTCGTACCAGCTGGCGGTCGGCAGGACGATGTCGGCATAGACGGCGGTGGTCGACATGCGGAAGTCGATGGTCACCAGCAGGTCCAGCTTTCCTTCCGGCGCCTTGTCGTGCCAGACAGCCTCGACCGGCTTCGCGCCGCCTTCCTCGCCCAGATCCTTGCCCTGCACGCCGTGATCGGCGCCCAGAAGGTGCTTGAGGAAATATTCATGCCCCTTGCCCGACGACCCCAGCAGGTTCGAACGCCAGACGAACATGTTGCGCGGCCAGTTTTCGGGCGCATCGGGATCGACACAGGACATTTCCAGCGAGCCGGATTTCAGCCCGCGGGCGACATAGTCCTTGACCTCGATGCCTTCGGCCTTGGCGGCGCGCCCGACCTCAAGCGGGTTGGTGCGCAGTTGCGGGGCCGAGGGCAACCAGCCCATCCGTTCCGCCCGGATGTTGTAGTCGATCAGGCTAAGCTTATCCCAATCGCCTTTCGGCGCAGTGGGCGACAGCAGCTCGCGCGCCGTCACGGTTTCATAGCGCCATTGATCGGTATGGGCATAGAAGGCACTGGTGCCGTTCATGTGACGCGGCGGGCGGTGCCAATCCAGCGCAAAGGCCAGCGCCGTCCAGCCGGTCTGCGGGCGCAGTTTTTCCTGCCCGACATAGTGGGCCCAGCCACCGCCGGACTGCCCGACGCAACCGCACATCACCAACATGTTGATGATCGAGCGATAGCTCATGTCCATGTGGAACCAGTGGTTCATCCCCGCGCCAATGATGACCATGCTGCGGCCATTGGTCTTTTCGGCGTTCGTGGCGAATTCGCGGGCCACCTGAATGATCTTGTCGCGGCGGACGCCGGTGATCTTTTCGGCCCAGGCGGGGGTGAAGGGCACGTCGTCGTCATAGCTGCTGGCGACATTCTCGCCACCCAACCCGCGGTCGAGGCTGTAGTTGGCGCAGAACAGGTCAAAGACCGTCGCAACCAGCGCCTCGCTGCCATCGGCCAGCTGCATCCGTTTGACCGGCACGTTGCGGGTCAGGATCTCGCCGCGGTCGTCGCGGACGAAACCGTTGACAGCGGCACCGCCGAACCATGGGAAGTCCACGGCGGCAACGTCGTCCCGATCCTCGTCGAGGATCAGGCTCATCTTCAGGCGGACATCGTCCTTGCCGGATTTCGCTTCAAGGTTCCACTTGCCCTGCTCGCCCCAGCGAAAGCCGATCGACCCGTTCGGGACCACGACATTGCCCGTGGTCTCGTCAATGGCGACGGTCTTCCAGTCGGGGTTGTTGGCCTGGCCCAGCCCGCCATCGAAGTCCGAGGCGCGCAGCTGCCGACCGGGAACAAGACGGCCGTCCTGTTCATCCAGACGCACCAGCATCGGCATATCGGAATAGCGGCGGCAGTAATCCTCGAAATACTCGGCCTGACGGTCCAGGTGATATTCGCGCAGGATGACGTGACCAAAGGCCATGCCGATCGCTGAGTCTGTGCCTTGCTTGGCGTTCAACCAGATATCGCTGAACTTCGCGGCCTCGGAATAGTCGGGGCAGATCACGGCAGACTTGGTGCCCTTGTAGCGCGACTCGGTATAGAAATGCGCGTCGGGCGTGCGCGTCTGCGGCACGTTCGAGCCCCACAGGATCAGATAGCCCGCATTGTACCAGTCGGCCGATTCCGGCACGTCGGTCTGTTCGCCCCAGGTCTGGGGGCTGGCGGGCGGCAGGTCGCAATACCAGTCATAGAAGGACAGGCAGGTGCCGCCCAGCAAGGACAGGTAACGCGTGCCCGCGGCATAGGACACCATCGACATGGCCGGAATGGGCGAGAAGCCGAAAACCCGGTCCGGGCCGTATTTCTTGGCGGTATAGGCGTTGGCCGCGGCGACGATCTCGGTCGCTTCTTCCCAGCTTGCGCGGACGAAGCCGCCCTTGCCGCGGACGCGGGTATAGCTTTTGCGCGCCTCGGGATCGTCCTGGATCGCGGTCCAGGCCTGGATCGGGGTCATGGATTTGCGCTTTTCGCGCCATAGCCGCATCAGGCGCGCCCGGATCAGTGGCGTCTTCACCCGGTTCGCACTGTAAAGATACCAGCTGTAGCTTGCGCCCCGCGCGCAGCCGCGCGGTTCGTGGTTGGGCAGGTCGGGACGCGTGCGCGGATAGTCGGTCTGCTGCGTCTCCCAGGTCACGATGCCGGACTTGACGTAGATCTTCCAGGAACAGGAACCGGTGCAGTTTACCCCGTGGGTCGAGCGTACGATTTTGTCGTGGCGCCAACGCTTGCGATAGGTGTCCTCCCAATCGCGGTTCTCAATGGTGGTCTGCCCGTGACCGTCTGCGAAAGTGTCCTTGCGCAGGCTGGTCAGAAAATTCAGGCGATCCAGAAGATGGCTCATGGCTCTCTCCGTTTCGGGGTTATTCGGCGGGGGCGGCCGTGACCGCGCGCCCGTGTTCGATGTCGTGAAGCATGCCGCCGCGGCGCGTATAGATGCCCCAGGTGACGGCGATGCAGATGATGTAGAAGATCAGGAAGCCCACGAGCGCCGCTTCGGCACCGCCCGTCAGGTGGATCGAGCTTCCGAAGGCTTTCGGAATGAAGAACCCGCCATATCCCCCGATCGCGGCCGTGAAAGCGACGATGGCGGCCGATTCACGCTCGGCATGGCGGCGACGTTCGTCGGCGTCAGCCTGCGGGAAGATGCGGGCAACCTCTTTGCGCATGATGACGGGGATCATCTGGAACGTGGACGAGTTGCCCACGCCCGAGAAGAAGAACAGCGCCATGAAGCCCGCAAAGAACAGCGCGAACGAGGTGATGCTGAGACCCTGGATGATCACGAGGACCGAGGCGATCATTCCGATGAAGACCCAGAAAGTCACGCGGCCGCCCCCGACCCGGTCCGCCAGCCAGCCACTGCCAGCCCGGCTGAGCGCACCGATCAACGGTCCAAGGAACGCAAATTGCAGGGCGTTGACCTCGGGGAAAGCCAGCTTGGTCAGCATTGGGAAGGCGGCGGAATACCCGATGAAGCTGCCGAAGGTGCCGGTATACAGCAGGCACATGATCCAGTTGTGCTTGCGGGTAAAGATCACCGCCTGTTCACGGAAGCTGGCTTTCGCGTCGGCGATGTCGTTCATCCCCAGCCAGGCGGCGACCGTCGACATCAGGATGAAGGGAACCCAGACAAAGCCCGCGTTCTGCATCCAGACCTGACCGCCATCGGTAAGCTGCTGGGGCTGGCCGCCAAGGGCGCCGAAGACCCCGGCAGTGATCACCACCGGCACCAGGAACTGCATCAGCGAGACGCCCAGGTTGCCAAGCCCGGCATTCAGGGCCATCGCGTTGCCCTTTTCCGAACGCGGGAAGAAGAAGCCGATATTCGCCATCGAGGACGAGAAGTTGCCCCCACCCAGGCCGCAAAGCAGCGCCAGCACGACGAAAATCAGATAGGGGGTCTCGGGGTTCTGCACGGCGTAGCCGATGCCCATGGCCGGGATCAGCAGCGACGCGGTCGAGATGGTCGTCCACAGCCTGCCGCCAAAGATCGGCACCATGAAGCTGTAGAAGATGCGCAACGTTGCGCCCGACAGCGCGGGCAGCGCCGCCAGCCAGAACAGCTGGTCCTGCGTGAAGTTGAAGCCGATGGCGGGCAGTCGCGCGATGACGACCGACCAGACCATCCAGACCGCGAAGGCCAGAAGCAGCGCCGGGATCGAGATCCACAGGTTGCGCTTGGCGATCCGCTTGCCGGTGCTTTCCCAGAACTCGGGATCCTCGGGGCGCCAGTCCTGCATCACGCGGGGCATTTCGGTCTTGCCGGGGGTATGGACCTCGGCCAGTTCGGGGAAGGTCGGCAGCTGGTCCAGCGCCTTGCCATGGGCCTCCCGCTCCATCGCGCGGATCGACAGGTGCATCCAGGCCAACGAGACAAGGACGACCAGCAGCAGCAGCACGAAGCACGAGGTATAGACCCCGGTCAGGTCCAGCAGCGCGCCAAAGACGATGGGCAGGATGAAGCCGCCCAGACCGCCGATCATCCCGACCAGACCGCCGACCGCGCCAACGTGGTTCGGATAATAGACCGGGATATGCTTGAAGATCGCGGCCTTGCCGAGGCTCATGAAGAAGCCGAGCGCGAACAGCGTGCCGACAAAGGGCCACAGGTCCATCTGCGTCGAGAAGGCGATGGCGCCATTCTTGCCGTGGATGACGTAGTCCGTCGGCGGATAGGACAGCATGAACAGGAACAGGATCGCGAAACCGAAGGTCCAGTACATCACCGTCCGAGCGCCGAAGCGATCCGACAGCGACCCGCCATAGGCCCGGAACAGGCTGGCCGACAGGCTGAAGGCCGCGGCCGCCATCCCGGCTGTCCGCAGATCGACGCCATAGACCGCGACCAGATAATGCGGAAGCCACAGCGCCAGCGCGACAAAGCCGCCGAAGACGAAGAAATAGTAAAGCGAGAAGCGCCAGACCTGCAGGTTCTTCAGGGGCGCGAACTGCTCGGCCAGGGATGGCGCCTTGATCCCGCGCGCACGACGGTCGGCGAAATCCGGATCATCCTTCGCCAGAAGGAAGAAGGCCACGCCCATCAGCGCGATGGCGGCGGCCCAGATCTCGGCCACGCCCTGCCAGCCCATTGCGATCAGGACGAAGGGTGCAAGGAACTTGGTGACGGCCGCGCCGACGTTCCCCATGCCGAAGGTGCCAAGCGCCAGCCCCTGCTTCTCGGCAGGAAACCACTTCGAGACATAGGCGACGCCAATGATGAACGAACCGCCCGCAAGCCCGACGCCAAGCGCGGCAAGCAGGAAGGTTTCATAGCTGTTGGCCCAGGTCAGCGCGTAGGTTGCAAGCCCGGTCAGGATCATCTGCAGCGAAAAGACCAGGCGCCCGCCAAAGCGCTCGGTCCAGACGCCCAGGATCAGCCGCGTCAGCGAACCGGTCAGCACGGGGGTCGCAATCAGCAACCCATATTGGAACTCGGACAGGCCGAGTTCATCCTTGATGGTAATTCCGATGATCGAAAAAATAGTCCAGACAGCAAAGCACAGCGTAAAGGACAACGTA